>DASZJR010000001.1:0-9367 GCA_035947855.1 Candidatus Dormiibacterota bacterium
TGCGGTCCTGCTTCCGGTGATCTCGGTCGTCGCCGGGTTCGCCGTGGCCGGCCTGGCCGTCGCCCTCAGCGGCGCCGATCCCGTGCAATCGTTTTATGCCCTGTTCCAGGGCGCCTTTATCAATCCCCACGCGCTTCCCGACACCCTGGTCGCCACGACGCCGTATATATTTCTCGGCCTTGGCGTTGCGCTGGGGTTTCGCGCCGGGCTCTTCAACATCGGCGCCGAAGGCCAGTTTTACATTGGCGCGCTCTTCGGTGTCTTCATCGGCTACAGCCTGCACGGGCTGCCCGCGATCGTCCATATTCTGCTGGCGCTGCTAGCGGGAATTCTTGGCGGCTTTCTCTGGGCTGCCGTCCCGGGCATTCTTAAAGCGCGTTTTGGCGCCCATGAAGTGATCACCACGATCATGCTCAACTACATTGCGTTTGCCCTCGTCAATTTCCTGATCAACAACGGCCCCATGGTCGACAAGGCGTCATCGGCCCCGCGGACGCCCTACATCGATCCCGCCGCACAACTGCCGATTCTCGTCTCGGGCACCCGGCTGCACGCCGGGCTCTTACTCGCCCTACTGTCGATCCCCGTCGTCTGGTTCTTACTGGATCGGACCACGATCGGCTTCAGGATACGAACCGTGGGATTCAGCGCAACGGCGGCACGTGCCGCCGGGATTTCGGTGGCCTGGACCATTCTTGCCACGATGGGCATTTCAGGTGGCCTCGCCGGCCTCGCCGGCGCCGACGAAGTCCTCGGCGTCGCGCACTACATGCCGCCCAGCTTTTCGACCGGCTACGGCTTCGACGCCATCGCCGTGGCGCTGCTCGCCCGGAGCAACCCCTGGGCGATCCTTCCCGCGGCGTTTCTCTTTGGCGCCTTGAGCAACGGATCACGGTTCATGCAATTCCAGACACAGGTCAGTGCCGACGTGATCTCCGTCGTCGAGGCGACCGTCATCATGTTCATCGCCGCCCCAGTGCTCTTCCAGTGGATCTTCCGGCTGCGCCGGGCCCCCGCGCCGCCCGTCAAGCTCGCCAGTGAAGAGGGCGTGCTATAGACGTCATCGTCGGGCTCCTGGCCGCAACCTTGAACGAGGCGACGCCACTGACGCTGGCGGCGCTGGGTGGCGTCATCAGCGAACGCTCGGGCGTCGTCAATATCGCGCTCGAGGGCATGATGCTGATGAGCGCCTTCACCGGCTACGTGGTGGCGTTTCAAACCCACAATCTCTGGCTCGGGGTGCTCGCCGGGGTCTTGACCGGCGTCGTGATCTCAGCTCTCCATGCCGCGCTCTCGATCAGCCTGATGGTCGATCAGATCGTCAGCGGCTTTGTGATCAATATTCTCGCGCTGGGCATCACGGGGGTATTTTTCAAAGGCTTTCTGCAAGAGGCGTCAGTTGCCGGGCCGGGCGTGCTGCCAACCTGGCACGTACCGTTGCTCTCGAGCATCCCGGTGATTGGCCCCATTCTGTTCATCCATCAGCCGATCACCTACGCGATGCTAATTGCAATCATCCTGGTGCAATTCTTGCTTTTTAGAACCGTCTGGGGCCTTCGCACGCGAGCCGTCGGCGAGCATCCGCTGGCCGCCGATACGGTCGGCATCAATGTCTATCTCGTACGCTACGTCGCCGTCATCCTGAGCGGCGGCCTGGCCGGCCTGGGCGGGACGTATTTTTCGTTGCAACAGATTGGGCAGTTTCTGCCCAACATGACCGGCGGCCGGGGGTTCATCGCACTCGCCGCGATGATCTTTGGCAAGTGGAAGCCGCTGGGCGCCTTCTATGCCTGCCTGCTCTTTGCGGGCGCTGAGGCGTTCGCCGGCCAGATCCAGATCTGGGGATGGCACATCCCGGTGGTGGGATGGCCGATACCGTTTCAGTTCTTGGGCATGCTGCCGTATTTACTTACGATCATCGTCGTGGCGGGAGCCATGGGGCGCGCGGTGGCCCCGGCGGCGGACGGCAAGCCTTACCGGAAGGCCTAGGCCTCGGTTGCGTGCTGGCAGCTTGATCGATGGCCAGAATTGTCGTCCTCGGCAGCCTTAACGTGGATCTTGTCGTAACCGTCCCGCGTCTGCCACAGCCCGGCGAGACCGTCCTCGGCGATGGTCTCGCGAGCTATCCGGGTGGCAAGGGCGCGAACCAGGCCGTCGCCGCGGCTCGCCTCGGCGGCCAGGTGGCGATGGTCGGTCGCGTGGGCACCGATCGCTTTGCTGCGGGGCTCATCGAGAATCTTGATGTCAATCATGTGGACTCGTCGGGTGTCGAGCGTGATCCCGCGGCGCCGACCGGTGCCGCCTTGATCTATGTCGAGGCCGGCGGTCAAAACATGATCGCCGTCGCTCCGGGCGCCAACGCCACGGTCAGCCCGATGGACGCGCAACGCGCCGTCTCGAGGCTCGGGGCGGGCGACGTCCTGGCGATGCAGCTGGAAATCCCGGTCGCGGCCGTCAAAGCGGCCGTTACGGCGGCGCGCAAGGCCGGAGCGCATGTCTTGCTCAACGCCGCGCCCGCCCATCGGCTCGAACCGGGCCTCTTGCGTCAGCTGGACGCACTCGTCCTCAACGAACGCGAGGCCAACGCGCTCATCGCCTACGAACGCGAAGCCACGCTACTCGCCGATCACGATGACCCGTCTACCACCGCGGCCGCATTACGGACGTTGGGCCCGAGGCTCGTGATCGTGACGCTGGGGCCCACTGGAAGTCTCTTCTGCGACGAGACCGGCGTTCATCGCGTCGAGCCGTTTCCCGTCAAGTCGATCGATGCGACGGGGGCCGGCGACGCATTCATGGGCGCTCTCGCCGTCGGGATCGCCCGCGGGCTCCCCACAGAGGCCGCCGTGCGTTTCGGGAATGCCGCAGGCGCCGCGGCGACCAGCTCGGTCGGGGCCCAGGCGGCGCTGCCCCGGCTGGAGGACCTGCATCGGCTTTTCGGCGTAGACGTACCATCACTCGAGGCCTGAGCCATGAGAAAAATCATTCTGGATTGCGACCCAGGTCACGACGACGCCATGGCGATCTTGCTCGCGCACGGCAACCCGGAGATCGAGCTGCTGGCCATCACCACGGTCGCTGGGAATCAGACCGTTGACAAGACGACCCTCAATGCGCGCCGGGTCTGTTCCGTCGCTGGCATTCATGTGCCAATCGCCGCCGGATGTGACCGGCCTCTTACTCGCGCACTGAAAACGGCGGCTTATATTCATGGCGAGTCGGGACTCGACGGCCCGGCGTTTGGCGAACCGACGGTGCCCCTCGACGGGCGGCACGCCGTGGATTTGATCGTCGAGCTGCTGATGCAATCCAGCGGCGATATCACGCTGGTGCCGACGGCGCCGTTGACGAACATCGCCATGGCCGTCCGTAAAGAGCCACGGATCGTCAAGAAAGTGCACGAAGTCGTTCTGATGGGCGGCGCCTACACCCGGGGCAACACGACACCAGCGGCCGAATTCAATATCCACGTTGATCCCGAGGCAGCGGGGATAGTCTTCACGGCGGGGTGGCCGCTGACGATGGTCGGCCTGGACTTGACGCACCAGGCGCTGGCTACGCCAGCCATCCTGAAACGGATCGCCGCCCTCGGCACGCCAATATCAAAAATTGCTGTCCAGCTCTTGGAATTCTTTCGCGAGACCTACCGGCGCAATGCTGGCTTCGATTCACCGCCGGTGCACGACCCTTGCGCCGTCGCCCGGGTCATCGATCCAAGCGTCATGACCTGCGTCGATGCCCATGTGGCCATTGAGACCCGTGGCGAATTCACTTCCGGCATGACAGTCACGGACTTTCTGGGCCGCCTGAGCCCGCCGAACGCGAAAGTTGCGACGGAGCTCGACGTGGCCAGGTTCTGGAATCTCATGGTGGACGCGATCGAGCGAATCGGCGCGTCCGGCGTCCAGGCGTCCTGACCTGTGTCCCGTCGCGCGGCCGCAATGCTACTCGCTCTTGTTCTTACGGCCTGTGGCCTGCCAAGCGCGTCCCCCGACACGACCCAAACGCACGTCTGCATCGCGACCAACATCGAGGGGCCCGCGCCGCATACGTTCAACCAACTGGCGATCGACGGCGCCCGCGGCACCGGGGCAGCAGTTCAGGTAATCACCTCGAAGACGACGACGGATTACTTATCTGCGCTACAACGCTGTGTTGCCGCCAAGCCGGACCTCGTGATTGCCGTATCGATCGACATGGCGAGTGCCGTCTGGCACGCGGCGCAGCCGAATACGAAGCAAAAGTTTGCGCTCGTCGACGCGATGCCCGTCGACGACAACGGCCAGTCCGCCGAACTGAGCAACGTCAGCGGCCTGCTGTTCAATGAACAGGAGCCCGCCTACCTGGTCGGCGCAATGGCGGGCTTGATGGAAAAAGAGAAAATCGGCAACGCCAGCCACAACGTCCTGGGGGTACTCGGCTCGAACCACGGGCCCAGTGTCGATCCTTATATCGCCGGCTTCGTCACCGGCGCCCGCGACGCCGATCCGAGCGTGATCTTCAAAATTGCATACTCCGATTCGCAGGACACGGCGTTCTGCAAGCAGCTGGGGATCACGCAGATCTCGGCGGGCGCCGATCTTCTCTTTGAAGTTACCGGCCGCTGCGCCTCCGGCTACATCGACGCCGCCTACGACGCTTCGGGCTATGCCATCGGCTCGAACAACGACCAGGCGTTCGTCAGCCCCGCGGTTATTACCAGCGCGTTAAAGCGCGTCGATCGGGCCGTTGCGCTGACGATAGAACGACTGAAAAATGGCCAATTCAAACCTGGCAAGCAGGTGTTCTCGCTTCAAGACGACGCGACGGGTTTTAGCACGCCCAGCAGCGTCGTCCCCCAGGACATCATCAACCAGGTACTCGATCTGCGCACCAAGATCCGTAACGGCACCATCACGCCACCGGACGTCGTCCCGCCGGGCGTTTGAGCACTTGCTGGCGAAGACTCCCTCAGGCGGATGGTCGGGGTGGGTGGGGGGCCTTAACCAGACGTCGGCGCCGCCGGACGCAGCTTCGCGATCGCGTCGACGAACTCGTGGCGAAGCCGGCCACGGGTGACTTCGTCGCCGAAGCCGCCATCGAGAGCCTGCAGGTTCATTGCCCAGATCTCTTCCCGTGAGCAGCGCAAAACCCGAGAGACTGTCTGATATTCCTGCGTCAGGGTGACGTCAGAGACGGTCCTGGAGTCCGTACTGATGGTGACGTTGATGCCCTGCTCGTAAAAGCGCCTCAACGGATGATCCTCGAGTCGCCGGACAGCCTTCGTCTGCGCGTTGCTCGTTGGCGCCATGTCGAGTTGCACGCCGTTTTCTTTGATCATGGCGATGACTTCCGCGTCTTCCTGGGCTCGCACGCCGTGCCCGAGGCGCACGGCTCCCATCGAAATCGCCTGACGGACGCTTTCGGGCCCGGCGGCTTCCCCGGCATGAATCGTGATGTTCAGGCCCAGTGATCGGGCGACGCGGAACGCGTCTTCGTGCAGGATCGGCGGACGGCCCGCCTCGTCGCCGGCCAGGTCGAATCCGACGACGCCCTCGCCCACGTATCGACCGGCGATCTGCGCGAGCGACACGTTCTGGGCCGGCGGCATGTCCCGCAGCGCCGTCACGATCACGCCACCCTCGAGGCCGAATGACTTTTGGCCCGCGTGCCAGCCGTTCAGTACGGCCCGAATCACGTCCGTGAGCGACAGACCCCGCTGGACGTGCAGCCAGGGCCCGTAGCGGATCTCGGCATATCGCACGTTATCGTTCTTGAGATCCTCGCAGAGCTCGTACGTGGCTCGCTCGAGCGCGGGCACCGTCTGTAGGACCGCGATCGGCAGCTCGAAGTAGGCGATGTACTCAACGAGAGACGCCGTCCGATCGGTGGCCTCGAGAAAGTCCGTGAGCTTTCCGACATCATGTGTCGGCAGAAGAACGCCACCTTGCTTAGCCAGCTCCAGGACAGTCTGGGGACGCACCGAACCGTCGAGGTGGAGATGCAGTTCGGCCTTGGGAAGCGCTTGAAAGTAAGCGGCGTCGTCCATCGAAGCTCCGCCGTATGCTAGCAGCCATCCGTAGCCCGCGCGGGACGATCGTTCTCGCTGGCGTGAGCGTCGATCTCTCCCGCCGACTTGGGAGGACGATCCGGGTCAGCCGACTCAGGCCGATCGAGCGCTCGGCATCAGTCGTCGCGCTGGCGGAATGGTCACGAAGCGTCCATCTCTGCGCTCCAGCGTCCATCCTTCTTCATGCAGCATGCGGTGGTGGCGGCCACAGACGAGTGCCAAGTTCGGCAGCGCGGTCTTGCCTCCACGTGTCCACCAGACGAGGTGGTGGCCATCGCACCAGATCGCTGGCCGGTGACAGCCGTTGAAGACGCAGTCGCGATCGCGGGCGACCAGCGCCCTGCGGGTGGCGGCCGGGATCTGGCGGTGGGCGTGGCTGGCACTCTCGCTGTCGAGCTCGGCCTGGCCAAGCAGCCAACTCACGCTGGGATCGCACGCGTGCCGCTGCGCTGTCTCCATCGGTATCGGTCCGACACCAGCCATCTCGGCCGGCGGCGCGCCCTTGAGCCCCAGCAATGTCTCGGCGGTCGCCGTGATCACCAGATGGGGGCGCTGACCGCCGACACTGCCGAGCTTGCTGCCATCGAGCGGCCGCCGCGCGAGGTCGATCAGGGCATCGATGCGTCGCTGACCCGGCGTCCGAGGATCGTCGTTCGTCGGTGGCGGCATCAGCGCACTAAGGGCCGTCTTCAGCGTCGCCCCGCCCTCGAGATCCACGATGCCATCCAGTCGGACCATGCCGTTCTGCGGCTCGCTCAGGTGAAGGTACCGTCGCTCGTAAGCGCGGTTGGCCTCCCCCAGCGCTGCCGCCGCATCGACCCGGTGCTCGAAGCCCTTGGCTACGGCGGCAAAGCGGCCCGGGTCCATGGTTTGTGCCGCCTTGAGCAAGTTCGTTTCTTCCTGTTGCACTGGCGCAGTCCCAACGTTCTGCGCCGCCCGAGCGATTAGCACCACGTGCTGGTACCCGACGTCGCCACAGGCAAAGGCCCTTTCAGTCTGTGGCAGCGTCTCGAGCTGGCGCGCGACGTTGACCCGTTCGGCGGCGGCCCCATCGGACAAGTTGCACCGCGCGCGCAGCCATGCCACGGCCGATAACGCGCCGTCGGCTTTGTACTCGCCCGACTTGTCGAAGCGGCGCACGCCATCGGCGAACACCGACTCAGACCGGTCGATGATGCCGCGGATTTCGATCAGGGGCTCGCCGAGCGACGCGCCGTCCTGGGCGCTCAGCCAGCCCGGCAGATCGTCGAGGGCGGCCTTGATCCGTGCGAGCGGAGTCCCCGATCGATCGCCTGACGCGGCCATGCTGGCATGGTGAAGCACGGCTGCGACAGCTGTCTGTCAATCACCCACAGACCAGATGCTTACCGGACTGAGCAGTCGCTATGCGGCGCGCTTGGGACCGTTGCCGTTCAGCACCAGGGCCAGCATCTCGGACGGCCGAGTCGCCCACAGTCGGTGCCGGCGAAACGCCGCCCGAAGCTCCGGCGTCAGACCCCAGGCCGCGAGCACGGTGCGCACCCGGGCAGCCCTCCCGGTCTCGAGGTCCACCATGCTGTCGCCGACATAGATGGCGTTCGCACGGGACAACCCAAGGTGGCCAATGGCCGCCAGCAATGGGTCCGGCGCCGGCTTGGGCGGCGTCACATCCTCGAAGCCGATCACGACGTCGAAGAATGCCCGCAGGCCGCACGCCTCCAGCTCCGCCTCGATCAGCGCCCGCCGCTTACAGGAGACGACCCCCAGCGGCGAACCGGCTTGATGAAGCTTCCGGACGAGGGTCGGGATGCCGCGGAACACGCGCGCATGGCCGAGCCTCGAATCCACGGAACGGTACGTCGCAACCAGCTCCTCCCACATGTCTGGCGCGACGATCTTCATCTGCTCCGGCAGGGGCAGGCCTCGGTTCTGCCGGAAGAGCTGGCGCGCGCCCTCGTCCAGGCGATGCGTCCGCATCACGTGCGCGAACGCCTCCTCGATCAGTGGATAGCTGTCAACCAGCGTGCCGTCGAAGTCGAAAATCAGGCCACGCGTATGGCCGTTATGGCCGGCGGAAGGCGTCCGGGGTCGAGGAAGAGACTCTGGTTCGGTTGCCACGTGTCATCAACATCCCTCGGGTAGGCTGGGCGCGCTCCCCCGGGGGCTGCGCTGTCGACGAATCGACCCTTCCCAACGAAATAATGCCAGTCGTATAACGTTGGCATCGATCGTTCCTCACGGAAACGTGGCGGCGTTCAGGATACACCGAACATCAGTTCGGTTTGCCATCCACCGGGAAGCTCAACCTTGACCGCTTCGCAACTGGTGCCTAAACTCAATCTTGATATGGCAGGCGTCACTTACGAGCACGTGTACAAGCGCTACCCCGGCAACGTCGTCATCAGCGACATGACCGCCGAGATCAAGGACAAGGAGTTCGTGGTCCTGGTCGGCCCCTCGGGTTCCGGCAAATCCACCGCCCTCCGCATGCTGGCGGGCCTGGAAGAGATCAGCGACGGCACGGTCAAGATTGGCGACCGGGTCGTCAACGACGTCGCCCCGAAGGATCGCGACATCGCCATGGTCTTCCAGTCGTATGCGCTCTACCCGCACATGACGGTCTACGACAACCTGTCGTTCGGGCTCAAGCTGCGCAAGACCCCGAAGAACGAGATCGACAAGCGCGTCCGCGACGCGGCCCAGATCCTTGGCCTCGAACAGTACCTGGATCGCAAGCCCAAGGCGCTCTCCGGCGGCCAACGGCAGCGCGTGGCCCTAGGCCGCGCCATCGTCCGCCAGCCACAGGTCTTCCTCATGGACGAGCCGCTCTCCAACCTGGACGCCAAGCTCCGGGTCCAGACCCGCGTCCAGATTCTCAAGCTGCATCAGCGGCTGCAGACAACCTTCATCTATGTGACCCACGACCAGGTCGAGGCGATGACCATGGGTGACCGGATCGTCGTGCTCAACAACGGCATCGTCCAGCAATTCGACACGCCGAAGACGCTCTACGAGCACCCGGTCAATCTCTTCGTGGCCGGCTTCATCGGCAGCCCGGCGATGAATTTCCTGACGGTCAAGATCGGCGGCGACGGCCAGTCGATGCTGACTGGCGAGGGCTTCCAGATCCCGGTCGACGAGCGGGTTCTTTCCGATGCGGGCGCGTCCCGGGGCCAGGAGGTCATCATGGGCGTGCGGCCCGAGGACTTGAAAGATGTTCGCTTCCCGGGTCGTGATGGCCTGCCTAAGGTCAACGCCAAAGTCGAGGTCGTCGAGAGCATGGGCAGCGAGATCTTCGTCTACCTGAACATCGGCGGCAAGACCCTGACGTCGCGCATG
>DASZJR010000002.1:0-1769 GCA_035947855.1 Candidatus Dormiibacterota bacterium
CGGCACGCTGGTCAAGGGCCTGGGGGCCGACCACGTCCTGTGGGGCACCGACACGCTGTGGTACGGCTCGCCGCAGTGGCAGATCGAGGCGATGCGCCGGCTCGAAATCCCGGAGGACATGCAGAAGAAGTACGGGTTCGCAGCCCTTGGCGACGCCAACAGCGCCACCAAGCAGCAGATCTTCTCCGGCAACGCTGCCCGGATGTACAACATCACGGTGAAGAAGGCCGAGAACACCAGGATGCCGGCCTTCTCCGAGGACCGCTTCGCGGCGCTCAAGAAGGAGTACACGCTCGCGGCCCGGGAACCCTCGAACCTGCGCTACGGCTACGTTCGCGCCGAGTAGGCCCGCTTCCTCCCCAACGAAGTTGGGGAGGTGTCGCCGTCTCGCGGCTTGTAACCAAGCCGCTGAGGCGACGGAGGGGTCACGACTATCAGCGCAAGAGCATGACCCCTCCGTCCGCTTCGCGGACACCTCCCCACGCAACGCGTGGGGAGGAGGCGCCGGTCAAGCCAGGGTGCGGCGGCGCGCGAGCTCCGCCTCGGTCGGTTCGGCGAGCTGGAAGTCGCCGGTCTTCACCGCGCCGTCGGGCCGGTAGTTCGCTACGATCACGCCGGTCGGGAAGGACCGCGACTTGAGCAGCTTCAGCCCGGCGGGAGCAGCACCATTGCCGAACAGGCGCTTGCCCGTGCCGAGCACCGACGGGAAGATCAGCACGCTCAGTTCGTCGACCAGGCGCTCCCGCCACAGTGTCTGCAGCAGGTCGCTCGAGCCCTGGACAAGAAGGTCACGGCCGTCCTCGCCCTTCAGCGTCCTGAGCGCGGCGACAATGTCGCGGCCCAGCCACCGGCTGTTCTGCCAGTCGAACTTGGGGCTGGAGCGCGATGCGACGTATTTGGTCACCCGGTTGAAGACCGGAGCGATCGGGTCGTTCGGATCGGTGACGTAGGGCCAGTGCGCCGCGAAGATGTCGTAGGTCTTGCGACCGAGCAGCAGGTCGAAGGGCCGGCCGAAGATCTCGCCGAGGGAAGCGCCGAGCGCTTGGTCGAAATGAGGGGCGGTCCAGCCGCCCAAGGTGAAGCCGCCGGTCGGGTCTTCCTGCGGGCCGCCGGGCGCCTGCATGATGCCGTCGAGGCTGGTGAAGGTGGCGACAACGATCCTGCGCATGGTGGTCTCCTGTGGGAGGGTGGTTTGATGTCCCGAGGACGAACGGCGGCGCCCCGTGCCGACAGGCCGCGGCAGATTTTTTGACATACTGCGAAGGTAAAAAAATGAACGCGATGTCCGATCATCAACAAGCCGCGGCACCGGATAGCACAGCGGTGCGGGTGGCCCTGTGGCGGGCGATGCACGTCCAGATCGACCCGCCGCCGCACGCGCTCGACGATGAAATCGGCCTCAAGCTGGTGGCGCCGGAAGACGGCTGGCGCGACCGCCCGGACATGGACCCGCACTTCACGCGACCCTTCCGCGCGTCCATCGTGGCCCGGGCGCGCTTCATCGAGGATCTCGTCGCCGAAGAGGCTGATCGCGGCGTCGGTCAATACGTCATCCTGGGGGCCGGTCTCGATACCTTCGCCCAACGCCGGCCGGAGATCGCCTCCCGCCTGAAAGTGTTCGAGGTCGACCAGCCAGGTTCCCAGGCCTGGAAGCGGCAGCGTCTGGTCGAACTGGGCTTCGGCGTCCCGGACTGGCTGCGGCTGGTGCCGGCCGATTTCCAAGCCGATGACACGTGGTGGCAACGGTTGGCCGTCGCCGGTTTCGACGC
>DASZJR010000003.1:0-2283 GCA_035947855.1 Candidatus Dormiibacterota bacterium
GAGCGGGACACCGTCAACACCGTCATGCGACGGGTCCTAGGCGGTATAAAGGTCTGAACGGACCCCCAGGAGACTTGTAAACGCCATGGCAACGAACCCGATTTACGTTGAATCCGAGGAAGAGATTCCTGAGGTCGTCGAACGTCTACGCCGATTCAACGGCGAGGACACGATGCTCGTGCTGCCGATGCGGTCGCGCATCGGGCAGAGCCGCTTCAACTTTCAGCTGCTGCGCAACTATGCGGCACGGTTGGGCAAGCGGGTCACCGTCGTGTGCGACGACCCGGCCGTTCAGAAGATGGCGTCGGAAAGTGGTTTCGCGGTCTTCGGCGCCGTCGGCGCGCTGGGCGAGGGCATTCCGTCCGAGCCAGAGCCACCGCCGCCGGTCAAGCGGTGGTGGAATCGGAGGTCCAGCTCGCCGACCACTCATGTCGGCATCGCCGCCCCGACGAGGCTGCTGACCAAAACGGCGACCGAGCTCAAGCCTGGACGATTCCTGCTGTACATCACTGCGGCCACACTGCTGCTCGTCGGCTTGTTTGGGGCCGCGATCTACGTCCCGTCCGCGTCCGTTACCTTGATCGCGCAGGCCGCGCCCTTCACCCAGAAGGACGTCGAGATCCAGGCCACGCCGGCCAGCAAGAACATTCACGTCCGCATCGATGCCATCTCGAAATCGAGCTCTCAGGGTTTCAAGACGACGGGTTCGATCGTGGTCCCGCTGGCGCCGGCACAGGGCCAGGTGATCTACGACAACACCTGCGCAAAGAACAATCACAACAGCCCGGGCATCCAGATCCTTCGGGGCCAGCGACTGGACAACACGAACGGGATTACGTTCGCGCAGAACGCCAACGACTTCATCTTGCCCTGGGGGCAAGTGAGCTCAGCTGTCGGCATCATCGCCGTCCAGCCCGGGTCGGCAGGCAATGTTGGCTCGGGAACCATCACTACGGTCGAGAACAACAACTTCAGCTGCCTAACGGTGACCAACCCCCAGGCGACCGGGGGTGGGACAGATCCATCCACCACCCCTCAAATGACCGTCGCGGACTTCGACGCTGGACGTGCGCAGCTCGAGCAGGAGCTGCACCAGGCCATCGCGCAAACACTGGTCGGCGCCGGCCAGCCGGGCGAGAAGCTGAGCGAGACCATCATCTACGGAGCGCCTCAGTACACGACCGACCACCAGCCCAACGACAAGGTGCCGTCCTTCAGCGGCACGATGACGGTCACCGGCGAAGGCGACTTCTACAGCGACAGCGACGTGCAGAAGGCGTACCAGGCGTACCTGGCCCAACGGGTGCCGAACGACCAGCAACTGCTCACCGAGAGCCCGATCCAGGTCTCGTACCGGATTCTCAATGACACCTCGGGCGGCAACATGACCTTCGTCGGCAGCGCCGCCGCGTACGTGGCTCCGCGGCTCGACGAGGCAAAGATCCGCTCACAGATCGTGGGCAGGCCGCTCGCCCAGGCGCGGTTCTTCCTGGAGCGGCTGCCCATCCGCTCGGTCGCGATCAAAGAGCAGCCGCTATCCCTGCCTCTCATGCCGCTGCTGATTGGCCGCATCTCGCTGCACTACATCGTTGAGCAGAACGCGCCTGCCCCGACGACAGCTGGAACGGCGGCACCCTCGCCATCGCCTAATCCATCGCCGTAGTGCGGGTCATGGCGGTCGACCCCGGATCGAAGCGGGTCGGTCTCGCCGTGAGCGACCCGACCGGGACGATCGCACAGGCGCTGGCCACCATTGCGGCCGAGCCGGCGGACACCCTCCCGGTGCGGCTGGCCGAGATCGCGAAGGCGCAGGATGCGCAGCGCTTGGTCGTGGGGCTTCCGCTGCGGCTCGACGGCACCCACGGACCTGAGGCCGCGGCGGCGCGTCGCCTGGCGCACAGCTTGAGGCAGGCTTCGGGTCTTCCGGTCGCGCTCGTCGACGAGCGCCTCACCACAGCGGCGGCCGAGCGCTCCCTGATCGCCGGAGGGGTCCGGCGAGAGAAACGGCGCCTCAGCGTCGACCGGGTGGCGGCGACCCTGCTGCTCCAAGGCCACCTGGACTCCCAGCGTGCCGGCTGACGATTCCGAACCCATAACCCTGATCGACGAGACCGGCGTCGAACGCCGGTTTCGGCTGCATGACGCGTTCGACGTGCAGGATGTCCACTACTACCTGGTCGAGGCGGCCGACGATCCCTCCCAGGTTTTGCTGCTGCGCGAGTCCGGCGGCGGCCTGGAGACCGTCGACGGTGACGAGTTCAAGCGGGTGATGACGGCGCTCGA
>DASZJR010000004.1:0-17875 GCA_035947855.1 Candidatus Dormiibacterota bacterium
CCGATCCCGCCGGAGCTGTCGCGGGTCTTCCCCGATCGCCGAGCCAACGAGCGGCCGACCAAGTAATACCGCTCGGGGCGTGCGCGCGACAGCCCGGCTTGCCCTGCAGGCTCGCTATACTCAAGCCATCTCGAGATCTCGCAGGAGGCCACCATGGAGATCTTGATCCAGGCCAAGAAGTCCGCGGCCGATCCCCAGATGAAGGCCTATGCACAGGCCAAGCTCGAGAAACTGACGCGGCATTTCGACCACATCCTGGAAGCCCGCATGGAGCTGGGCACGGAGAAGAACAAGAGCCTCGAGACCATGAAGGTCGCCGAGCTCACCGTGCATGTCACCGGTCGCACCGGCAACATCCTCAAGGCCGTCCAGGCGGCGGAACACATGAACGAGGCCGTCGATCTCGTCGTCGACAAAATGGACCGGCAGATTCGTCAGCACAAGGAGAAGCTCAAAGACCATCGCCGGTCCAAATCGGCCGCGGCCGCTCAGCCGTCCGAGGTTGCCAGCAGCGCCGTACGGTCGAACGGGGTGGCGAAGATCAAGCGCTTCAAGATGCGACCCATGTCCGAGGAGCAGGCACGCGAGCAAATGGAGGAGCTGGGCCATATCTTCTTCCTCTTCCTCAACGAGGACAGCCAGGAGCTCAACCTCCTCTACCGGCGGCACGACGGGTCGCTCGGTCTGCTGGAAGCCGATCTGGATTAGCGCGAGTCACCGTTTGGGCCTCCGGGGGGCGGGTATGCTTACTGGTTGCGGAATAGCGTGACACCATGAGCGTTCTTACCAAGGTCTTAGGCGATCCCAACGCGCGGGAGGTCAAGCGGCACCTCGAGCGGGTTGCCGACATCAGCGAACTCGAGCCGCTGCTCCAGAAACTCAGCGATGAGGAGTTGCAGGCCAAGACGGCCGAGTTCCGCGAACGCCTGGCCAAAGGCGAAACCCTCGACGATGTTCACGTGGAGGCCTTTGCCGTCGCCCGCGAGGCGGCCCGCCGGACCATCGGACTGCGACCGTTCGACGTCCAGCATGTCGGCGGCATCGTGCTGCACCAGGGGAAGATCGCCGAGATGAAGACCGGCGAAGGCAAGACCCTGGTGGCGGTGCTGCCGCTGTACCTGAATGCGCTTGAAGGCAAGGGCGCGCACCTGATCACCGTCAACGACTACCTGGCCCGGCGCGACGCGGGATGGAACGCACCCATCTACCACGCGCTGGGAATGAGCGTGGCGGTCATCGGCCACGAGATGTCGTTGCTCTACGACCCCGACTTCCTCGACGAAACGCACCCCGACCCCCGGCTGCAGCATCTGCGGCCGATCACGCGGGCCGAGGCCTACCAGGCGGACATCACCTACGGGACCAATAGCGAGTTCGGCTTCGACTTCCTGCGCGACAACATGGCGGTCGACCTCACCCAGTGCGTCCAGCGCGGCCTGAACTTCGCCATCGTCGACGAGGTCGACAGCATTCTCATCGACGAGGCACGCACCCCGCTGATCATCTCCGGTCAGGGCCAGGAGTCGACCGAGAAGTACTACCAGTATGCCCGCCTCATCCCTCGGCTGGCGGCGGACGATTACACCGTTGACGAGAAGACGAAGTCGGCGGCGCTGACCGAGGAGGGGATCGCGAAGATCGAGCGCTGGACCGGCATCAAGAACGTCTACGAACTCGAACACGTCGACGAGGCCCACCAGATCAACCAGGCACTCAAAGCCGCCACGCTCTTCCACCGCGACCGCGACTACCTGGTCAAGGACGGCGAGGTCATCATCGTCGACGAGTTCACCGGCCGTCAGCAGCCGGGTCGCCGCTGGTCAGACGGCCTGCACCAGGCGATCGAGGCGAAAGAGGGCGTCAAGGTCCAGCAGGAGACCCAGACGCTGGCCACCATCACCTACCAGAACTATTTCCGGCTCTACAAGAAGCTGGCCGGGATGACGGGTACCGCCGTGACCGAAGCGGAGGAGTTCGACAAGATCTACAAGCTGCAGGTGGTCGTGATTCCCACTCACAAGCCCATGATCCGGGAGGATCATCCCGACCTGATCTACAAGACCGAGGACGCGAAGTTCAATGCAGTGGCCAACGAGATCCAGGACGTCGCCAGCAAAGGGCGCCCGGTCCTGGTGGGCACGGTCTCGGTCGAAAAGTCCGAGCGCCTGGCCCGGCTGCTGGAAAAACGTGGGGTGCCGCACGAGGTCCTCAACGCCAAGCAGCACGAACGGGAGGCGTTGATCGTCGCCAACGCCGGTCAGCCCGGCGCGGTGACGATCGCGACCAACATGGCCGGACGCGGCACCGACATCGTGCTCGGGCCCGGCGTGGCGGACGGTGGCGGGCTCCACATCGTCGGCACCGAGCGGCATGAGAGCCGTCGCATCGACAATCAGCTCCGCGGCCGCTCAGGCCGCCAGGGTGACCCCGGCTCGTCCCGGTTCTTCCTGGCGTTGGACGACGACCTGATGCGGATCTTTGGTGGCGAACGCATCAAGGGCATGATGAACATGCTTCGCGTCGCCGACGACGAACCGATCGAATCACGGCTGGTCTCGCGACAGATCGAGGGGGCCCAGACCAAGGTGGAGGGCCACAACTTCGACGCCCGCCGTTACCTGGTCGAGTACGACGACGTCATGAACAAGCAGCGCGAGATCATCTACGGCGAACGTCGCAAAGTCCTGGAGGGCGCCGATCTCCGGGAGCAGGTCCAGGGATGGATCCGCAAGGCGGTCGAAGAGGCCGTCAACGAACACTGCGAATCACGCCACCCCGATAACTGGGACCTCGAGGGATTGGTCACACAGCTGGGCGCGGTCTTCCCGTTACCGCCTTTCAGCGAGCTCGCTGCGGATGAGTTCGGCGAGACCAAGGAAGCCGCTGTCGAGCGCCTGATGGAGTATGCCGACGCCGCTTACAAGGCGAAGGAAGCGGAGATGACCGAGCCGATGATGCGGAAGATCGAGCAGTTCGTCGTACTCAAGACGATCGACTCGAAGTGGATCAGCTACCTCACCGAGATGGAGCATTTCAAAGAAGGGATCGGGCTGCGCGCCTTCGGGCAAAAGGATCCGCTGGTCGAGTACAAGAACGAAGCGTTCCAGGCTTTCCAGGAACTCCTCAACGGGATCCAGTTCGACATCGCCACCACCGTCTTTCGGGTGCAGCTGGTCAAGGAGCCGCCCACGCTGCCGCCGCCGTCGGCAACGACGGCGACCCGGCCGGTCGAGCCCACCCCGGGAAGCGGCAATGGAGGCGCCAATCCCGCTCAGCAGCCTGCCGGCAAGATTGGGCGGAACGACCCCTGCTACTGCGGCAGCGGCAAGAAATTCAAGAAGTGTCACGGCCGCTAGGCCCCCGCGGCCGCGCGCTTAGGACTTCGTTCGCCGCATCTCCCTGAGCCCCAGCGGAGCCTTGCGGCCAAGGAAGTCACCCAGGCTCCCGTCGTCGCGAACCTCGTAGAACCCAGCCTGACCGCCGGTGGCGTATCGGGCCCCGACCACAGCGAGCGCCATCGGGAGGATCAGCACCAGCAGTGGGGCACGGATCAGCGCGAGCACGATCAAGAGCAGGAATCCAAGAATCGTTGGCGTCAGACCGATCAGCCAACGCCGGCGGTCGCCGATCAGGGCGATGGGCCGCTCCTGGATTCCCGCGGGTTCTTTCGGAGTCCACATCATCCGGACCCATAGATCGCCTGGGAGTTTCGACTTGTCGACCACCAGCTCTGCCTCCGCGCAAGCTTACCCGGGCGCAGCTGGCGAGGTTCAGGAAGCCCAGGTTCGGGTAGGATTTCCGGCGATGACTAAGAAGAAGGCTCCGTCGGGCAAAACCGCCGGCGTGAAGGCCGCCAGTGTCGCCAACCCGGTGCGCCCGGACGACGTGGCGCAGGCGCCGAGGCCGCCCAAGGCTGACGCGGCGGGCTCAGCCGCGCCTAGCCGCGCACCCTTCCGGCCGCAGAGCCTCAACTTCGCCGGGGTGGGACGCAATGACATCTGCCCGTGCGGCAGCGGCAAGCGCTTCAAGAACTGTCACGGACACTAACCATGGACGAGATCCTCGAGAACGCCAACGACCTGCTGAAGAAGATTCTCCAGCTCCAGGAGCATCTTTGACGTCGCCGAGAAGGACGCTCGTCTCGAGACGCTCCAGAAAGACCTAAACGACCCCGACCTCTGGCAGGACCCACCGCGGGCGCAGCGGCTGGCCCAGGAAGCCAAGGGTCTTCGCGATGAGGTTTCCGTCTGGCACAAGCTCGAAGCGCGCGCCCGAGATGTGATCGGTCTTGCCGAGATGGCGATCGCCGAGGGCGACGGGCACATCGAAGCCACGCTGCGGCAGGACCTGGAGTCCCTCAACAAGGACGTCAGTCGGCAGGAGGTCGACCTGCTCTTCGCCAACCCCTACGCCGAGCACCCGGCGCTGGTCAGCATCCATGCCGGCGCCGGCGGGACCGACTCCCAGGACTGGACCGACATGCTGCTGCGCATGTACCTGCGTTGGGCGGAGCGGCGGAAGATGCACGCCGAGATCCTCGACGAGGCGCCGGGTGAAGAGGCCGGCTACAAGAGCGTCACGGTCCGGATCACCGGCAAGCGCGCCTTTGGCTGGTTGCGGGCAGAGCGCGGCGTGCACCGGCTGGTCCGCCTTTCGCCCTATGACCAGGCGCACCGGCGGCACACCTCCTTCGCGCTCGTCGAGGTGATCCCCGAGATCGAGGACGACGGCGACATCGAGATCCGTCCCGACGACCTGAAGGTCGACGTCTACCGGTCGAGCGGCGCGGGCGGCCAGCACGTCAACAAGACGTCGTCGGCGGTGCGCATGACCCACCTGCCCACCGGCATCATCGTTACCTGCCAGAACGAGCGCTCGCAGATGAAGAACCGCGACATGGCGCTCAAGGTGCTGCGCTCGCGTCTGGTGGCGTTGCGCGAGCAGCAGCGATCGGAGCAGCGGCAGGAGCTGAAGGGCGAGCACCAATCCAACGAGTGGGGCAGCCAGATCCGCAGCTATGTCCTGCATCCCTACACGCTGGTGAAGGACCACCGGACGGGTTATGAGTCCGGCAATGTGCAGGCGGTGCTCGACGGCGACCTCGACAACTTCATGGAAGCCTTCCTTCGGCTCGACGCGGGTCGCGAAGGGAAAGCAGCCTAATAGAGGCCCTAATCCAGCGAGTTAGCTTTCGTAACCGTCCAAGGTTCGCCAGGCGCTTCGCGGTCAGCCTGGAAACCGATAGGGAGGTGCGATAGCGGTCGAAGCGACGGGTCCTGATTGATGACGTGCCAAATATGGGCGACCTCGCAGGCATCGATGCCATTCGGATCATTGATGCCGTCGGCGATCGCCCACCGGTTCTCCCCTGTATGAACGACCTGGAGCGCCGGCAGTGTGCCTTCTAGGACTGTCTTCATGACAACCGCTCCCAGATCATGGGGAAACTCGCCGTTCTCGAAAGGAAACGGCCTGGTCGGGAAGATCTCGGAGGTCATACGCTCATCATGCGGCGATTGCGGGCGCGGGCTCGGTTGCCTGGCCTCGATGCTCGTTTCGTAGGGCGACGCAGACGCTCGCGAAGACAATCAGTGTCCCGATGAAGTAGGCCTCGCCCAACAACCGCGTGATGCCCTGTGGGATCAGATCGAGGAAGCCCGCCCAGTGGGGAAGGGGATAAACGATCAGCAGATAGTGGATGGCGGGCGCGGCCGAGAAGCAGATCCAGGCGGCCAGCAGCGCCCGGATTTGCCCGCGTGACATCGAGCCGGACAGGGCCAGCCGGACCAGCAGGACGATCGGCAGGATGAGGATCACCAGTGGAAAGCTCCAGGTGACGGTGCTGACCAACGGCAGGGCGGTGATCGCGGGAGCGAACTCGAGCCCGGACCGAGAGGTGCGGGAGGTGATGCGCAGCACGATGGCGAGGACCACAAGAATTGCCGGCCAGTCGATCAGCCGGCCGCACCAGCCGGCGCTGCCTCCGACGTTTGCGGTGTTGGGATCACATAGCCGGGTGGCGACCCCCGCCAGCGACTGGTTTTCTCGATAACCGGTGCCCGCCGCCAGGTGCGGCAGCATGTCGCGGAAGAAATAGATGTTGTGGTCCCAGGAGGTGACCGCCAGCCCCAGCGCGAGCCCGCCCAGGACGGTCACCACCGCGGCGGCCAGCAGCTTCCAGTGCCGGCGCCAGATGAGGTAGGGGAAGAGGGCGGCGGGGAAGAGCTTGAAGATCGCAGCGGCCCCGATCATGATGCCGCTGGTGACGTCGCGCCGGCGCTGCCAGCACGCCCACGCGCCCGTCAATAACAGCAGCAGGAGCGAGTTCATCGTCCCGGCGAGAACGCTGTTCGCCAGCGGGAAGAACGTCGTCAGCACCGCCACGATGACAAACAGCTCGGCTCGCCGGGGCCGTCCGATCATTCCGTAGATGATCAGCACGCTGGCCAGGACCGCGGCCTGGATGAGGAACAACCAGATCCGGACGGCGAGGTCGTTCGAGATCCAGGTGAGGGGAATCAGGGTCACGGCGAAGGCCGGTGGATAGAGGTAGCCGCTGCTCAGGGACCAATCCCAGGGAACGTGGTTGCCGACGAAATTGGCGTAGGGGTCACCGCCGGTCGTGATCTGCCGGGCCGCGAAGAGGTAATCCTGGAAGTCGTCGGCGCGGGGCGCGTGCGGGCCCAGCAGGGGCAGCAGGAAGCGCCAGGCGTAGAACGCCAGCAGGATCCCGATCAGGGCGCTGAGGGCAACCTGGCGCGGATCAGGCCAGCCCAGCAATCGACGCACGCGCGTATAACCCGCCGACACGGTCGGGTCACGCGTGCCGTTACACGGCCGTCACAAGATCCCGGAAAACCGGGCGCACGGTTCCCACCGCCAGCCGCTTGTGGTTGCGCAGCGTCGGGCGGGCAAAGGTGCTGAGCGCCTGGCGTTCGCCCTCGTCGAGCCAACCGAGACGCTCGAGCGCCGCCATCACCGCCACCGCGGTCCAGGTGCCATCACCGCTGTCGAGCTTCACCGCCAGCCCTTGCTTCGAACGCCGGTCGGCGGTGCAATGCGCGCCCGCGGCGCCGCCCTTGGCCAGCAGCCGCCCCTCGGTGACTTCCATCAGCCGGGTGTCGAACCGGTCGGTGCCGCCGATCAGAAATGGCTGCTCCACCATCGCCGCGACCACGGTCCTCGGGATCTCATCGCTGGAGCTCACCAGGCCGGCGAAGCTTCGGGCCATGGCGGCGAGCGGCACAGCGGCGTTGGGTGCGCTGCAGCCGTCGATGCCGTACTGGATGTTCGCCGCCGGGCACCGGGTGAACGCCTCGATCACCTCGCGGATGCGCTGCTGGACGGGATGCGCGGCGTCGAGGTAGGTTTCCAGCGGCGCGTCCAGCGCGCGCGCGGCCGCCAGCATCCCCGCGTGCTTGCCGGAGCAGTTGTTGAAAACCGCCAGCGGCTCGTCCATCTCGCGCCGCACCACCGTCGCGGCCGGTTCGTAATACGGCCAGTGCGCGCCGCATTGCAGGGCCGATTCGTCGATCCCCGTGCGTCGCAGCAGGTCGCGGACGATCTCGACATGACGGGGCTCACCATTGTGCGAGGCGGCCATGATGGCAACGTGCTCGGTGCCGAGCGCATAACGCGCGGCGATCCCGGTCCCGAGGCTAGCGATCGCCTGGAAGGGCTTGGCGCACGATCGAAAGTACGTGACGTGCTGCGGATCGCCGAGGCTGCCCTGGATCCGGCCGTTGGCATCGACGACCGCCACGTGGCCGAGATGGATGCCTTCCTCGACTCCGCCACGCTCGACGCGGACCAGTGGCGCGGCCGGGTTCGGCATTCGGCTGAGTATAAAGAGGGTAGTCCGATTCGCTTTGGACACAGAGTGAAAGGACGCAGCAATGCGCGACGAGATGCCCTATACTGCGCGAGTCATACGGCCCGCGAGGGCCCAGCCTGCCGTGGCCCCGGCTTTCGGAATGGATTTGTTCACGTGCCAGCAACAATCACGACCCAGCCGACACGGACGACGCTGCTGCCAGCGAAGGCACGCGTGGCCTCGGTAGCCCCGGCTGTCCCGCAGATCAGCCTGCAGGGGGTGCAAAAAACCTATCCGAACGGCACGGTCGCCCTCCGCGACGTCACGCTAGAAATTCCTAAGCAGGACTTCGTCTTTCTCGTTGGTCCCAGCGGCGCCGGCAAGTCGACGCTGGTTCGCCTCTTGATCCGCGAGGAGAAGGCCACCGCCGGCACCATCCATATCGAGGGGCAGGACCTGAGCCGCCTCAAGCGGCGCCATCTCCCGTATCTGCGGCGGAAGATCGGCATGGTTTTTCAGGATTTCAAGCTGCTCCCCAACCTGACCGTGTTTCAGAACGTTGCCTTCGCGTTGCGCGTGACGGAGGGCGCCCTGCGTCATCTCAAGCCGAAGGTCGAGGAAGTCCTCAGCATCGTGGGCCTGGAAGGGAAAGAGAATAAGTACCCGGACCAGCTTTCGGGTGGCGAGCAACAGCGCGTCGCGATCGCCCGGGCGCTCGTTCATGACCCGCGGATCTTTCTCGCCGACGAGCCCACCGGAAACCTGGACCCGGCCACCTCGTGGGAGATCATTCAGCTTTTGCTGCAGATCAATGCCCGCGGCACCACGGTCATGATGGCGACCCACAACCGAGAGATCGTCGATGTCATGCGACGCCGGGTGGTGGCGATCGATGCCGGCCAGATTGTCAGAGACGAGGATGCAGGAGGGTACCATGCACCGGCTCTGGAATCGCATTGATTTCGCCTTCAGCAGCGCGTGGCAGAACTTCTGGCGGAATGCCGCCGTCAGCATCGCCAGCGTGCTCATCGTCTGGGTGGTCTTGCTCGCCCTTGGCAGCCTGCTGCTCGTCCTGCACTCGCTCGACCAGATCGTGGCGCTCGAGAAAACCAAGGCCAGTGCCATCTCCGTCTACCTGGCGGATACCACACCGCTCAGCAGTGCCATGGATTTCAAGCTGCAGCTGGAAAGTGATCCGCGGGTGACCAGCGTCGTCTACGTTTCCAAGGACCAGGCGATGGCACGGTTTCGGCAGCTGCCGGCGTTGGACCCGAGCGTGATCGACACGCTGGGCACCAACCCGCTGCCCGCCAGCCTCGATGTGACCGTCAAGGACATTCGCGACCTCGCCGCGATCGACCAGGAAGTGCGCTCGTCGCCATTGGTCGATAAGTCGCCGGCCACGAATTACGAGCCCAACGTCATCGACAAGATCATCCTGCTCGCTCGCGTCGCAGGGATTGCCGGGCTGGTCCTCATTGTTGGATTGACCGGACTATCCGTCTTCATCATCATGCTCACCATCAGAACGGCGATCTATCTTCGCCGCAAGGAGATCGAGGTGATGAAGCTGGTCGGCGCCACCGACTGGTTCGTGCGCTGGCCTTTCATCGTCGAGGGCCTGATCGTCGGTATGGTCGGTGCGGTGGTCGCGGTGCTCATCGTCGGCTTCGGTTACCGCCCCGCGGTAGTGAACCTGCAAAGCGTGCTGATCTTCGTTCCGCTGGCGTTCGATCCCTACTACCTCCGGCTGGTGCTGGCGGCGATGCTCGGATTCGGACTGCTGCTGGGAAGCATGGGGAGCTATCTGGGAGTAAGGCGGTTCCTCAAGCAGTGAGGCCTGCCCGCCGCCACGCGGCGTTCGCCATCGCGCTGTTGACCGTGATGCTGTTGAGCACGGTGTCAGACACGGTTTACGACAAGCAACACCAGCTGCAGGGCCTCAACGGGCAGATCATCGCCACGCGGACGCAGATCCGTCAGTTACTCGACCAGGAGCGCGCTTTGCAGGCGCAGATCGCCGCGCTGGACGCCCAGCTCACCTCGGTTCAGGCCCAGGTCGACCAGGAGACGGCAAAGCTGGTCCTGCTCGGGCAGCAGGTCGACCAGGCCAAGGAGCAGCTGGCGCTCAAGCAGGCGGAGCTTGCCAAGCATATCGCCGATTTCGGCCACCGGATGCGGATCATGTACAAGAGCGGCCAGGTCAGTGGCCTCGAGCTGGTCTTCTCCGCCGCCAACTTCACCGACCTCATGAATCGGGTCTTCTTCTTCAACGACATCGTGCGGGAAGACCGGCGCCAGCTTGCCGAGCTGCAGAAGGAGCGGGCCGCGATCGAGACGATGAAGGCCGACCTCGAAGCCAAGCAGGCGGAGCAAGCGCAAGTCGTCAAGCAGATCCAGGATCAGAAAGCCCAACTGCAGACGGTGCGCGACCAGCGTGCCGCCCGCAAGCAGCAGATCGCCGCCATCGAGGCGCAGTTCCAGGCGCAGCTGGCCGAGATGCAGGCACAACGGGCCGTGTTGCAGGCGCAGATCGCCTCGCTGATCCGCGAAAGCTTCCGCGCGCGCTCGTCCGGCAAGTGGAAGTGGCCGTTGGACGGCGTCATCACCCAGGGATTCGGTTGTACCAGCTATCCCTTCGAGCCCTATGACCCCACCTGCCCCGACAAGCACTTCCACAGCGGCCTCGACATCGCCGCCGACTATGGCACCCCGGTGCACGCCGCCGATGGCGGCATCGTGCACAACTTCACCATGCCTTGTAGCTGGGGAGGCGGGCTCTGTGGTTACGGGCGCTACGTGGTCATCGTCCACGCCGGTGGCTTCACCACGCTTTACGGACACCTCTCCAGCTGGGCCGTTGGCGACGGCGTTCAGGTCGACAAGGACACCGTCATCGGATACGAGGGCAGCACCGGAAACTCCACCGGACCGCACGTCCACTTCGAGATCGACCTGGCCGGCATGCCGGTGGACCCGCTCGCCTACCTGCCGGCGTGATCGAGCCGCACGGCGAGGCAAGTCCCCACCCCGGCTCAACACCGGGTCGGAACGATAATCGACTCATGTCCCGAGCCAAGAACATCGCGATCCTTCTCGTTGTGGCGATCGGCGCCTTCTACGCCGGCAGCCTCGCCGAGTTTCAATTCGGTGCCTTCGCGCCCGACTGGGCGAAGGCCCTGCTCTTCTACACGCCGCCGAAGTCCAATGTCGATTACCGCACGCTGGACGACGTCTTCACGACGATCCAACAGCACTACGTCAAACCCGATGCCAACGGCGTCACGCTGACCGAGGG
This sequence comes from Candidatus Dormiibacterota bacterium, assembly GCA_035947855.1. GTDB lineage: Bacteria > Chloroflexota > Dormibacteria > CF-121 > CF-121 > CF-13. Next base: position 11,112 of record DASZJR010000004.1, read on the forward strand.
TGCCGCCGCCGGCATGGTTAGCGCGCTTGGGGATCAGTTCTCGCGCTACCTCACGCCCGCCGAGTACCTCGCCAATCAGAGCTTCCTCAGCGGCCAGTTCGCCGGGATCGGCGCCTCGGTGCAGATGAGCGGAACCCAGATCGTGCTGGTGAGCATCATCCCGGGAACCCCCGCGGAGAAAGCGGGCGTGAGGGCCGGGGACGTCGTCACGGCCGTCGACGGGCAAAGTACCAAAGGGTGGACCGCCGACGACGCCGTCAATCACATTCGTGGCAAGGCGGGGACCACGGTCAAGCTGCAGATCAGCCGGGCCGGCCAGACGCTGAGCTTCGACCTCACCCGACAGGAGATCAACGTGCCCAGCGTCGCCACCCATATCTTCAACAACCGCGTGCTCTACGTCCGAATCTTCGAGTTCGGCAGCCGAACCTCAGCCGAGTTCGACCAGGCACTCAAGGACAACCTCAAGGGATCGGTCAACCAGGTCGTGCTCGACTTGCGGGACAACCCGGGCGGCTACGTGGACGCCGCCAACGACGTGATCAGCGAGTTCGTGAACCAGGGGACGAGCACCATCCTGGTGTCACGCGGCGGGCATGAGGATGTGAAGAAGGTCACCGGCACCGGTCGCGCCTTCAGCAACCCCCTCGTCGTCCTCGTCAATGAGAACTCGGCGAGCGCCTCGGAGATCACCGCGGGCGCGATCAAAGACCATGGTCGGGCCCAGCTTGTGGGCGTCAAGTCCTTCGGCAAGGGTTCCGTCCAGGAAGATTTCCCGCTGCGGGACGGCGACCTTCACCTCACCATCGCCGTCTGGCTGACGCCCAACCGGCACTCGATCGAGAAGACCGGCATCACCCCTGACAAGACGGTGACGCTCGCTAGCGCCCAGGACGAATATGCGGTGGACCGCACCCCGAACGACTTCGCAAAAGACACACAACTGGCCGCGGCGCTGGCGCTGTTGGGGGCTTAGGTCGCCGCCCGGCGGTCGCCTACAATCGTTTTGTATGCCGGACGAGGCGTTTGACGTAGCCGTCATTGGGGGCGGCTCCGCCGGATATGTCGGCGCCATTCGGGGGGCCCAGCTGGGGCTCAAGGTCGCAGTCATCGAGAAGGAGAAGGTCGGCGGCACCTGCCTGCACCGCGGCTGCATCCCGACGAAGTCATTCCTCCACTCGTCTGAGCTGGCCCACCAGATCCATGGCGCCGCTGCGCTCGGCCTGAAAACCGAGGGCCTCGAGGTTGACTGGCCCGCCGTCTTGAAACGCAAAGAAGCCGTTGTGAACCAGCTCTGGCGCGGCACCGAGTTTCTGCTGAAGAAGAACAAGGTCACCGTGTTCAAGGGCGAGGGCGTCATCGAGTCGGAGCACAAGGTCGTCGTTAGCGGCAGCGGCGAGACGATCGATGCCAAGAACCTGGTGGTCGCGACCGGCTCCCGGCCAAAGTCACTACCCGGGCTGACCATGGATGGTGACCGGGTGATCAGCAGCGATCATGCCGTCAACCTCGAGGAGATGCCGAAGTCGATTGTCATCGTCGGCGCCGGGGCCGTGGGGACCGAATTTGCCTGCGTCTACAACGGCTATGGGGCTGACGTCACCCTCGTCGAGTTCCTGCCAACGTTATTGCCGCTGGAGGACGCCGAGGTCGGCCAGGCGCTGGCCAAGATCCTCACCAAGCGGGGCATCAAGGTACTCACCGGCGGCCAGGTTCAGCCGGACACGCTCAAGCGGGCCAACGGCAAGATGACGGTCGCCGTCAAGAGCGGCGACCAGACCCAGACGATCGAGGCGGAGCGGATGCTGGTCGCGGTCGGCCGTGAGGGGATCACCGACGGCTTTGGGCTCGAAAAACTGGACATCCAGCTGGAGAAGAGCTACATCAAGACCGACGAGCACTACCGCACCGGACATCCCAACGTCTATGCCGCCGGCGACGTGATCGGCAACTTCCTGCTGGCGCACGTCGCCTATTACGAAGGCGAGCACATCATGGAACACATCGCCGGCAAGAACCCCAAGCCGCTCGACTACAATCGGGTCCCGCGCGCGACCTACACCTACCCGCAGGTCGCGAGCTTGGGCTTGTCGGAAAAGCAGGCCCGCGACCAGGGTCTCAAGATCAAGGTCGGGAAGTTCCCACTGGTCGGTAATGCCAAGTCCGTGATCCTCGGTGAAACCGAAGGCTTCGTCAAGATCATCAGCGATGAGGAGTCGGACGAACTGGTCGGTGTCTTCATCATCGGCCCGAATGCCACGGAGCTGATCGCCGAGACGGCGCTGGCGAAGCTCCTCGAATCAACGCCCTTCGAGATCGGGGCGAGCATCGCGCCGCACCCGACCGTCTCCGAATCCGTCAAGGAGGCCGCGCTGGCCGTCGACGGCGTCGCGATCCACATTTAGCCGATGGCCCTGAAGACGACGGAGGTCGAAACCAAGGGCAGCCCGAGCCGCCACCGGTCGCTGGGCTTGAGCGACGAGCAGGCGCTTCGGATCTACGAGGTGATGCGACTGGCTCGGGCGGTCGACGAGCGGATGTGGTTGATCAACCGCCAGGGTCGCGCACCCTTCGTCATCTCCTGCCAGGGGCAGGAAGGCGCCCAGGTCGGGATCGCGGCGGCTCTGCGGACGGGATACGACTGGGTCGCGCCCTATTACCGCGACGCCGGCGTCATCCTCTGGTTCGGGATGACGGCGCGCGATCAGATGCTCTCCTTCTTCGCCCGGCGCGAGGATCCCAACAGCGGCGGCCGGCAGATGCCCGGGCACTTCGGCAACCGCCGCTTGCACATCGTGACCGGCGGCAGCCCGGTCGCCACGCAGCTCCTACATGCCGCCGGCGTGGCGCTGGCATCCAAGCAGCGGAAGGAGGATGCGGTGACGGCGGCCTTCTTCGGCGAGGGTGCGGCCAGCCAGGGCGACACGCATGAGGCGATGAACTTTGCGGGCATCCACAAGCTGGCCGTGGTCTTCGTCTGCGAGAACAACGGCTACGCCATCTCCGTGCCGCAGTCCCACCAAATGGCCATCGAGAACGTTGCCGACCGCGCGGCGGGCTACGGCTTCCCCGGGGTGGTGGTCGACGGCAACGACGTCCTGGCCTGCTACGAGGCCGCGCGGCAAGCGGTCGAGCGCGCCCGCCGCGGCGAGGGGCCGACCCTGATCGAGGTCAAGACCTACCGCTTCACCGCCCACTCCAGCGACGATGACGACAAGCGGTACCGGCCGGCGGAAGAGGTCGCGATCTGGCGGCAGAAGGATCCGATCCACCGCTACGCCACCTACCTTCGCGACGCCGGCATCCTCAGCGATGCGGTCGAGGAGGAGATCACCGAGCGGGTCAGCCAGCAGGTCGACGAGGCCACCGAATACGCTGAGCAGGCGCCCGACCCGACGGCGGACGACCTCACCACCTTCGTCTACAAGCAGGAGCTGAAGCCCTGATGGCCGTCAAGACCGTGATCGAGGCGATCCGCGAGGGCATGGACGAGGAGATGGCGCGCGACCCGAGCGTCTTCGTGATCGGTGAAGATGTCGGCAATCGCGGCGGGGTCTTCCTGGCGACTGACGGCCTTTACAAGAAATACGGCGAGCTTCGGGTGATCGACTCGCCGCTCGCCGAGTCCTGCATCGTCGGCGTCGCCATCGGCGCGGCGGTCAACGGCATGCGGCCCATCGCCGAGATCCAGTTCGCCGACTTCATTGCGCCGGCGATGAACCAGATCATCGAAGAGGCGGCCAAGTTCTCCTACCGAACGGCGGGCGACTTCAATCTGCCGATGGTGATCCGCGCGCCCTGGGGCGGCGGCGTGCATGGCGCTCTCTATCACTCGCAGAGCATCGAGGCGACGTTCGCGCACATCCCCGGCCTCAAGGTGGTCGCTCCCGGGACCCCGGCCGATGCCAAGGGTCTGCTCAAGGCCGCGATCCGGGACCCGGATCCGGTCATCTACCTCGAGCACAAACGAACCTACCGGCTGGTCAAAGGCGAGGTGCCGAGTGGGGACCACGTCGTCCCCATTGGCAAGGCCGAGGTGAAGCGCAAGGGGACGGACCTGAGCCTGATCGCCTACGGGCTGATGCTGACCTACTGCCTGGAGGTGGCGGAGAAACTGGCCGGGGATGGCATCTCGGCGGAAGTGCTCGACCTGCGCAGCATCAAGCCCATCGACCGGGAGGCGATCATCGCGACCGCGCGCAAGACCGGGAAGGTGCTGGTGGTTCACGAAGATACGCCCTTCGCCGGGATTGCCGCCGAGGTGATGGCGATCATCATGGAAAATGCGTTCGACGCGCTGGACGCACCAGTAATGCGCGTCACGGGCCCGGATGTGCCGGCCATGCCGTTCAATCACGTCCTGGAAGAGGCCTTCATGCCGAATCCGGAGAAGATCCTCCTCAAGGCCAGGGAGCTGGCGGCCGTCTAGGCCAGTATCAGATGGCGACCTCGGTCAAGATGCCGCAGCTCGGTGAATCGATCACCGAGGGCACCATCGCGAAGTGGCTCAAGCAGCCCGGCGATCAGGTCAAGAAATACGAGGGCCTCGTCGAGATCATCACTGACAAAGTCAACGCCGAGGTCCCGGCACCGCTGACCGGCGTGCTCAAGGAGATCAAAGTCCAAGAAGGGGCGACCGTCACCGTCGGCACCGAGATCGCGGTGATCGAGGAATCGGTGGCGGTTACGGCGCCTGCGCAGAAGTCACAGCCGACTCCGCCAGCGGAACTGGTGGCGGTTCCCTCCCCCGTTTCGGGGGAGGGTGAGGGAGCGGGCGCAGAGACCCGCACGCGGTTGTCACCGGCGGTGCGTGCCCTGATCGAAGACCACCGGATCTCGGATGCCGAGCTCTCGCGGATCGAAGGTTCGGGTATCGGCGGTCGCATCAGCAAGAAAGACGTCGAAGCGTACGTGGCCAATCGGACCCAGCCGGCAGCCGCGAACGGCGAGCGGCAGCAAGCGGCGACCGCTCCCGCGACCGCGCCGGCCCAAACGCCCGGGACCACGGTGCCCCTCAGCCCGATGCGACGCGCCATTGCCGCCAACATGCTCAAGAGCAAGCAGACGATCCCCCATGCCTGGACGGTGGCCGAGGTCGACATGACCAATGTGGTGCGCTTCCGGCAGAAGGTCAAGGACAGCTTCAAGCAGCGGGAAGGGATCGACCTGACCTTCGTGCCGATCATCGTCAAAGCGGTGGTCGAGGGGCTGAAGACGGTGCCCGTGCTCAACGCCAGCTGGACCGACCAGGGTGTGTTGTTACACAAGGACATCAACGTCGGCGTCGCGGTCTCGGTCGACGACGGGCTGATCGTGCCCGTGATCCACCAGGCGGACCGGATGTCGATCGCCGGGCTGGCGAAGGTGGTCGACGACCTGGCGAAGCGCGCACGGGCGGGGAAGCTCGGCATCCCGGACGTCCAGGGCGGCACCTTCACCGTAAACAACCCGGGCACCTTCGGCACCATCCTGTCCTACTCGATCATCGCGCCGCCCCAGGCCGGCATCCTGGCGATGGACGCGATCGTCAAGCGACCGGTGGTCGTCGAGGGGGACGCGATCGCGATCCGATCGATGATGAATCTCTGCCTCAGCTTCGATCACCGGGTGCTGGACGGGGTCTCCGCCGCCCGTTTCCTGCAAGGCGTGCGCCGCTGGCTGGAAGGCTTCTCGGAGCAGATCCCGTTGTATTGACGCCGAATTCGGCGGACCTTTGGGATACTTATAGCCATGGCTGACGTCGCACCAATTAAGTTCTACGGCCGGTCGAAGCGCAACGCCGTGGTGCCGATCGATACCCGGCGCCCGGAGTGGCTGCGCGTGCGCCTTCCCGGCGGAGACAACTATTCCGAGCTGAAGGGCATCATGCGTGGTCTCGAGCTGCACACGGTGTGCGAGGAGGCGCGCTGCCCCAACATCGGCGAGTGCTGGCAGGCCCGCACGGCGACCTTCATGATCCTGGGCGATACCTGCACCCGGGCCTGCGGCTTCTGCGCCGTCAAAACCGGCCGGCCGGGCACCCTCGACCTCGGCGAGCCGGTTCGCGTCGCCGAGGCGGTCGAGCGGATGGGCCTGCACCACGCCGTCATCACCTCGGTCAACCGCGACGAACTCGAGGACGGCGGGGCGGCCATCTTTGCCGGGACGATCCGGCAGATCCGCAAACGCATCCCGAAGTGCAACATCGAGGTCCTCATCCCGGACTTCATGGGCGACGAGGCGGCGCTCGCCATTGTGATGCGCGCACGGCCCGAGATCCTCAACCACAACATCGAAACGGTGCCCAGCCTCTATCCACAGGTGCGTCCCAAGGGCCGTTATCCGCGCTCGCTCGAGCTGCTCAAGCGGGCCAAGCGGATGGACGCGACCGTCTACACCAAGTCGGGAATCATGCTCGGCCTGGGTGAGGAGATCGATGAGGTGATCCAGGTGTTCCGCGATCTGCGGGCGCACGACGTCGAGATCCTGACGGTCGGGCAGTACCTGCGGCCCAGCCCCAACCACCTGCCAATCGCGCGCTACGTCACGCCTGACGAATTTGCCATGTTGAAGGTCGAGGCGCTCAAGCTCGGCTTCCGGCACGTCGAGTCCGGCCCGCTCGTGCGTAGCTCCTACCACGCGGCCAGCCAGGTCCCGGACCGGGCCGCCGCGGGCTGACCGTGGACGTCCGCAGGCTCGGGCTGGTTCCCTACGAGGAAGCCTGGGCGCTCCAGAGGCAGACGGCGGATGCGCGACGCGGAGGCCGGATTCCCGACACGCTGATC
>DASZJR010000005.1:0-4364 GCA_035947855.1 Candidatus Dormiibacterota bacterium
CACGCCATTTTTCGCCGGCACCTACTTTCCGCCGAGCGATCGTTTCGGCATGCCGTCGTTCCCGCGCGTGCTGGCCGCGATCGCCGACGCCTTCGCGAAGCGTCCGGCCGACGTCGAGGAGACGGCCGCCCAGGTCCGTGAGTTTCTCAACCGCCCGTCGGTGCCGCTCGCGGTGGGCGCGCTCACGCCCGCGCTGCTCGATGAGGGCGCCGCCGGACTGGCGCGTGATTTCGACGCGGTCCATGGCGGCTTCGGGGGCGCGCCCAAGTTTCCACAACCGATGCTCGTCGAGGTGCTCCTGCGTCACCACGTCCGAACCGGCCAGCCCGCTGCGCTGGACATGGCGCTGCAAACGTTGCGCGCGATGGCGGCCGGCGGCATCCACGACCAGTTGGGCGGCGGGTTCCACCGCTACGCGGTGGACGACCACTGGCTCGTGCCGCATTTCGAAAAGATGCTCTACGACAACGCGCTGCTGGCGCGCGCCTATCTCGATGCCTGGCAGCTGACGCGCAATCCGGCGTTTCGACGTGTCGCCGAAGACACGGTGGCGTTCGTTCTGCGCGAAATGACATCGCCCGAAGGCGGCTTCTACTCGAGCCTCGACGCGGACAGCGAAGGCGAGGAGGGGCGCTTCTATCTGTGGACGCCGCAGGAGCTGGAGGCCGTGCTCGGCGCGGACCAGGCCGGCGTGCTCGCCGCGGCCTTCGACGTCACCCTCGCGGGAAATTTCGAGGGTCGCAACATCCTGCACCCGGTCGCGGCCGGCGCGACCGAGATCCTCGATACGGCCCGCGACCGGCTGATGGCCGCTCGGGCGCAGCGAGTGCGGCCGCATTGCGACGAGAAGGTGATCGCCGGATGGAACGGGCTCATGCTGCGCGCGGTCGCCGACGCCGGACGCGTGCTCGACCGGCCCGACCTCACGACGGCCGCGCAGGCGAACGCCGACTTCCTGCTCTCGCGCATGCGCCACGACGGACGGATGCGGCGGAGCTACAAAGACGGCCGCGCACCGCTCGCCGGCTACCTCGAGGACCAGGCGGCCGTGGCCGACGGGCTGCTCGCACTCTACGAAGCGACCTTCGATCCTCGATGGCTCGACGAAGTGCGGGGCCTGGTGGGCGATATGGTGAACGCGTTCTGGGACCAAACGAAAGGCGCGTTCTTCGATACCGCGCAGGACCAGGAGCGACTGGTGGCGCGACCGCAGGATGTCACCGACAACGCAATCCCGTCCGGCACCTCGCTGGCGGTCGATGTGCTGTTGCGCGCCGGGATGCTGCTGGGCGAGCCGTCGTGGGTCGACATCGCGCGGGCGACGCTCGAGCGGCTGGCACCGACCGCGGCCAAGGCGCCGCTCGCCTTCGGGCGTCTCCTCGAGGCGCTCGATTTCCACCTCGGACGGACCGTCGAGCTAGCCATCATCGGCGTACCTTCGGACCCGCAGACCCGCCGATTCCTGGAGGTCATCCGGGAGCGATTTCTTCCCAACCGCCTGGTCGCGGTTGCCCCTCCCGACAACGGCCTGGCCATTCCGCTGCTGGCCGATCGGCGCGCGCTCGATGGAAAGGCAACCGCCTATCTCTGCGAAGGCTTTGTCTGCCAGGCGCCCACGACCGACCCGGCGCAGTTGGCGCGTCAGCTCGAGGCGTTCAGCGCGAAGCCGGTTGCGTCGTGAGCCAGGCCTCGTAATCGGCAGGGGTGTTGATGTTGCGGAAGGAGCGGAGCTCCGGATCCACCGCGCGCAGCTCCTCTGACGTCACGTAGCGTACGTTACTGGCCGCGAGCAAGGCCTTGACCCGTCGCTCGCCGGCCGCCAGCAAACCGTCGATCCGCGAGGCCAGCTCCCGATCGTAGAGCGCGCACACGCCCTGGGGCTCCGCGTCAATGCGCGGCACGACGGCGTCGTAACCGGCCATGAGTCCTAGAAACAGGGCTGCCAGCGCCGGATTGGCATCGGGCAAATCACAGCCGACCACCCAGACCTGCGGATACCTGGCGGCGGCCAGCCCGGCATGCATCCCAGCCAGCGGACCCAGTCCCGGGCGACGATCCTCGACCATCCGCACGCCGGACAGCGCGGGCCGGCCCGATCCGCCGGCAATGATCGTCTCGTCGACGACCGGTGCAAGCCTCCGAACGAGGTGCTCGATCAGCGTCCCGTCACCCGCCGGCAGGCTCGCCTTGTCGCGACCCATGCGGCGGCTGAGGCCGCCGGCAAGGATCACGAGACTGCAGCCGCCGCGCATGGCAAGAGCCTACGCGACGGCTACTGGCCGAGAGCGCCGCTGATGTTGCAGAAGACGTTCTGCACCTGGTTGCCCAGGATGATCAGCACCACGACCACGACGACCGCGATCAGAACCAAGATCAGCGCGTACTCGATCATCGACTGGCCCTGGTCGTTCTCGACGAACGGCGCCGCCCACCGCCGAATGAGTTCAACGAGATGCATGACGGCCATTGTCCTCGGGCACCCTTGCGCCATTTGTTACAGGACCGTGCCGAATACGCGATGCAGCGACGTTGCCGCGTTACACCGACAGGAGCGGCGGTCAACGGCGCAGTCCAGCGCGTCGGTCGCTCAGCTGGGCATGAAAAAGACCGGCACCGGCCGGTCTTTTCTTTGCTGGCCTGGAATTACTTGGACGGAGAAACCGAGGCTGCGATCGAGGGTGCGTTCGACGCCGGGTTGTTGATGATGGTCGTGCTGCCGCCAACGCCGAACCAGTGGGCGTACGCAAAACCGTAGAACAGAATGGCCAGAATGACGATCAAGGCGATCAGGAAGATCGCCACCACCGCCGCATTGGAGCCGCCGTCGTCGTCGTGCTCGTGAACGACTGCCATGAATTACCTCCCTGGTACCTTGATGAGTTAATTGATACCGGGACTATCATAACAATTGTCTACGCCGCCGTCAACTGTTGCGTGGGCCAAGCTTCCTGGCCACTCGGTGAGTGGGCCCCAATCAGGCACCTCGACGTGGCATCCCTACGCGAAATTGCCGATGTGAATTGTGTGGAAGGCCTGTGAATAAGCCTGGCCGCTAGCGAGCTCAGCTGTTGCGGGCGACGTCGCGAACGGTGGCCTGGGCGATCGGTCTGACGACCATCTCGTCGACGTTCACATGGGGCGGCCGAGTCACTACCCAGACGATGCAATCGGCGATGTCTGCGCCAGTGAGGGGCTGCATCCCCCTGTAGACGTTGGCGGCCCGCTCGCGGTCCCCCTTGAACCGCACCAGGCTGAATTCGGTGTCGACCATCCCGGGCTCGATCTCGGTCACCCGGATCGGCTCGCCCATGAGTTCGAGCCGAAGCGTCTTCGTGATGGCGCGCACCGCGTGCTTGCTCGCCGTATACCCCACCCCGCCAACGTAGATCTCGAAGCCCGCGACCGAACCCAGGTTGACGATGTGCGCGCGGGGTGCCCGCCGGAGTAGGGGCAGCATGGCCTTGGTCATGCGGAGCAGACCGAGGACGTTGGTCTCCATCATCTGCACCCAGTCGTCGTCATTCCCCTCGGCGAGCGGCTGGAGGCCAGCCGCCAGCCCCGCGTTGTTGATCAGGATCTCGACCTGGCCGTATTCGGCCGTGATCGCGTCGACGAACGCCGCGATGCTCGCCGGATCGCGCACGTCAAGCGGCAGGCCGCGGCCACCAAGCTCGCGGGCGACCGCCATCAGCCGATCTTCCCGACGGGCCCCGAGGACGACCGCGAACCCGGCCTGGCGCAGGCCTCGCGCCGTTGCCTCGCCGATGCCCGAGCTGGCGCCGGTCACGACGGCAACACGCTCGGATGTGGCCATCCGTTAATGGTAGGCGGGTCGCCGCGAAGTCACGGACTGTTCTTTTGCCGTCACGCTCGGTATCCTGTTTGGCGGGGCATTTCCGGCAGGAGGGAAGGAAGGAATGGGCCTGCGCCAGCGTGGCCTCGTGCTCGCCGTCGGGTTCCTCGTGGCTGGGGCTGCAGTCGGAGCCGTGGTGATCGTCGCCGGCCCGGCATGGGCCGCGAGTCCGGTGTCGCCGCCACGTGTCCAGCCCACACCGTTCGCGACGGAACCGATTGCCCTGCCGACACGACCACGGCCCACACCTACTCCGCGGCCCACGCCAACGCCCCGCCCGACGCCGAAACCGACACCGACTCCGACACCCCCACCGACGCCAACTCCATCAGCTACGCCTTCACCGACTCCGCCACCAACGGCTCCACCAACGCCGGTGCCGACACCGGCCCCGACCACCCCTCCGGCGCCAACGGCACCACCCACCAGCGCCCCAACGTCGCAACCCATCGCTATTGCTCCTGGGACGCCGGTAGATGGCTCAGCTCAGGCGGTGGCGATTGCGCCTACC
>DASZJR010000006.1:0-30983 GCA_035947855.1 Candidatus Dormiibacterota bacterium
TTCGGATGGGATAAGTGCTGAAAGCATCTAAGTACGAAGCCCACCTCAAGACAAGGTCTCCCACTGGGTTAACCAGGTAAGACCCCAGCGAGACTAGCTGGTTGATAGGCCGCAGGTGTAAGACGGGCAACCGTTTCAGCTAAGCGGTACTAATAGGTCGAGGGCTTGACCATCTATCTCACTCCTCAGCGCTCGTGGGCGCAGGAGGTCGATCGCGCAATCTGCGCGGTCCCTAAAGAGCTTTCTTTGCAGCGATCGAAGGAAAAGACTTCGGTGACCATAGCGACGGGGAAACACCTGTTCCCATCCCGAACACAGCAGTTAAGCCCGTCTGCGCCGATGGTACTGGGCTGGCAACGGTCTGGAAGAGTAGGTCATCGCCGAGGTCTTTTTCTTTTGCCCGCAAAACGGCCATCCAGTCATGCCGGGATCTCATGGCGGGATGTCATGCCGAGATAATGAAGGCCAATGGCTGGTTGGGCGCGGTGGCTGCGGCCCTCCATCAACTGGCTGCTCGTCTTCATCCCGGCATCGCTGATCGCGGAACTGACGCATCAGCCGTTGCTGACCTTCATCACCGCGGCGCTCGCCATCATTCCGCTCGCGGGCTTGATCGGGCGTGCCACTGACCAGCTTGCCGTGTGCGTCGGACCGCAGCTCGGCGGTCTGCTGAACGCGACGTTCGGGAACCTGACGGAGTTGATCGTGGCCGTCCTGCTGATCGCCGCCGGGCAGTTCGACGTCGTCAAGGCTTCCTTGATCGGCTCGATCGTCGGCAATCTCCTGCTCGTGCTCGGCCTCTCGCTCTTCGTGGGAGGGTTGCGCTGCGGCGAGCAGGCGTTCAGTGCGCGCGCCGCTGGCGTGCATACCGGGTCCCTCGTCCTCGCCGTCGCCGGCCTGGGGGTGCCGGCGCTCCTCATGGCGACGTCGCCGACGTTAGCGGCCAGTGACCGCGAGATCGTGTCCGCCGGGGTGGCGGCGACACTGATCGTGCTGTATGCGGCCGCGCTCATCTTCACGCAGTTCACCAGCGCGCATCTCTTTCGCACCCCGGCGGCGAGCGAGCACCCTGAATGGTCCAGGACAAAGTCGCTCAGCGCGCTGCTCGGTGCGGCCCTGCTGGTCGGGCTGGAGTCAGAACTGCTTGTCTCCGCGCTCAACCCGGCGCTTCACGCGCTCAAGATCTCCCCGATCTTCGTCGGCCTCATCGTCATCCCCGTCATCGGGAACGCCGCCGAACACGCGTCGGCGGTGTTCTTCGCGATCCGGAACAGGGTCGACATCACCCTCGAGATCGCGGTCGGCTCGTCCACCCAGGTCGCCTTGTTCGTCGCGCCGGCGATGGTCTACATCAGCCTCCTCATTGGCCGGCCGATGGACTTCGTGTTCACCGGCTTCGAGATCGGCGCCGTCTTCGTGGCAACTCTCATCATTGCTGTGATCTCGCGCGACGGCCACAGCAACTGGTTGGAGGGCCTGCAACTGATCGGCGTCTATGCGATCGTCGCGCTGGCTGCCTTCTTCCTTTAGCCGGCGATCATTTCGCGCCGGACGGTCAGTCGCTCGACCAGGTCGACCTTGACGCGCACGCCAATCCCCCAACGGGTCGGGACCGGGATCGTTCCTCCGCGCTGCAGGACGAACGGCGGCTCGACGATGTCCTCCGCCCAGTAGCGGTCGCTGGCTGAGATGTCCCCGGGCAGGCGGAAATTCGGCAGGGTCGCTAGCGCGACGTTGCAGGCGCGACCGATGCCGGTCTCGAGCATGCCGCCGCACCACACGGGGAGACCCGCATTCGCGGCGATGTCATGGATGCGGCGCGACTCGGCGAAGCCGCCGACGCGACCGGGCTTGATATTGATCACCTGGCAGGCGCCTAGCTGCACGGCCTGGCGCGCATCCCGGGCGGACTCGATGCTCTCATCGAGGCAGATCGGTGTGCGCAACTGCCGTTGGAGCGTCGCGTGATCGACGAGGTCGCCGCCTTCTAGCGGCTGTTCCAGCATCAACAGGCCGAAGCGGTCGAGCTGTGCCAGGTGGGCGGCGTCGTCGAGGCCGTAGGCGGCGTTGGCATCAGCCATCAGCGTGATCTCCGGGTAGCGTTCGCGGATCGCGCCAATCGTCATCACATCCCAGCCCGGCTCGATCTTGACCTTGATGCGCCGGTACCCTTGGGCCAGGCTCGCGCCAATGCCGTCCAGCAGCTCGTCCACGGTCGGCTGGATGCCGATGCTGACCCCGGTCTCCACCCGATCGCGGACTCCGCCGAGAAAGGTTGCGAGCGGCTTGCGCGCATATTCCGCCAGCGCGGCGGTGAAGGCCATTTCGATGCAGGCCTTCGCCATGTGGTGGCCGCGAACGGGAGCAAAGAGTGTTTCCAGTGCATCGACATTCGCCAGCTCGCGACCGATCACCGCCGGCACTAAGTAGCCCTTCAGGACCTGCCACGCCGTCTCGACCGTCTCGTATGAATACCAGGGACCTTCGCCGGCCACGCATTCGCCCCACTGCGAGCGCCCGTCGATGTCCAAGCGAACGAGCAGGGGGTAGCGATCCTGTTGGACGCCGAAGCTGGTGCGAAACGGTTTCAATAGGCGCATCTTCAGGACGCGCAACTCGACGCTGTTGATCTTCACTGACCGGGTGCCATGACGTAGGTTCCATCGCGGCGGAAATCGACGGCAACGAGCCCAGCGGCGAGGGCAGCCTCAAAGGCCGCCCGGCTCTCCATCCGCCAACGCAAGGCGAGCTCGAGGCTTCTCCGTTTGACCTCCTGGAAATCGGGCGGCACACCGATCAGCGTGGTCGTCCGGGGGCCCAGGTCGACATGCTCCTGGACCGGCTCGCCGTTCGGGCCCACGCGCAGCATCACCTGGGGATCAGTCGCTATGCCTGGCTTCGCCCGGCTCAGCCACCACTCGGCCTCGAGCCGATCCGAGGGCAGTCCGCGGTTGAGATCGTCCTCCATCGTCCCATAGTGGTCGCGATCGTAGAGGCGGGCGATACAGCCGAGTCGATGCAGATTGATGTACGCGTTGCGCGCCTCCAGTGGGTCGAAGGTCCACGTCACTAGCTCGTATCCTTGTCTCAACGCATCGTACCGCTGAGCCTGCTTCAAGGCGACCCCGATACCGCCTCCACGAAACTCGGGGAGGACGCCCAGCTGATGGGAGCACAGGCGCAGCTGGCCTGCGCGCCTGCCAAGAAAGCCGAAGCAGAATCCGATCAGCCGGCCCTGGGGGAGGAACGCGCCATGGACGAGGCCGCCGTTGTGCTGCATCGTCAGCAGCAACTCGCGTGGCACCACGTTGCGCTCCGCGGCCCCCCAGATGTCCCGGCTCATCGCCTCGCAAGCGGCGAACTCGTCGTGGGTGCGCACGAGCCGGATCTCGACCCCCGCTACATCGCGCGACGGTGATGGTTCGGCCGGCGGCAGATCGCGCGACCCTGATGATCCGGGCGGCACGCGCCACATGCTAACGGGCCGGCTGGGCGGAGCCGCTACGACCTATTTACAGGTCCAGGCGCTCTGACGCCCCGCGTTGTAGAAGACGAGCGCCCCTCGCGCCTGGGCCATCGGGTCCCAGATGTTCTGTCCGGGGAAGTTCGCGTTCCAGGTGGCCGGCATGAACTGGAAGAGCCCGCTGGCACCGCTCGAGCGGTTGACGGCGAGCGGGTTGTAGTGGCTCTCGCAGTTGGCAACGCGCAACGCCCAGCTGAGGCCGGGACTGTTACCGAAGACGGCGTAGATCGCCGCCAGTCCATCGCCGCCGGAGCCGGGCGGGGGTGTGAAGACCGCCGGGGGCGCCGCTGCCGGCCGCGGCGCGGCCGGTGTCGGAGCCGCGAGCGACTGGTCGATTACGGCCGGTGCCGGTCTGTCCTCGAGGGTTGCCGCTTTGGCGACCTCGCGCATTTCCACGGAATTGCGCGCGCGCGCCGCCCCGGACCACGTGACCGAGGCGGAATATTGCGCGGCGACCACGCGAGTTGGGGCCGGACGACCATTCATCACCGGGACGACGAGCACGAATCCCAGCGCGAGCACCAGCGAATGACCAACAATATTCACTGAGGGTCGCCGCCGATGCTCAATGACCACTCCCAGTGCGGTTTGAGCGCGTCTCTGGAGGCGCCAGTAACGCAGGACCGCCCGCGCGGCCCAATCGGAGGCCACTAGATCCTGGAGTCTAGCGCTGGTCAACCGCAAGATATGGCCACGAGCCTTTGCCACAATACCAATAAACGATGTAACGCCCAAGAAGCCTTCCCTCCGTCACTCGACGACGCCAACCCCTTCTGGTCCGTGGCGAGACGAGAGGAAAGCGATGGACTACAACGAGGCGTAACGGACCGTCGTCCACCCTAACACAGGCGGTGCACGCCCCGTCAAGTCGCGAGCAGGGCGCCTCCTCGAGTCGCGACACCTCCCATGAGGGTGACTAGAGGGCTTCGATCAGGAGCCGCAGCAGCTGGGTACGCTGCAGCCAGCTCTCCACCAGCAGGTGTTCGGTGTCAGCGTGTGCGCCGCCGCCATCCGGTCCCAGACCATCGAGCGTGGGCACGCCCATGGCGGCCGTGAAGT
The DNA here is from genome assembly GCA_035947855.1 of Candidatus Dormiibacterota bacterium. Lineage (GTDB taxonomy): Bacteria > Chloroflexota > Dormibacteria > CF-121 > CF-121 > CF-13. Next base: position 4,583 of record DASZJR010000006.1, read on the forward strand.
TGCCGTCACTCGCACCGCCGGTACTGGTCTCGGTCAGGGAGAAGCCAACATCACCCGCGAGGCGCTGCGCCAGTTGCGCCAGCCGGACGACGCCCGGGCCGCGCTCCATCGGGGGACGGTCGACGCCCCCGGAGATGCGCAGCTGCGCTCCCTGAAGCCGCGGCCGCAACCCCTGGATGGCGGCGACGATGCGCTCCGCCTCCGAGGCGCGCGTGAAGCGCACGTCGACCTCTGCCCGTGCCTGTGCTGCCACGACGTTGGGCCGGGTTCCACCGTGCACTACTCCGACATTCACCGTGGTGCCGCTGGCCGGTTGGGCGAGGGCTTTGAGGGCCAGCACCTGGTGGGCGAGCTCCTCGATTGCGCTGATGCCCTTCTCCGGCTCGACCCCGGCGTGGGCGGCCCGGCCGCCGACCTCGAGCACGAAATCCGCGATGCCCTTGCGGGCGGTTTTGATCGCGCCTCCGCTAGCGGCCGGCTCCAGGACCAGCACGGCGACGGCCTGGCGCGCGGTTTCCTCGATCAACGCCCGCGAGCTCGCGCTGCCGATCTCCTCATCCGAGGTCGACAGCACGACGACCGGCCGTTTGGGCCGCGCCTGCTCGAGGGCAAAAGCGGTCTCCACGATGCCGGCCTTCATGTCGTAGCTCCCCGGGCCGGTCACGCGATCGCCGTCGATCCGATATGGCAGGCGCGCCAGCGTACCCTCCGGCCACACGGTGTCGTGATGACACAGCACAACGATCGGCTGGGCGCCGTCGCCAATCCGGATCTCCAGGTGGTCGCCGGCGCTGCTGCGCCGATGCCGAACGGCGGTGACGCCGGTGCGCTCCCGGAAGAGCTCGGTCACCTCATCCGCACAGCCATCGCAGCGCGCCTTGTCGGGTGAGGGGGACTCCGCCCGGACGAGGCGCTCCAGGGCGGCGAGCATGGCGGTCCGGTCGGGCCTTTGCATCGGGGTGTCGTCCATGCTAAAACCTAGGCACCACAGGAGGGATCAAGCAATGAGCATTCATGCGCCCGAAGTCGCCAATAAGATCCTGCTCGACGAGGGAGAGATGCCCAAGCGCTGGTACAACATCCAGGCGGACCTCCCGTTCCCCGGTAGCCCACCGCTCCATCCCGCCACCAAGCAGCCAGTGGGTCCCCAGGACCTGGCGCCGCTTTTCCCGATGGAGTTGATCAAGCAAGAAGTCTCGCAGGAGCGCTATATCGACATCCCGATGCCGATTCAGGACGCGCTGCGACTCTGGCGCCCGACTCCGTTGATGCGCGCCACGCGCCTGGAGCGGGAGTTGAAGACGACGGCGAAGATTTACTACAAGTATGAGGGCGGCAGTCCGGCGGGGTCGCACAAGCCGAACACGGCGGTCGCCCAGGCCTTCTACAACAAAGCGGAAGGCACCAAGCGGCTGACGACAGAAACAGGGGCCGGTCAGTGGGGGAGCGCCCTGGCGTTCGCGACCAAGCTCTTCGAGCTGGAGTGCATGGTCTACATGGTCCGCATCAGCTACGAGCAGAAGCCGTACCGCAAAAGCATGATGCACGTCTGGGGAGCGGAGGTCGTGCCCAGCCCATCAGACCGGACGCAAGCGGGCCGGCGGATCCGCGCGGAGAGCCCGGACTCGACCGGCAGCCTGGGGATCGCGATCTCGGAAGCGATCGAAGACGCGGCCTCGAGGGAGGACACGAAGTACTCGCTGGGCAGCGTCCTCAACCATGTGTTGATGCACCAGACCATCATCGGAGAGGAAGCGCAGCTGCAGATGGAGCGAGCGGCCGCGATGCCTGATGTCGTGGTCGGCTGCGTCGGTGGCGGCAGCAACTTTTCGGGGCTGGCGTTTCCATTCCTTCGCGACCGGATCCAGGGCCGCAGCAAAACGCGCTTTCTGGCAGTCGAGCCGGCGGCTTCACCCTCGATCACGCGCGGCAAGTACGCCTATGACTTCGGGGACACCATTGGAATGACGCCCTTGCTCAAGATGCACACCCTGGGGCACGCCTTTGTGCCGGACGGTATCCATGCGGGAGGGCTGCGCTACCACGGGATGGCACCACTCGTTTCGGCGCTCGCCGACCATGGCTTCATCGACGCCGTGGCTTACCCGCAGCGCACCGTCTTCGATGCGGCGGTGCAGTTCGCCCGCACGGAGGGCACGATTCCAGCGCCGGAGACGGCACACGCCATCCGGGCGGTCATCGACGAGGCGGTCAAGGCTCGCGAACGTGGCGAGTCGCCGACCATCCTCTTCAACTTCAGCGGTCACGGACTGCTCGACCTGGCCGCGTATGACGCCTACTTCGCCGGCACCCTATCCGACGTCACGCTGTCGGAGGCGCGCATCCAGGAACTGGTCGCTTCGCTCTAGACGCGCTGGCGGCGGAGGAAAAGATGACGAAGGAAAGGAACCCGTTGGGCTCCTTTCCTTCGGATTGGACTAGTGTTTGCCGCCCTCTCGGCCGATGGCGGCCATCCGGTTGCGATCCTGGCTGGACGCCTCGCCGCCTTTGCGGCCGGCCGCACGGGCTTCTTCGGAAGAGAACTCGTGCGCGGATCCCTTCTCGTGAGCGGCTTTGCCGCCTTTGCTGCCCGCTTGCCGGGCTTCCTCGGGGCTGAACTCATGCGCCGACCCCTTCAGGTGCGCCGCCTGGCCGCCTTTGCTTGCGATTTCCCGTTGCTTTGCTTCATCCATGGAACCGAAGCCCCGCTTGCCGCTTGCTGGCATTGTTCGCCTCCTTTTGAACTGGACGTTTGCGGGGGACGTCTGCTTAGACGAACATCAGGCCCGCGATTTTTCGCGAGTTGCTAACGACGATATCAATTTAGCTGACATGGCGGGCTTGCTGTCAAGCCGGGATTCCGAAAAGGACCAAAACAGGGCCCCCGGTCGAGGCCCTGTCCGCAAAAGGATGACTGTCCGAACGTGCTGGGTCAGTACCCCGCGGGCTCCCGTCCGCTGAAAAAGGCGCGGACGCGTTCGCCGACGGTTGCCCGCGGCCGGTAAGGCGCGGTGCGAGAACGGTCTACGGCCGTCCCCGCCGCGGCCGGCTCGCGGCTGGTGTCCTGGTAGGCGGGCGTCGCGTCCCGTGTGGGCGTCTCGACCATACCGCGGTCCGTCGTCATCACGGCGCGGTCACTCGTCGCCGCCACGCCGCGGTCCATGCCGCGCAGCTCGCTGCGGACCCGGGCGTTCTCTTCGCGGAGGCGTTGGTTTTCGCGGCGAAGGTCGTTGATCGTCGATTCGCGGGTCGAGACACGCTTGCGCATCGAGCCGACTCGCACACCGTGAACCAACCCCGAATACGCCATGTACAGCAGGAACAGGACGCCGATCGCGGCGGCTGCCGTCACAACAGGAACCCAATCCGGTACGGCGGACCAGTGCCACTGCCAGAGCGTCACGTCGTGCGTGCCCGTGTTCCCGATCGCGTACACACCCACCCCGGCAACGGCCAGGATCAAGAGGATCAGGAATAGGATCATTTGCCACTCCCTCCAGTGATTGTTGTCAACAGTATAGATATAACGTTAACTGACAACCTCTGGATCAGTCAAGGCGCCGAGATCGGCCGGAATGGGAGTGAGATCAGCCGAAATCGGTCAGCGCAGCGGGTCGCGGAGATCCTGCAGGGCGGCCGCGGCCAGGAAGGCGGCGGCCAGCGCCAGGGCCGCCAGCCGGAGCGACGGAACAACCCAGCCGGTGGCGTCGGTGAGGCTGAGCGTCAGCACGGCGCAGAGCGACCCGCACAGGCCAGTGATCAACCAGAGGGGCCAGCGCCGGCGTCCAGGCCAGGCGAGCAGGATGCACAATAGAAAGGCGACCAGGATGAAACCCCCCACCATCCTGGTCGCCATCGGAGCACCCCCCAGGTCGAACGGCGCCCCCACTGGCAACAGCCTATGTGGCCGACGCGCCCGCCGGTATCCCCCAGGGTGATGAAAGATGTGGCTCACACGGTTCCAACCAGGGGAGGCCGAATGGGGGAGGAAAGGTTTTCTAGATCAGATTCTGTCGCGACGCGGCCGCCACAACCTCGGCCCGGTTGCGAGCGTTGAACCGCATCAGCAGATTTTCGACATGGGTCTTGATCGTGTTCTCGCTGAGGTGGAGATGACCGGCGATCATCGAATTCGAGTAGCCCTCGGACACCAGCTGGAGAACCTCCTGCTCGCGAGGCGATAGCCGGACGGCCGGGACGGCACCGCTGGTCACTGGCGTCTCGACCATCAGCGCGGCTGGGCTTCCCGGTGGTTGCGGCAGCACGCCTCCGATCACGATCCGGTCATAGGCCGCCAGGATCGCGCCGGCCACGACCATGATCAGGCTCCACAACAACACGTCCTGTGCCCCAAAGCCCGTGCGGTAGACGGCCTGGAGTGCGCCATGGAGCGCGATCATACCGACGACGAAGATGCCGACGCAGAGCATCGCGCCTTCGGCGCCGTCATAGGCGACCATCCAGACGATAAGCAGGATGTAGGCCGCATAGATACTCGTGCTCTCGTGGACGCCACCAAAGACGAAGAGCACCAGGAAGTAGCTGACGGTATCCAGCAATGTCAGGGCCCGGCCGATCCGAAGGATCGAGTGGTCATCGGCTTTCGAGATGGCGATCATGCCCCAGGAGTTGTACACCGTCACCCACACGAGGACCAGTGCCAGCCCGACGGCGGACTTGGGCGGCACGACCAGGGACAGGACCGCGGCGAATAACAGGCCCGGCCAGCGCACCACCGTCCCCAGCAGGGCAAGCTGACGGATCGACGTCGCACTCAAGCGCGGGCGCTCGGCGGCGTCGAGTCCAAGGAACGAGAGCGTCCGCATTCCCCGACCTCCGCCCTGCCCCCACAGGGTGGCCCCATTCTACTGGCGCTCCCGAGCCCCGTAAAGACCGAGGGCGAATCAGTCGCCGATCAGCGTGCGAACCGACCCGGTCGCCCAGTCGGCAACGGCGATCCGGTGGTTATTCGTGTCCGCGATGTAGAGGCCGTTTACCCCGGCGCACACGCCGCCGGGCTCCCGGAAGGAGGCCGCCGTGCCGACCCCATCGGCGCGGCCGGCGGCCCCGCTGCCCAACCAGGTCGTCACAGCGCGGCTTCGCGGCTCGAGGCGCTTGAGCTTGTGGTTGTAGCTGTCTGCCAGCCACAGGACGCCGTCGCGTGCCGTGATCCCGAGCGGATGCTGCAGGCGGACGGCATCGCCTTTACCATCCTGGTCGCCGAAGACGAACAGGTCCTCACCGACGATGGTGCTCACCAGCCTCGACCGCAGGTCGATGTCGCGCACGGCGCTGACCTCCGCGTCCGCCACGTACAGGTGTCCATCGACCAGGGCCAGGCCGCTCGATTGCGCGAACCAGGCCTGCTCGAGCGGACCGTCGAGGAGACCTTCGTGGCCGGTCCCCGCGAAGGCCGCGACCGCGCCGGCGTCGAGGTCGAGCGACCAGATCTGGTGTGTGCCGGCCATCGCGATGTAGAGGACGTGGCCTTCCCGCGCCAGGTCCCAGGGTGAGCTCAGCGCGGTCGACCGGCCCGGTCCCCCGGCGCCGGTTCGCAGAGCTTGCACGCCGGTTCCGGCGAGCGTCGTCACGAAACCGGACTCGAGGTCGATCGCCCGGATCGCGTGATTTTCGGTGTCGGCCACATAGAGCGTCGTGCCCGACGTCGCCATCCCTTGGGGTTGCTGGAACGCGGCGTGCTCGGGCGGTCCGTCCCGCAGTCCGGGCTCGCCGCTGCCGTAGCTGCGCTGGATCGAGCCGTCGAGGCCGGCCTTCACGATCCGGTGGTGGTTGGTGTCCGCGATGTAGAGCGCGTCGGCCGTCGCCAGCACCTTGCCGGGAAATTTCAGCGTGCGCACTGGCTCCCGGATCTCCTGAAGCTCGATGGCAGCCGCTCCCGGGTCGAGCACCCCCCGCTCCTCGAATTCCTTCAGCATCCCCTCGACCAGCGGATCGAACTGTTCGAAGGGCAGCTCGCCCTCGTGTTTGCCGATGACCCGACCTTGCGGGTCCACGAACATCAGCGTTGGCCAGGCGCGGCCGCCGAACTGATTCCAGACGGCAAAGTCGCGGTCGTTGACGATCGGGTGTTCGATCCGGTAACGCAGCACGGCCTCTCGCAGGTTCGCCGTCTCGCGCTCGGCCGGGAACTTTGGCGAGTGGACCCCGACTACGATGACCCGATCCCCGTACTTGCGCTCGATCCTCCGCAACTGCGGAAAGGTATGCATGCAGTTGATTCAGCAGAAGGTCCAGAAGTCGATGATCGCCAGTCGGCCGCGCAGATCGGCGATGTGCAGCGGCCGTGCGACATTGATCCAGTCGAGTCCTGCGGGAAAATCGGGCGCCCGCACCGTGCCGGCGTACGAATGAGGCGCCATCGATTGAATGGTACGGGCGGCGCGAGCGCCGGGGCCTAGTCGCCGATGTGGGCCGCCGGGATCGTCCCCATCCGGCCGCGACGGTAGTCATCGAAGGCCTGCGCCAGCTCCTCGTGGGTGTTCATCACGAAGGGGCCATACCAGGCTACCGGCTCGCCAATGGGTTCGCCGCCGAGGACCAGGACATCCAGGTTCGGTGAACGGCTTTCCTGCGTGAGGTCGGCGGTGACGCTGATCGCGTCGCCCGCGCCGAACGCCGCCAGCTGTCCGGTGCCGATCGGCGCGCGCCTTCCCCCTACGGTTCCGCGGCCGTTGAGGACGTAGAGCAGGCCGTTGAACTCGCGGCGCCAGGGAAGGCGCAGCTCGGCTCCGGGATTGATGGTCGCGTGCAGCAGGGTGATCGGCGTGTGGGTGACGCCGGGTCCGCTGTGGCCGGCGACAGCGCCCGCGATCACGCGCACCAGTGCGCCGCCGTCAGGGGAGGTGAGCAGGGTGACCCGCGTGGCACCGATGTCCTGGTAGCGGGGCGGCGTCCACTTCTGACCAGCGGGAAGGTTGACCCAGAGCTGGATGCCATGGAAGAGGCCGCCGCTCGCGATCAGGGCCTCGGGTGGGCGTTCGATGTGAAGGATCCCCGCGCCCGCCGTCATCCATTGCGTGGCCCCATTCGTGATCAGGCCGCCCCCGCCGGTGGAATCCTGGTGCTGAAAGGTCCCGTCGATCATGTAGGTGACGGTCTCGAACCCGCGATGCGGGTGCCATGCCGTGCCCTTCGGCTCGCCCGGGCCGTACTCGACCTCGCCCATCTGGTCCATGTGAATGAAGGGGTCGAGATAGCGCTGGTCGAGGCCGTAAAAGGCGCGCCGGACGGGGAAGCCCTCGCCCTCGAACCCTTTGGGCGCGGTCGTGATGGCCAGTACAGGACGCTCGATCGTGCTGGCCCGGTCCGAGTCCGGGATTCGGGCCAGCGTCAGGATATTGTCGACTGTTACGGCGGGCATTGCACCTTTGTTAACCGCGCGGCGCCAGCCGCTATTCCGGAAGCCTTCTAGTGGCCGCCGCTGCGAGCGGTCGACAGCACCGGCATCGAGTAGAGCAGCGCCACGTACGCCGCCATCGCCAGCGCGAAGCCGACCGCCATCAGCATCGAGCTGAAGTCTTGGTGATAGTTCAGGAAGCTACCGCCATTGAAGCCGGCTCCGAGCACGCCGACGAAGCCCAGGGTCGCGAGCGTGATCCGTCCGCTACCGCGCCGTCGGATCGCCTGCGCGAGCGTGCCCAATGCCGCGAGCAGTAGCACCAGTCCCAGCGCAGCGTGCAGCGTCAACCACAGGCCGCCGTGCAGGATGGCCCAGCTGACGCTCGTGACGACTCCGCCGAAGTACTCCGGAGGATTCGTCCCCGGATGGTCGGCGGGAATCTTCACGAACAGGTTGACCGTCGTGCCAAGCAGGAACTGGACGATGAGCAACCCCAGGGCGATGCCGAGCGTGCGGCGGAAACCGGCTTCTTGCATGGCGTGCCTAGTGCGAGCCAGCCTAGCAGGCGGTGGCCCCGGGGTTCGTTGCGCTAACGTCAGCAGCGATGAAGATCGGCGTGATGCTCGAGGGCCAGGAGGGGCTGACCTGGGAGCGCTGGTTTCGGATCGCTGATCGTGTCGAATCGCTCGGCCTCGATTCGCTGTGGCGTTCCGATCATTTCTTCAGCCTGATGGGGGAGCCGCAGCGGCCCGCGCTCGAGTGCTGGACATCCTTGACGGCGCTGGCGCAACACACGCAGCGGATCCGGTTCGGACCGCTGGTCAGTCCGATGACGTTTCGGCATCCGGCGCTGCTCGCCCGCATGGCCACGGCCGTCGACCTCCTCTCCAGCGGTCGGCTGGTGCTTGGCGTCGGCGCTGGATGGAACGTCGCCGAGCACGAGGCATTCGGGATCGGACTTCCGCCGCTGAAGGAACGCTTCGATCGTTTCGAGGAAGGGATCGCCGTCATCAAGGCCTTGTGGGCGGGCGGACCGGTTGATGTCGACGGCCGTTACTACCCACTGCGCGGCGCGGCAGCGTACCCTCGCCCATTGCAACGTCCCGGGCCGCCGCTCTTGATTGGCGGTGACGGCGAAGTCCGGCTGCTCCGCATCGTGGCTCGCGAAGCCGACGAGTGGAACAGTCATGCCCCGGGTCCCGAGGTGTATCGCGTCAAGCGCGCGAAGCTCGAGGAACACTGCCGCGCGGTCGGGCGCGACCCCGCGGCGATCCGGCGCTCCTGGATGGGCGGCATCCTGATCGGCCGCGACGCGGGGGAGGTCGCGGAAAAAGGCCGCTGGATGCAGTCGTTCTTGGGCGCGCTGTCCGCCGTGCCGCCGGCCGCCGCACCCGATGAGCTGCGGCGACGCAGCTGGATCGTGGGGACACCCGATCAGGCGGCGTCACAGCTCGAGGCCTGGTCGGCGCACGGCATCGAGCGCGTGATGTTCCAGTGGTACAACCTGGACGATCTCGATGGACTCGCCCTCCTCGCCGAGCTCAACCGAAATTGATCATCACGTTCTTGAGCTGGGTGTAGTTCGCCAGCGCCTCGACGCCTTGCTCGCGTCCGAAACCGCTGCGCTTGTAGCCGCCGAAGGGGAGGCCGATGCTGCCCTCGACGCTGTAGCTGTTGATGCGCACCTGTCCCGACTTGACCGCCGTCGCCACCGTCAGCGCTTTGCTCAGGTCGCGCGTCCAGACCCCGGTGACCAGCCCGTAGGGCGTGCCATTGGCGATGGCGATCGCCTCGTCGATCGACCGGAACGTCGTCACGGTCAGCACCGGGCCGAAAATCTCCTCCTGCTCCAGCACGGTGCCACGCGCGACGCGGTCGAGGAGCGTCGGCTCGATGAAGTAACCGGCGGCGAGCTCGGGGCTGTCGGCGCGACGACCGCCGGTGAGCGCGGTCGCACCATCTCCGGCGCCGGCGTCAATGTAGCCCAGTACCCGCTGCATCTGCCGCTCGCTTACCACCGGACCCATGTCCGGGTTGTCCAGGCCGCGGCCCAGGCGGATCTTCTTGATCCGCGTGCCGAGTACCTCGACAAAACGGTCGTGCGCGGACTCCTCCAGGAGGAGTCGAGTCGGCGCCGTACAGGTCTGCGCGGAGTTCTGCATCAACGTCGTCGCCGCGGAGGCGGCGGCGCGCTCGAGGTCAGCATCGGCAAAGACGATATTCGCTGACTTGCCTCCAAGCTCGAGGGTGACCGGAACCACGTTGTCGGCGGCAGCCTTCATGATTGCGATCCCGGTCGGGACGGAGCCGGTGAAGGTGATGTGGTTGATTCCCGGATGGGAGGCGAGCGCCGCCCCGGTTTCTCGCCCGCCCATCACCACGTTGAAGACGCCGGTCGGAAGACCGGCCTCAATCGCCAACTCCGCAAGCTTGATCACGCTGAGGCCCGCTTCTGCCGCTGGTTTTGCGACGACCGTGTTGCCGCACGCGAGGGCCGGCGCGATCCCTCGCGAGGCAAGGCGGAGCGGATAGTTCCAGGGAACGATCTGGGCCGAGATGCCCAGCGGTTCCCGAAGCGTGAAGTCGACGAAGCCGGCTCCCAGCGGAATGCTCGAGCCAAAGACTTTATCCGCGACCCCGGCATAGAACTCGAAGTAGCCGGCAGCCGCCGCGACGTCGTCCTCCGCCTGGCGCAACGGCTTGCCGACATCGAGGCTCTCGAGCTCGGCGAATTCGTGGCTGCGCTCGCGCAGCAGGCTGGCGAGCCGGTTGAGGATGCGAACCCGGCGCGCCGGCGGCAAGCCTGCCCACCCGCCTTCGAAGGCCGCACGCGCCGCTTTGACCGCACTGTCGACATCGCCTTTGTCTCCGTGCGCGACGGTGGCAAACGCTTCGGCCGTCGCCGGATCGATGGCAGCGAAGGTCGCGCCCGATCGTGCCCAGGCCCGCTCGCCGTTGATGAACATGCGGCCGTCGACGGCACTGGTCTTCACATCTGTAGCCTACCGTTCCTCTCCTGTATTCATTTCCGCCTTTTCGGACCGCTTAGGTGTGAAACGGCCGATTTTCGGGAAAAAACCAGCTTGTATTCGGTCACGGGCTAGCAAAAGGAGCGAGTCCATGCGCACGACGGTCGAGGCAAACCCTGATCTTTCCTTGACCCCTCCCGACCCGGCAGCAACGGGCGCTCTTACCACCGCCCCGATGCTTGCGCTCGATCCGCAGACGACGGCTCGTCTCGACGCGGCCGTGGGCACCTACCTCGATGCCCTGCTGGCGGCTGACCCGAGTTCGGAGGCCTTCAAGAAGAAGGTCGACGGCATCCACGCGCTCGGTAACGAGGAAATCAAACAGTCCGCGAGCGTTTCCAACCGAATGCTCGATCGCCCAGTCGGCGCACTCGCGCGCGGGCAGGACAAGTCCTCGGTCTCGAGCGCCCTGCTCGAACTGCGGCGCACCGTTGAAGACCTCGACCCGTCGGATCGCGGACTGCTCGACCGCCGCCGTCTGTTCGGGATCCTGCCCATGGGCAACCGGCTGCGCGATTACTTCGGTAAATACGAGTCGGCCCAGGGCCACCTCAACGCCATCGTCCAGGCGCTCTACCGCGGCCAGGATGAGCTCCTCAAGGACAATGCAGCGATCGAGCAGGAGAAAGTCAACCTCTGGGACGTGATGGATCGTCTCAAGCAATACCTCTACCTGGCCCGCACGCTCGATTCCGCAATGGATGCCCGCATCCGGGAGCTACAGGACAAGGACCCTGAACGGGCCAAGACGTTGCGCGAGGACTGCCTCTTTTACGTGCGCCAGAAAACCCAGGATCTCGCGACCCAGCTCGCCGTCAGCGCCCAGGGGTATCTGGCATTGGAGCTCGTCCGCAAAAACAATCTCGAGTTGGTCAAGGGCGTCGATCGCGCCACCACGACCACCGTGTCGGCGCTGCGCACGGCGGTGATGACGGCGCAGGGGCTCGTCAACCAGAAGCTCGTGCTCGATCAGATCGGCGCGCTGAACGAGACCACCGCCAGCATGATCGAGAGCACCTCGGCGATGTTGCGTCAGCAGTCGGCCCACGTCCATGACCAAGCGGCGAACGCGACCGTCAGCATCGAGAAGCTGCAAGCGGCCTTCGCCAATATCTACGCCACCATCGACACCATCGACGCCTCCAAGCTCGAGGCGCTGGAAACGATGCGGCAGACGATCGATGCGCTCTCCAGGGAGGTGGCCCGCGCCCAGTCGTACCTGGAGCGGGCGCATGAGGCGCCGGCTACCGAGCTTACGCCGATCCCGGACGAGCTGAAGCTGCCGGTGCGCACGTCGTAGCACGGGGGAAGGCCCATGAGAAGCGACATCGCGCCGTACCGTTCGTCGCTGCCCGCATCCGCGTCCGCTCCTGGGCGCCGGCTAGTGACCTACCTCACGAGCCGCCGCAACCTCGCCGGTTCGGCGCTCGCGCTGGTGGGCGCCGCGCTCGCCCTGGCTGATCCGGTCGGAGCGCAGGGTCTGCTGCTGGTCGCCGGCCTCTACCTGGCCGGCGCCCTCTCCGTCCGCGGTAACCGGCGTGTCAGCCGGTTCGGATTCGAACCGCGTCGGGTGCAAAAGTCGCTGGCTGAGCAGATTGGCGCGGCGGCGGGGCGGGTTCCTCCGCAGGTGCTGACCCGACTCCAGCGCATCGAGCTCACCATCCGCACCGAGATCCTCCCGCGCCTCGATTGCCTACCGCTGGGCGCACCCGAGCTCTACCTGGTCGAGCGGACGGTTTCGGATTACTTGCCAACGGCCGTGGAAGCGTACCTTCGTCTTCCGAACGGCTACGTTTCGTCCCAACCGGGCAGTCACGGCCGCGCCGCGCTCGATGTGCTGGTCGAGGAGCTCGATTTCCTCGATGCCGAGATGCGCCAGGTCGCGGAAGTCGTGCACCGCAGGGACATGGACCGGCTGCTCGCGCATAAGCGATTCCTGGTGGACCGGTTTCGGCGCGAAGATGCCCAGATCTGACAGTCCCATTGTCCGGCTAAGCTTGAGACATGGCTCAGCCGGTTGACCTCTCGCCCCTGCAGCGCGAACTCGATAACCTGCGCCTGCAGCTCTGTCACTGCAACAATGCGGGCACCTGCCTCGGGTGTCAGGGCGTCGAGATGCTGCGCCAGCAGGCGACGATGATCGTCTCGGCGGCGACGCAGCCGGTGCTGCTGCAGGTTGCCCAGGAGACACAGGCCAAGGAGCTCGTCAAGCAGGTGCAGGAGATGCAGGAGCGACTGCTTCGCGATCCGGAGGCCGCCAAGGCCCTGGAAGAGTTACTGAAGTATTTTCAGGAGCCGCCCCAGGAGACGAACCACTAGGCCGTCGCGGGCATCGCCGTGACGACCACCCGCTGGGTGTCGACCCAGTTCGGCCAGCAGGTGAAGAGGGTGAGCCGGACGTCGTTGGTGGGCTGCAGGATCTGCACCGCGGTCGGGGCCACGATCGTGCGGGCGGTCACGTGGTACACGACGGGCGAATCGCCGGCGACCGCAACATCCACCTCGTCGCCCGCCTTCAGGTCCTTGAGGCTGGCGAAGACGCTGCCCTCGATGTCGTCATGGCCGTAGAGCACGGCGTTGCCGGTCCCGATCGGGGAGGAGAAGGCGTAGTGGGTAACCGAGTAGCCCTTGGCGATCAACATGTTGCCCTTGGTGTCGACACCCCGGTCGAAGATGGGGGCGTTCTTGATGTGGAGCCGTGGAATCGACAGGTAGGCCACGATCTGGCTGGGGCCGGCGCCGGTGCTGCTGGTGTTGGGAAGGAATCTCGGATGCTGGTGGGGCGGCGATAGGGGATCCCCCAAGGCCGGGATCGGCTGGGCCACGTCGGACGAACCGAGGCGTACCAGGCCACTCGCGGGGAGGGCGGTCGCCATCAACGCCAGGCCGATGGCAATCAGCAATCCCGCTATCAGGTTTCGCTTCATCGCTCCCATCATAGTCAAGCGAAACCCGAATCCTGTCAAGACGGGGCGTCGCCCCACGCGAGTGGCGCCGAAGGTGCCATACGAGCGTTGGAGACGCAAAAGGGCGCCGGTCCATGCCCGGCGCCCTTCGGTCGAGTGTACTTACGCGGCCTTGCGGGTCGACGTCCGGGTGTAGGCCTCGCGGACGGCCTTGGGGAACGACCAGCGCGGCTTCTTCGACGCCGGCCGAGCCTTCAGCATGATCGATTCGCCGGTGAAGGGGTTGGTGCCTTTCCCTGCCTTGCGGGCCTTGACGTCACGCGATGCCAGGGCGCCGATCTCGGGGAAACGCACGCGCATGCCGCGGGCGCCGGCCGCGACGGCCGCCTCGAACGCATCCTTGACGGCCCAGCTGAGGTCCGACTTCTTGACCTTGTGGCCCTTATCCGTGAGATTCTCGTGTACCAGGCTGACGAACGTCGACGCTGTCCATTTTTGAGTTTTCGCCATCGTGTCCTCCGTCTTGAAAATCCGGTGGGCCGGGGGCCCTGTCGAGGGTTGCAAACGGGCCGGACGCTGAAAACGTGCGTTATTGCGGCGAAATTGCCAGAAAATGAGCCTGATGCCCGGGTTGCACTTTGAATGTCGCCTCGAGTCGGACCAGGACGCCTGCTTCATCCGCATCCCGCCCGAGGTGATGACGGCGCTAGGCGAGAAGAAGCGGTTACCAGTCAAGGTGACGATCAACAGCGCTACCTACCGCACCACCGTCGCCGTCTACGGCGGGAAGTTCTACCTCGGGGTGCGGCGGGAGATCCGCGAAGCGGCGGGCGTCACGGCGGGCGATCGGCTGACGGTGGGCCTGGAGTATGACGCCGATCTTCGGACGGTGGATCTGCCCGACGCGCTGCGGGCGGTGCTCGAGGCGGACGCCGCAATGGCCGCGGCGTTCGAGAAGCTCGCCTACACGCGGAAGAAGGAGTTCGTCCAGTGGGTGACCGGGGCCAAACGTCCGGAGACCCGGCGGCGACGGATGGAGCAGGCGATGGCGATGCTGCGGGCCCGGCCAGGCCGGCGCTGACGGCTCAGGCGGCCTTGCGTTGCCGCAGCGAGTAGGCGATCCGGTTGTCGAGCAGCCACTCTTCCTCGAGGGCCAGGATGCTCAGGAGCAGCTCTTCGTGGATGTCCTCGAGCTCGCGCCGCCGCTCGATTCCCTCCGCATCCAGCGGCTGTGGAACGAGCGCCTCGAACTGCGGGGAGGCATCCATTGCTGAGTCACATCCTTCTAGCCTCCGTTCTAGCGCGACAGTATTAAGGGCAGATTTAAGATCCGCTGATCTGCCGATCCGGCGCAGCACTGTACCGGGCCCGTCACCGGTTTGTCTTACTCGGATGGTCGGGTCGTCGTCGGCGCCTTGATTGCCTGTTCGCGGATTACCTTTTTGTCGAATTTTCCGACGCTCGTCTTGGGGATTTCATCGGTAAAACGCACCTCGTCCGGCAACCACCATTTCGCCACCAACGGGGTCAGGTACTCGATGATCTCCTGTTGGGTCACCTGGCCTTTGAACTCGGGCTTGGCGACCACGTAGGCCACCGGCCTTTCCTGCCACTTTGGGTGCGGCACCCCGATCACCGCCGCCTCCAGCACCTTGGGGTGGCCCATGATGGCCGATTCCAGCTCGACCGAAGAGATCCACTCGCCGCCGGATTTCACGAGGTCCTTGGTGCGGTCGACGATCTGGGCATAGCCTTCGGGATCGACGTTGGCGACGTCGCCGGTGCGAAGCCAGCCGTCTGCGGTGAAACGTTCGGGGTCGACGCCGCCGTAGTAGCTCGAGGTGACCCAGGGGCCCCGTACCTGGATCTCGCCGACGCTCTTGCCATCCCACGGGACGGGCTGGCCGGTCTCGACATTGGCGAGGCGGAGCTCGACGCCGGCAATCGGGAGCCCTGCCTTGAGCCGTACGTGCCTGCGATCGGACTCCGGCATGTAGCTCTTCATCGTGGCGACCGCTGCGACCGGCGAGGTCTCGGTCATCCCCCATCCCTGGTTGGTATCGATGCCATGGCGGGTCAGGCCGTCGTAGAGGCCGGCGGGGAGGGCCGATCCGCCGACGAACATCCGCAGCCCGTCGAGATTGGTCCCGGTCTTGTCCAGGTGCTGCAGTAGGGCGATCCAGACGCTGGGCACGCCGGAGCTGAAGGTGACCTTCTCTTCGCGGAACAGCTCGGTGAGGCTGACCGGGTCCAGAAACCGATCCGGGAAGACGAGCTTGGCGCCGAGCATGGTGGCCGCATACGCTAGGCCCCAGGCGTTGGCGTGGAACATCGGGACCACCGGCAGGATGCTGTCCGACTCCGCGAGGCCGATGCCACCCCCGATCGCGATCCCGAACGAATGCAGGACCGAAGACCGGTGGCTGTACACAACCCCCTTCGGCTTCCCCGTCGTACCCGACGTGTAGCACATGGCGGCCGCGTCCCGTTCGTCCAGGAGAGGCCAGTCATAAACCGCCGGTCGGCCGCCGATGAGTTCCTCGTAGGACGCGACGGGTGTGAGCTGTCCGTCGGGTGAGGGGCCATCCGCCATCACGATGAACTGCTTGACCCCCTTCAGGTTTTTGGCGACACGCTGCAACGCCGGCACGATCGAGGCGTCGACGAAGATGACCTTGTCGTCGGCGTCGTTGATCACGAACTCGAGGTGTTCAGGGAACAGACGCGGATTCAGAGTGTGCAGCACCGCGCCCGAGCAGGGCACCGCGAAGTACAGCTCCAGGTGGCGGTAGTTGTTCCAGGCCAGGGTTCCGACCCGATCCCCGGGGCCGATACCGAGTTCCCGGAGCGCGTGGGCCAGCTGGGCCACGCGGCGCCCGAAGTCGGCATAGGTGTAGCGGTGCCGGCCGGTCTCCCGCCGGGTCACGATCTCCTTCCCAGGGAACAGGGTGGTGGCCCGCCAGAGGAAGTGCTGGAGCGTCAGCGGAAAATCGGGCATCGTGCTACGCATCGAGGGGACCCCTCCTTCGGGCCGGTTTTGGCCGTCGCAATACCACCCATGATATGCTTGGCCGAGGGCGGAGTCAGCCCGGTCATGACACGCCCAGGAAACGCAAGTCGACCGGGGATAACTTTGCGAAGGAGCTAGCGACAGACGTGGCGCAGAACGGCACGATCAAGCGACTGGTGATGGATCGCGGTTTCGGATTCTTGAGCGGCGAGGACGGCAAGGAGTATTTTTTCCACCGGTCGTCCGTCGAGGGCTCGTTCGAGGGGTTGCAAGAGGGGCAGAAGGTCAGCTTCGACGTCGAAGCGTCGGCGCCCAAGGGGCCGCGGGCCTCGCGGGTGCGCGTCGCCTAAAGACTCACAAACCCAGAATCCAGAAGGCCCGGGCGCGTGCCCAGGCCTTTTTGTTTTCCTAGGGCTTTGATGCGCGGACGAATGCGCTGCCGATTTTTCCTGAACCGTCCGGCAGGCCGGCTTCGCCCGGTCCAAAGCTGTTGGTGATTTCGATCTCAACGCCCTCGAAGCCCACCTCGCGCACGGCGGCGCGATAGGCGTCGACGGGGATCGTGCCCGCGACGCAGCCGGCCCAGGCATCCATGGCCGACTTGACGTGCGGCGGCAGCGGCTCCAGCTCGACCATGTCGGAGACGGCCAGCCGCCCGCCCGGCTTGAGGACACGGAATGCCTCTTTCAGCACTGCCGTCTTGTCGGCGGCAAGGTTGATGACGCAATTGGAGATGACGACGTCGACCGCGGCACCGGGGAGGGGAATCGCCTCGATGGTGCCTTTCAGAAAGGTCGCATTGGCGACGCCCGCTCGCGCTTTGTTTTCGTTGGCCAGCGTCAGCATCTCGTCGGTCATGTCAACGCCATAGGCATGACCGCCGGGGGATACCCGCCGCGCCGAGAGGAGCACGTCCAGGCCGGCGCCGCTACCAAGGTCCAGCACGATCTCTCCAGGATGGAGTTGCGCGAGCGCGGTGGGATTGCCGCAGCCCAGGCTGTCTGCGAGAGAAAGCCCGAGCTCGGCGACCTCCGCTTTCGAGTACTCGTCGGCGCCGATCGGCTCGCTGGCCGCGTCGGACCCGCCACAACAGCTCGAGTCACAACAGGGTGCACCATCGCGTAGCTTGATCGCGGACTCCGCGTATTTGGCGCGCACGGCCTCCTGAATCGTATCCATGATCCCTCCCGGGAGTGATTGATGGTTGTCGATGGAAGCCTAGCAAACCCATAGACAGTTGTCAATGGAACTGGTAGACTGCGATGGTGAGAGCCGCGCCCTCCCAACGCGTCAAGGGCGTCTGCTGCCCACCGGCAATGTCGATGTCCGGCGCGAAAGTCGAGCAGTCGGTCGAGGTACTGAAGGCACTCGCCGATCCCACGCGGCTGCAAATGATCGGCATCCTGAAGCACTCGCCGGAGCCGGTCTGTATCTGCGACTTCACGGCCGCGTTCGATTTGAGCCAGCCGACGATCTCGCATCACATGGCGAAGCTGCGCGAAGCCGGTCTGGTCGACGTCAGCAAAAGTGGAATCTGGGTCTACTACCGGCTGGCCAGTCGACTCGAGCCCAAGACCCGCGCGCTGCTCGACGTCCTCATCTGAGGCTGTGATGGCGCGGGTGCTGTTCGTCTGCAAGCAGAATGCCGGGCGGTCGCAAATGAGCCAGGCGCTTTTCGAACAGATAGCCAAGGGTCGGCACCAGTCTCGCTCGGCCGGCACTCGACCGGCCGAGCACGTGCACCCGGTCGTGGTCGCGGCGATGCACGAGCGGGGGATCGATCTCTCGGCGCGACGGCCGGAGAAGTTGACCGACGAGGCGGGCCAGTGGGCCGACGTGGTGGTGACGATGGGATGCGGAGACGAGTGTCCGTACATTCCCGGAAAAAAGTACATCGACTGGGATCTGGCGGATCCGGCGGACCAACCGCTGGACGCTGTGCGGGCCATCCGCGATGAGATCAGCACGCGCGTCGAACAGCTCGCGCGAGATCTCGAGTCTTCGAGCGCGGGCTCAGGCTAAGGCAGCCAGATCTCCGACGCGGACTGGACATCGGTGATCCACCAGCGGCCGTCGATGTCGACCAGCGTGTAGTGGTAGTAGCCGAGGAAGCGGTGGGTGGTGCGGCGCCCCAGGCCGACACCCTTTTCGGCATCGGGCACCAGGCGGTAGATCCACTCCTCCTTGGTCGTGACGTTGACGTTCTGCGGGCTGGCCTCCAGACCGTACGCCGACAGCTCGACCTTCCCGATTTGCAGATAGGCGGTGTAGGAAACGTCGAGGACCTCGCAGGTGATGTCGAGGCGCGCCGCGGGGAACGACTCGAAGTCCCCGGAAAGGTCGTGCGCCACCTGGGAGAGCATGGGCTCCAGGTAGACCTCGCGAAGCACATCGGCGTCGCGGTTGTTGTAGGCCTGCTGGTTGAGCTTGATCGACCGCAGGACGGTATCCTTGATCGCCGAGACGTTGAAGGCCGTCTCTCGCTGCACGTGTAGAGAGTAGCAAAGGGGCCGCCCACATTCCCGGCGTTCGTGAGCCGCGACGGTCCCGTAAACCTTTGTAAAGCTGGTCGCGGCAGCGCGCCCCGGCCGGGCCGTAGTGCGAAGCAATGCCCTCGATCCGCGTCGAATCAATGCGCGCACTGTGACGAAAGAGGGCCTCACAACACGGCGGTATCTGCCATCCAACTCCCGGGTCCGGTTCAACTGGCGGCTCTGGGTGGTCTTGGGCGCCCTCACGGAGCTCTTTCTCATCTACGTGGCACGCTGGTGGGCGCCCTCGCCGGTCACCTACTTCCTGGCGGTCCTCTTTCTGCCGGTCATGGTGTTGACCGGCTTCTGGTCCTTTAAGTACTTCAAGCTGGTCCAGCAGAACCTCGAGCTCTCCCGCCGCGCCGACCAGAACCTCCAGGAGCTGAGCCACTTTTTCGAGGTGGCCACCGCGGTCTCCAACCTCACCAAGCTCGGTGAGGACCTTGGCACCCTGACCACCAAGTTGGCGGAACTCCTCGACGTCGAGATGTGCGGCTTCTTCCTCTATCAGGACGGGCTCGAGGCCCTGATCGCCCCGGCCGCCCCGTCCGGGATGCGGGAGAGCCGGCTCTTCAACCAGATGCGTCTCAATCAATTGCGCTTCGGGGCCAATGCCTCGACGCTGATCGGTCGGGTCTTCGTCACCCAGCAGCCGACCATCATCGCCGACTGCCTGCACGACATCGAGGCTGGCCAGCTGCTGCCGCAGACGTTCGGGTACCGTGACCTGCTGCTGGTCCCGCTGGGCTCGGGCGGTCGGCCGATCGGGGTGCTGATGCTCGCCAACAAGCGACACGGCGAGTTCAGCGGCAATTACGACGTCAAACTCGCGGCCTCGCTGGGCGCCGAGGTCGCGGTCTCCCTGCAGAACACCTTCCTCTTCGAGCAGACCCGCCAGCAGGCGCTGCGGCTCGACACCTCGATGGAGATGCTGCGCCAGGTCTCCCAGGCGTTGACGGCGACCACCGTTGGTCCCAATGCCCTGCTCCAGGGCGTCGCCCGTGCCGTGATCGGCGTCTCGGGCGCGGCGACCTGCCTGATCACCTTGACCCAGTCCGGCAATCCGGCAGAACAGGCGGTCGAAGTGGGGGAGGGGTTCGAGCAACGACTCCAGGGCGAGGCGCTGACCTATGTGGCACCCGGCCTCATCACCCAGGTCGTGATCGAGCAACGCCCGGTCTTCTCGGAGGACATTCAGCTCGACGGTCGGTTCCCACTGGATCCGCTGGCCCAGCAGTATGGCTGGCGCGCTGCCCTCGGCCTGCCGATGTTCCTCGAGCGCGAGTTCGTCGGCACGGTCTCGGTCTACTTCCGTGAGGTCCGCGCCTTCGATCCGACGCTGATGCAGGTGCTGCAGATCCTCGCCAACCAGGCGGCGGTAGCGCTCGACAACGCGCGCCGCTTTCAGCGGGAACGCCAGACCATCGAAATGTTGCAACGCGCCAACCTGGAGTTGCAGGAAGCGGACCGAATGAAGTCCGAGTTCCTCACCAACATGTCGCACGAGCTGCGCACGCCGCTCAACGCGATCATCGGCTTCTCCGAAATCATCCGGACCACCCCGGAGCTGTCCGAGGCGGAGCGCGCCGAATTTGCCGAGACAATTCACAGCAGCGGTCGCCAGCTCCTCACGCTGATCAATGACATCCTCGACCTGACCCATATCCAGGCCGGCCGGCTCGAGCTCCACCCCGCGCCCTGCCTGGTGGCCGAGGCGGTGGATGCGGCCCTCTCGGAGAACGCGGCCGCGGCCACCCAGAAGGAGCTCACGGTCACGTCGCAGGTGGACCGCGCCATGCAGGTCGTGTTCGATGCCCGGAGCCTTCGCCATATCGTCCACAACCTCGTCAACAACGCCATCAAATTCACCTCGCACC
This sequence comes from Candidatus Dormiibacterota bacterium, assembly GCA_035947855.1. Taxonomy (GTDB): domain Bacteria; phylum Chloroflexota; class Dormibacteria; order CF-121; family CF-121; genus CF-13. The sequence goes on from DASZJR010000006.1 coordinate 25,296, forward strand.
ACGGGAGTGTCACGATCAGGGCGATGGAGACCACCGCCGGCACGGTGGTCGAGGTCGTCGACACCGGCATCGGCATCAAACCGGAAGATCAGCCCCGCCTCTTCGAGGAGTTCCGGCAGATCGACGGATCGACCTCGCGCGGCTACGAGGGCATCGGTCTCGGCCTGGCGCTGTCCAAGCGCTTGGTGGAGTTGCAGGGCGGCCAGATCTGGGTCGAGAGCGTACCCGGACGGGGCAGCACCTTCCGCTTCCTGATCCCTCGGCATCCGGTTATGCCCGCCGCTGCCCCCCGAGATCCGATCTTGCAGGGACCCCTCCCGAGGGTCGCATGACCGAGCCGACCGGTACCAGGCGGATCCTCGTCGCCGACGACGATCCCGAGCGCCTCCGGGCGCTTGTCGCCCGGCTCCAGCGGGAAGGCTTCGAGGTGCTCTCCGCGCAGGACGGGCTCGAGGCTCTGGACCGGGCGCGCGAGGAATTGCCGGACGCGATCATCCTCAACCTCTTGCTGCGCCGGATCGACGGGCTTCGCGTCTGCGAGATCTTGAAGAGCAACCCGGCGACGACGAACATCCCCGTGCTGCTCATGGCCGGCGTGCACGTCGATGCCGACGAAGGCAAGCGCGCGCTCGCCGCAGGAGCGGACCGCTTCTTGAGCGATCTGAGCCCGCTCTCCACCGGCTCCGGGCGCGAGCTGACGGCCGGCCAGGACCTGATCCAGGCGGTTCGCATGCTCCTGGGGGCGGAGCCGGAGTTGGAACAGCGACCGGTCCTGCTCGCGATCGACGACGATCCCGACAACCGTGCCTTTCTCACGAAAGCGGTGTCGAAACAGGGCTTCGACGTCGTCACGGCACCGAACGCGACGCAGGCGCGGCGGCAACTCGATGGCCGGCGCCCCGCGCTCATCTTCCTCGACGTGCAAATGCCGGAGGAAAGCGGCTTGAGCCTTCTGCCGCAGATGCTCCGCGACTTTCCCGAGTCGGTGGTCGTGATGATGACGGCCTACGGCTCCGAACAGGTGGCGGCGGAGGCCCTGCGTGGCGGCGCCGACGACTACATCGCGAAACCGATCGACTTGCACCGCCTACGCGAGCTCCTGGAGCGCAACCTGGAGAAACAGCGGCTGCGGGCGGAGCGCCAGAGCCTGGTCGAGCGTCTGAAGGACTCGAACCGCTACCTGATGCGCCAGCATGCCGCGCTGCGGCAGGCCGACGAGGAGATCCTCCAGGTCAACCGCCAGCTGGAGCAGTCGAGCCGCTACAAGTCGGAATTTCTCGCCAATATGTCGCACGAGCTGCGGACGCCGCTCAACGCCATCATGGGATTCAGCGAGATTCTCCTCGACGTCACCATGAACCTGACGTCGGGCGAGCGCACCGAGTTCCTGCGCAACATCCATAGCAGCGGGCAGCATCTGCTGGGCCTGATCAACGACATCCTGGACCTGGCCAAGATCGAAGCGGGCAAGATGGACCTCCACGCTGAGGACATGCCGGTTACGCAAGCGCTCCAAGAGGTCACCGCCATCCTGGAGCCGATGGCCCGCCAGCAGGGCCTGCAACTCAAGATGGTGGGCGCCGCCGAGGCCGGCGTGATCAAAGCCGACCGCAGCAAGTTCAAGCAAGTGCTCTACAACCTGCTGTCGAACGCGGTGAAGTTCACACCCGCGCCGGGGACCATCACCGTGAGCGTCAGGGATTCCGCGGAGCAGTTGACCATCTCCGTCGAGGACACCGGCATCGGTATGAAGCCGGAAGACCTCCCCAAGCTGTTCCGCGAGTTCGAGCAGATCGATGGGTCGTACACCCGCCGCTACCAGGGCACCGGCCTTGGGCTGGCGCTCTGCCGCCGTTTCGTCGAGATGCATGGCGGCCGGATCTGGGCGGAGAGCCAGTTCGGTAAAGGATCGATCTTCACCTTCACCATCCCGCGCGAGCCGCGGCTAGCGCTCGAGGTGGCGGTCGAGGAGGTCGCGCAGACGGTCGAGAGCATGGAGCTGCCGCTGGTGCTGGTGGTCGAAGACGACCCGGCCAGCAGCCAGCGGATGACGGCCGAGATCCAGGGAGTCGGCTTCCGAGTAGCACATGCCTTCGACGGCAACGAGGCGGTGCGCAAGGCGATGGAGATCCTGCCCGACCTGGTCGTCATGGAGACCGTGCTACCCGTCAAGGACGGCTGGCAGGTCCTCCAGGAGTTGCGCGCCCGGGCCGCCACCGCCGACGTCCCCGTCCTGATCTGCTCGGTGACCCAGAACCAGCAGCTGATGGACCAGTTTGGTGTCGTCGGCTTCGTCGCCAAGCCGTGGGCGACCAAGACGATGCAGGATCAGCTCCGCCAGATCGGCCAGGGGATCAAGCGGCGCCGCGACCGAGTCCGGGTGCTGCTGGTCCACCGGGACCGGCGAGCGCTGGCGACCCTGGCGGCGACCCTGGTCGAAGAGGGCTTCGAGGTGTTCCGGGCCCCCGGGCTGCAGGAAGCGCTGGAAAAGGCCCGCGCGGCGGCTCCCGACGTGGTCGTGCTGGCGCCCCCCGAGCCGGAGTGGGTGCTGGGGCTCCGGGGCCTGCCCGGGCAGCCCGCGTTGCTGGCCCTGGGTGAAGTTTCACCGAGGGTGCCAGCGACGGCGTGGAGCGCCGTTATACCCTCTGGCCTCTCCGAGCCCGATGCCGTATTGCACGCCATCAAGGGCTTGGACATCGTTCAGAGGCGAAGGAGGACCGGGCGTGACCGCCGGCAAGGTTTTGATCGTCGAAGATAACCCGGTCAACCTGCGGTTGGCCCAGTTCCTTCTGGAAAAAAAGGGCTTTACCGTACGCAAGGCCGGCAGCGGTGCCGAGTGCCTTGCCGAAATGACCCGGGAGCTGCCGGACATCGTCCTGATGGACATCCAGCTTCCGGGAGAGGATGGGCTGGCGATCACCCGCAAGATCCGATCCGACCCCCGGATGGCCGGCGTCATCGTCGTCGCGCTGACCGCGCACGCCATGGCCGGTGACCGCGAGAAGATCCTCGGCGCCGGGTGCGACGGCTACATTCCGAAGCCCGTTGATCCGCAAGGCCTACCAGGGGAGGTCAGCCGCTACCTGCAGCAGGGGCGGCTGAAGACCGCGTAATGAGCGAACCGTCAGGAAAGCCGACCAGCAAGGCAGGCGAGTCGACCCCAACGGCCGCGCCCAGGGCCAGCCGGTCGTACCCGGAGATCCTGCAGCTCAACCAGGAGCTGTTCAAGAATCTCCAGGGCCTGATCGACGAAGACGACGCCCGCAAGAAGGAACTTCTCGACACGAAAAATGCCTACGAGATGGCGCAGGCGGAGATTGCGCGACTGGAGCGTGAGCTTCGCCAGTCGATCGAACGGGAATCCGATCGGGCCGAGGAGCTCAACCAGCTGGAACAGGAGCGCGTCGACCAGCTGGGCGCCATGAGTGCCCACCTCGACGCCATGCGGTCCGCGGTCGAGCGCTACATGCAACAGGGACGGAAAGCCGCCTGATGAGCCCCGAGGCACCGAAGGCGAAATCCTTCGCCGACATTCTGCAGCAGAACCAGGAGTTCATCGCGCACCTCCAGACGCTGCAGGATGACATGGGCGCCCAGCTTGCCGAGAACGCGAACGAGCTGGAGCTGGTCAAACGTCAGCTCGACGCCAAGCAGCAAGAGCTCGACGAGCTGCAGAACGCTCAGCTGCAATGGGCGATGGACCGACAGGCGCTCCTCGAGCAGCATGAATCGCTCAAGAAGGGACACGGCACGCTGCAGCAGAGCCACGAGCGGACTCAGGCGGAGCTCGGTCGCCTCAAGGATGACGTGGCCCGCGGCAAGGCACGTGACGACGAGCGTGCGAAGGAGCGCCAGGCGCTGCTCGACCAGCACGAGTCACTGAAGCAAGGGCACCAGGATCTCCAGCAGAGTCACGATCGGGCCCAGGTGGAGCTCGCTCGTCTCAAGGATGACGTCGTCCGCGCCAAGACACGCGACGAGGAGCGCCGCGGCCAGCTCAGGCAGCTCGAGCAGGAGCGAATGCAACTCGCGCAGAAGTACGAGGGCGACCAGAAGAAGCTGGTGGCCGACCTCAAGACTGCGGAGAACGACCTCAACAGCCTGCAGTCGTCCCAGCTCCAATGGGCCGTGGATCGCGAGACCTTACTGAAGGATCGCGACAACGCCGTCGCCAAGCAGGCGCACCTGGAACAGGAGTGGCAGAAAGCCCGCGCCGAGCTCACCGACGAGAAGGCTCGGCTGCAGGATCTGACCACGCAACTGCAACAGCAATTGAAGGCTGCCCAGACCGAGATCGAGCCGCTCAGGGCCGCCCGGGACAAGTGGCAGGCCGAGCGTCAGCGGCTGATCGCGGATGTTGCCCGCTTGGAGCAGGGATCGCAGGCCGCCGAATCGCAGTTCAAAGCCGATCGCAAGTTGCTCCAGGGCCAGTTGGAAGAAGCCCGCAAGAAGGGCGCCGACCTGGACAAGGCCGAGGCGGAATTCCAGCGCCTCAGCGACGAGCGCTCCGCGCTGCTGACCAAGGTCAAGGCGCTCGAGAAGGACTGGCAAAGCCGCGAAGCGTCGATCGCGGAGGAGAAGTCCACGCTCAAGAAGCAGGTCGCCGAATCGTCGGCACGGCTGGCCGCGACGCAACAGGACTACGAAAAGATCAAGGCCCTGCACGCCGACCTCGCTGGCGAGACCGGCCGCAAGGCGGAGGAATGGACCAGCCGCGAGCAGCGGCTCACCGCGGAAAAGAACCAGCTCAAGGTCGATCTCGAGCGGATCCAGGCGCAGCTCTCCGACATGATGTCGCAGACGAACGAGCTGCACAGCCAGCGCGCGGTCGAGGCCAAGGAGCTGGACCAGGCCTGGCAGCGAGAAAAGGCCTCACTCAAGGCGCAGCTCGACGAGGCCCGGAAAGCCGCCGGCAGCACTCCGCCGACGAGCCAGGTCCTGGCCCGGTACGAGGCAGAGAAGCGCGCCATGCAGGCGCAGCTGGAGGGTCTCAAGGTCGAGCTCAGCGCGAGCGGAAAGAATAAGGATGCGGCGCCGGCGCTGAGCCAGGCCAAGCGTGACTTCGAGGCCAAGTTCCGTGTCATCTACGACCAGAGCCATGACCTCAACTCGCCGCTGAACGCCATCATCGGCTTCTCCGAGATCCTGCTCGACGAGAAAGCCAACAAGACGACGCCAGAGGAGCGGCGGGAGTTTGTCGCCCACATCAACGAGAGCGGCAAACGGCTGGTCGAGCACATCCGCGAGCTGATCGAGTTCGCCAAGCAGGAGGCCGGCATCCAGGAGCGGCCCGTGCAAATGATGCCGCCCGTCGGGGCCGGGACCAAGGCGCCCGTGATCCTGGTCGCCGACAACGACCCGGCGGTGAAGGAGCGGATCGAGCCCTTCCTCAGCCACGCCGGCTATGAGGTGGTCATTGCCGCCAGCGCGCAGGAGGCGCTGCGCAAGGCGGTGCAGCTCCAGCCGCTGGCCGTGCTGATCGACACCCAACTCCCGCCCAACGGCGGCAGCGGCCTCGTCTACGACCTGCGTCGCGAGTCGAAGACCAAGGACATCCCTATCGTGCTGACCTCAAAAGTCAACAAGGAATCGCTGCCCTTCGACATCGGCCAGGCCGACTTCCTCACCAAGCCGATCGACCGTCAGCAGCTGCTGCAGATGATGGTGAAGTTCGACCTGCTGGCCGAC
>DASZJR010000007.1:0-3416 GCA_035947855.1 Candidatus Dormiibacterota bacterium
CGTCGCGCGGTTGGGAATCACCTGGCTCTGGGGTGAGGCAATGGCGCTGACTTGGCTGGCGAGTGGCCGGCTATGAAAATATGCCGCCGATTCCTCCGCCGACTGCTTGATAACCTTGCCGGCGACGCGCACCTGGCGCCCGAGCTTCGGCCAGTAGACGACCAGTGCTGCCCTCGGGTTCTCGGCCAGCTCGCGTCCCTTCTGGCTCTCGTAGTTGGTGAAGAACCCGAAGCCGCGCTCGTCGAAGCCGCGTAGCAGCACCATTCGCGCCGACGGTTCAGCCGACCGGGTGCTGGTGGCGATCGTCATCGCCTCGGGGAGGATCTCGCCGGCCGCGACCGCATCGGCGAACCAGGCGGCGAATTGCTTCAGCGGATCCGCGTTGACGGTGTCTTCCGCAAGCGGCGGCGGCCCGGCTATGGAAGCAACCCGTGCGACCAGCGGACATTGCCGTCTTTGTCCGCGGGCGCGTGCTGGCGGGCGATCACCCAGACGCCGGCGGCCTCGAGTTGCGCCTGGGCCTCGATCTCATCCAGGTCGGTGCTGGCCAGCAGGTCCCAGCGGCGGGGCTTGATCGACCAGCCCAGCGCCTCCATCTTCTTGAGAAGGACGGAGAGCTTGCGCAGACGGTAGACGAGCGACTCCCCGAGCGCCAGCACGGAAGCGCTCGCCGGCGCGGAGTCGGCGGTCGTGCCGTAGCTCTCGTAAAGGCGGTCGATCCATTCCGGGACCTCGCCGTCGACTGTACTAGCCAGCTCCTCCCGTGGGGGACCAAAGAGGGAGAGCTTCAGGCGCGCCACCATCCTATTATCCGGTGGCAGTGTCCCCCATCCCACCCTCGGGGCAGCAGTTTGTCCTGACCTCCGGCGACCAGCGCGCGGTCGTGACCGAAGTGGGAGCCGGACTGCGCACCTACACCGTCGGCGAGCGTGATGTCGTCGACGGTTTTCCGGAGAACGACATGGCCACGATCGGGCGCGGCCAGGTGCTGCTCCCCTGGCCGAACCGGATCGAGGATGGCCAGTACGAATTTGCCGGCCAGATGCATCAGACTCCGATCTCCGAGCCGGCGCGACACAACGCCTTGCACGGCCTGACTCGCTGGATGAACTGGACGGCCCTCGAACAGACCGCGGACCGGGTGTTGATGTCGCTCGTCCTCTTTCCGCAGGATGGTTACCCGTTCATGCTTCGCCTTGACGTCGACTACCGACTTTCAGCTGGCGGTCTGACCATCCGGACCACCGCGACGAACCTCGGAGAGCAGGCCGCCCCCTACGGTGCCGGGCACCATCCCTACGTTACCGTGGGCACCCTGGTCGATCACGCGCTGCTGAAGATGCCGGCGCTCATGCGGCTCGAGTTAAACGACCGGCTGATCCCAACGGGACGCGCGCTGCCAAATCGCGGGACGGCATACGACTTCCTGGAGCTGCGACCGATCGGGTCGCTGAGGATGGACACCGCCTTCGCCAACCTCGTTGCGGACAGCGACGGACTCATCCGGGTTCACCTCCAGGCTCCGAATGGCGACCCCCGGGTCACGCTCTGGATGGAGCCGGTTTACCGCTTTCTCATGGTCTACACGCCGGACGCGATCCCGGATCGCTCTCGGCGGCGGCGCAGTATTGCCATCGAACCGATGACCTGTGCCCCGAACGCCTTCCGCAGCGGCGACGGCCTGATCACCCTCCAGCCAGGCGAATCCTGGAGCGGCAGTTGGGGAATTTTGCGCTAGCTTAGGCCCTCGACGTAGCCCTTCGCGGTCTGCCAATATCAGATGCAGGGCATCACGCTTCGGCCGTAGCCGTATGGAGGGAAAGCTGCTGGTGTACGGGAAGATTTACGTCCCCCTTGATAACTCGGACCATTCCAATGCCGCCATCGAGGTGGCCGTCCGGTTGGCGGGCATCACCAAAGCGCGCCTCGTGGGCAGCCACGTCTACGCCGCCCGCATGCACGACGTGCGCTTCAAGCAGATGGAGTACACGCTGCCGGAGGAGTATCAGCATGAGCAGGAGCTGGAACGGCAGCGCAAGATTCACGATTCCCTGATCACGCGCGGCTTACAGCTGATCTCCGATTCATACCTGGATGTCATGAAGGTCGCCTGCGATCGAGCGGGCCTGCCCTTCGAGTACAAGACGTTCGATGGCAAGAACTGGGAATGCCTGGTCGACGACATCGCCGAGTCGGATTACGACCTGGTGGTGCTGGGCGCGCTCGGCATGGGCGCCGTAAAGGACAGCATGGTCGGGAGCGTGACGGACCGGGTGGTGCGCCGCATCCGCATCGACTCACTCGTGGTGCGCGACACGCATCCGTTTCGCGGCGATGCCTCCGACCGAATCGTGGTCGCCGTCGACGGCAGCCCGCAGTCCTTCGCCGGACTGCGGACGGCGATCGACCTGGCTCGCGTTTTTGGGAAGCAGGTCGAAGCCGTCTCCGTCTACGATCCGTACCTCCACTACGCGATGTTCAACGGCATCGTCGACGTGCTCTCGGCCGAGGCATCGAAGGTCTTTCGGTTCAAAGAGCAGGAGCAACTCCACGAAGAGATCATCGACACCGGCCTGGCCAAGATCTACGAGTCGCACCTGCGGGTGGCGCAATCCGTGGCGCGCGATGAGGGGATCGAGATCAAGACCACGCTCTTCGACGGCAAGGCGTTCAAGAAAGTCCTTCAATACGTACGCCAGGACCCACCCTGGCTGCTGGTGATCGGCCGCATCGGCGTTCACTCGGCGGCACAGATGGACCTCGGCAGCAACACTGACAACCTGCTCCGGCTGGCCCCCGTCAGCGTCCTGCTCTCGAGCCGCACCTTCGTGCCGCCCATCGACGTGCAGGCAGAGGCGAGCGTGACCTGGACGGAGGAGGCCGAGGCGCGCATGGAGCGAGTGCCGGCCGCCTTCCGCGCGATAACCCGCACCGCCATCTGCCGCTATGCGATGGAACGCGGACACTCGGTCATCAGCTCCTCGATCATCGATCTCGCCGTCTCCGAGGTCATGCCGGAGCATGCCGCCCGCGCGATGGGTGTCGAACCCGTCCGAGCGCAGAGCATCATGAGCAGCGACGACGGCACACCGACCTGGATCTGCCGGCGGTGCGGGCGTCCGGCCCGGGTGGAGAAACCGCAGGCATGCCCAGTTTGCGAGGGCACCAGTTTCCAGCCGGTCGACAAAGCCGCCGTCGCCGCGGCCGCGACGCGAGAGGGCGGGACCGAGGAGGAGGAGGCGTTCGACGGTTTCAAGGTCAAGTGGACGGCCGAAGCCAAGGAGATCCTCAACCGTGTTCCGAAGGGGTACGAGCGGCGCCGCGTGAAGGCGCGCATCGAAAAGATCGCCCGGGTGCAACGGCTTCCCAGCATCACTCGCGACTTCGCCGACAGCAACCTCGACGAGGCATACGGG
>DASZJR010000008.1:0-28380 GCA_035947855.1 Candidatus Dormiibacterota bacterium
GACAACGCAAACGCAAGAGAAGACGCGGACCGAGCAGTTCAAGATCGACGGTGACCGCCTGCTCGCTGAATTCAAGCGGCTGCTGAAGGAAGGAAATGTCCGGCGGATCAGCATCAAGCAGGGTGAGCACACGATCGTCGAACTACCATTGACCGTCGGGGTGGCCGGCGCCGTTCTCGCTCCTTGGCTGGCGGCGGTCGGTGCCATCGCGGCGCTGGTGACCGACTGCAGCATCGTCGTCGAGCGAGTCGAGCCCACCAAATAGGAAGAGCGGAGCGAGGTGAGCCCGCTTTGCTTATCCCCGCGGGGCCCAGGAGAGCCCTGATCCGCCGGTCGGATTCAGGGCTCCACCTGTGACGCGCCTACAGTTGGCCATTAGTCGATGGGTTGGGTCGCGATCAAGATGAGACTCCTTTGACAGTAATGACGACTTTGCCTCGAGCGTGTCCCTGACCGACGTAAGCGATCGCCTGAGGCGTCTCGTTCAGCGCGTAGGTACGGTCGATGACTGGTCTGATCTTGCCGGCCTCGACGAGCTCCTTTAGAGCGACCAGGTTCTGCTGCTTCGATGAGGCGATGAACGTCCGCACGCTCTGACGCACGAACGCAAACGACACCTTCGCCCTGATCAGGCGCCCCCCGCTTGCCATCCACCGATGGTCGAACCCGCCACCATTCGGCACGAGCGTCCCCTTCGGGGTGAGCGCGCGTCGGAGGTCGGACAACGAGCGGTTCGCCACGTTGTCAAGAATGAAGTCGTAACGCTGCCCGGTCCGTGTGAAGTCGACTTTCGTGTAGTCGATGACATGTTCGGCTCCGATCGATCGGACCAGGTCCATGTTTCTCGTGCTGCACACGCCGGTGACTTCCGCTCCTAGCGCATTCGCAATCTGCACCGCGAAGCTACCGATGCCGCCCGAGGCTCCGTTGATCAACACCTTCTGCCCGGCTTGGACCTTGCCGTGATCGCGAACCGCCAGGAGGGCGACGGTCCCGGCCATGGGGACGGCCGCCGCTTGCTCGAAGGTGAGCTTGGCCGGCTTGGTTACCAGCGCGTCTTCCGAGACTGATACATACTCGGCAAAGGCGCCGCCCAAATGCCCGGACCAGCCAAAGACCTCGTCACCGGGACGAAACCGGGTCACGCTCGCGCCGACGGCCTCAACTTCCCCGGCGACGTCTGTGCCTCGCACCGGATTCTTTGGCTTACCCATCCCGTACAAGGGGCGGGCGATGTAGGGCAGGCCGCCTACGAGCGCCCAGTCAGCGGGGTTGACACCGGCCGCTCGCACCCGAACCAACACGTCGTTGGCGCCGATGACGGGCTTGTCGATGTCCCTGAACTCTAGGACGTCGGGCGAGCCGTACGCTTCTTGAACGATCGCCTTCATCGTGATCACTTCTGCCCTGCCGGCGACGGGTTCCACCGCGGCTAGACCGCCGGATACCTTCTGACTCTCGCGGGTCTTCGTCGTCATCATGGTTCGTACCCTCCTCGCGGGAGCCCTAGCTCCGCACTTACACCGTAAACTTATGGCGTAAGCCTAGCAGATACGCCGTAAGCTGTCAAGACTTACGGTGTATGCTACGGGCGAGGTGACGGACCCGTAGATGGCAACAAGAGTCAGGCGACAGGAAAAGCGCCGCGCAGCCTTGACCAGGGAACGGATCCTGCAGGCCGCTATCAGCCTTGCCGATCGAGACGGCATCGAATCACTCAGCATGCGCAAGCTGGGCCAGGAGCTCGGAGTTGAGGCGATGTCCCTCTACAACCATGTCCGCAACAAGGTGGACATGCTGGACGGCATGGTGGATGAGGTGTTCAGCGAGATCGTTCTGCCTGCCGGCGGAACGGACTGGCGCACCGCCATGCGTGAGCGCGCGATCTCAGCCCGCCAGGCTCTCTTGCGCCACCCCTGGGCCATCGGCCTGATGGAGTCACGAGCCACACCCGGTCCCGCGACCTTGCGACATCACGACGCGGTGCTGGGCAGTCTACGAAAGGCTGGATTTTCAGTCGACCTCACCGCCCACGCGTACTCGATCCTCGACGGCTACATCTATGGATTCACGCTGACAGAGCTGACGTTGCCCTTCCCCAAGTCAGGGGGGGTTGCTGAGATGGCGGGAAGCATGCTCGAGGGATTCCGGCCCGGGGAGTATCCCTACCTGGCCGAGATGGCGGTCGACCGCGCAATGAAGCCCGGCTATAACTACGGCGACGAATTCGAGTACGGACTCGATCTCATCCTCGACGGCATCACGAGGGTCAAGCGGCCGGAGCCCTAAGCTGCCAGCAGTGCTGGCGGCACCCAGTTCTCCAGCCAACGGGCGAGACGCTCGGCCGGGAGCGGCCGGCTGATGAGATAACCCTGCGCCTGGTCGCAGCCCATCTCCTCGAGCAGGTGGAGTGTGGTCGTGTCTTCGACGCCTTCGGCGACCACCCGCTTCCCGAACTTGTGGGCAAGGTCGATGCTGGCCTGCACGATGGTGCGGTCGCCGTCGCTGGTGCTCATCTTCATGACGAAGGAACGGTCGATCTTGATCTCGTCGACCGGCAAACGGCCCAGATATGCGAGTGAGGAATAGCCGGTACCGAAGTCGTCGATGGCAAGCTGAAAACCCATCTCGCTGAGCCGCCTGAGGATGTGCTGCGTCCGGTCGGGCTTCGCCATGACGACCGACTCGGTGAGCTCGAGCGAAATCCCCGAGGAGGAGACAGACCCGGCCTTAAGAGCCGCCAGCAATTGGATTGGAAAATCGTCGTCATCAAGGAGCGACGCGGTGAGATTGATCGCCATCGGCAATCTCAGGCCCCGGTCATACCACGCCCGATACTGCTGCAGCGCGAGGTCGAGCACCGCAAAGGTCAGCGGTTTCATCATCCCCGCGCGCTCGGCCACGCCGATGAAGGCGTCCGGGAACACGAGCTCCTGGCCCGGCGGCAACCAGCGAACGAGAGCCTCGACCCCCACGATTTGCCGCGTCCGTACATCGAACTTGGGCTGGTAATGGAGGATGAGCTCGCCCTGCTTGATGGCTCGTCGAAGGCGGTTGGCGGCCTGGGTCTCATCAGGGCCCTCCTCGAGCGGGTAGCGGCGGACGTCCATCGACCACGCGATCAACGCGCCGGACCCAACGATCAGCATGAACAATGTGCCAATCGCGGCGACCTGAAGGCTTCCAAGAAGGAACTCCTCCCCGATTCCGAACACGCACGCGACCACCAGCACTGTCCAGCTTCGGTAGAGGGCAATGGAGGCCGTCATGACCACGAAGTAGCCGAATCGCTGGGGTCCGTTGTACGCAAATGCCGTCAGGCCGGCACAAGCCATCAGCCCGACCGACACCAGCGTGGCGCGGAGTGATCGGGTTCCTCGGCTGAAGGTCGCCAGCAACGCGAGGCCGACGACCAGCGATACCAGGAGGAGACTCTCTCGGTCCTGACGGTGGAGCAGGACGAGAATGCTGGCGGGCGGGATATTCGCCCAGAGGACCAGTCGCAGGATCTGATGGCGATGCGACCACAGTCGGGGCGGAAGCACCGGCGGCTGCGCCCAGCGGAGCGCCGCATCCGACGCCCGCCCCGCCACCCCATGGCGCCAGCGGGCCAGCAGCGACCGAGGATCCATATGCATACATCGGCGGGTGCCCCCCGATCACGGCTCCTTCAAAAGGGGGCAACTGGCAGTCCGGGGCCGTGCGGCACCCGGAGGGTTTTCTTAGGTCAGCTCGCGCGGTTGCGGGCGTTTTGCGGGAATGCCTTCCGGACGGACCGAAGCCATTATCGCCGCGGGCTGATGCCGAGCAAGGACGAGGAATCGGCCGGCCTCCATCCAGGCGACGGCAATGCCCAGGGGAACGAGCAAGAGCTCGACCGGAATGGCCGTGGTGAACGCACGCCCGGGCATGATCGTGGGGAGCTGCTCGCCCATGAGGACCGCAATCGACAGGGACAGCCCGGCAACCGCCAATCCGGCGAGGGCGCTAACCAGTGCGACTGGCGCCTCGTATCCCAGCTCGCGCCCGACGCGACCCGCGACCCGCCGACGGCCAACCTCGAGGGCGCCCAGCAGCAGGACGATGCCCAGAGAGAGCTCCATGAACTGCAGCAAGGTGGCAAAGAAAGCGACGTTCGGCAAAACCAGCCCCTTGACGAGGCCGGAAAGGATTCCGTTCTGAGTGCCGGGATTCGAGCTGACGAACTGATTGAAGTTCTGAACGTAGCGCGGATCGGCGAACTTATTGAGGCCAGACAGAATGAACTCGATGCCAAGTGCGGTCTGGATGAGCGCGGAGGCGGCGAGGGCGGTGTTCCCGCTTGCCGGAAGCCGGCGCAGGCCATTGTGGGGTCGGATCGGGGTGGTTCGAAGACTTGCTTTCATGACATGTAGCAATACGAGGCGGGATACAACCGCGGAGCTAAACGACCAGGACCTCGATTTGGCCGTCGCGGACCCGGGCTTGCAATGCGGGCAAATTGGCGGGTGGTTCCGCCAGCGAGTATGAGAGCAGCTTGCCGGTCACCGAGAAGACCGTCGGATGGCACGGACAACGAAGGCGGTGCGCAGCCGCGTCCAGAAGGAGGAGGCAACCCTGGTGAGTGCAGACTGCGGACACCGCCTTTACTGTCCCCCCGTCGTTGATCACGACGCCCTCGACTGGACCACTGGAGAACCGAATCGCCTGGCCCGCCGGCACATCGACGAGTGCGGCAACCGGCCGCCAGGTGCCGTTATCGGGCATCAGCGTCGCCTGCTGTCCGAGTGGTTGCGACACAATCGTCCGGTCGATGACGGCACCGGCCACCCCGGCGGCTGCCGCGAAGCTGGCGGTCCTCAGCAAGGCGCGGCGCGTGACGGACCCGTGCGCTGGCGGCGGTTCCATCTGCGAGCGGAGTTGCCGGCCGAGACGGTCGATAAAATCGCCGCTGGGAAGATCGGCGCCCGGCTGGGCGGTGCGTAGCGTCGACGCTCCCTGGACGGCTTGCATCTCTTCCGCTGACGCCTTGAACCGGCGCGGCCGCCGGTTGTGAACTACGTCATCCACAAGTCCGGCGATTCGATCGACGGCAGTCCTCATGGGAATATCCTCTCTCGAACCTCGACAGGAAGCCGCCGGCGCTCGGCCACAACCGTGACAACCCTCACGTTGATGTCGGCGCAGACCTGGTCGATGAATCCCCGCTTGGGACGATTGGCGCCCGGCCGCGCCGCGCTCAGCGCCGCCGCCGCGCGGAGAGCGACCATCTCCTCGGGCGAGGCCTTGAATCGCCGTGGCCGCCGGTTGCGAATCAGGTCCTCCACGAACGCGGCAATCCGATCGACGGGACTCCTCATGACAACATCCTCTCCCCGACTTCAGCCGCTAGTCGGAGCGCACGGTACTGAAGGATCTTCGCGTTTCCCGGGCTGACACCCATCTCATTGGCGGCCTGCTTTATGGAGCAGCCGCGAAGGAAGCGCAGCTCGAGGATCCTGCGCGAGCGGTCGGGGAGCAGGGCAAGGATGCGGCCGGCGCGATCGGACTCATCGGCCGCGGGGGTCAGGTCGAAGGACCGGCTGATGTTGTCGACCTCGATGTCCGCCTGCGGTGCCCCGTAGTGCCGGCGCCAGTGATCGGCCAGCACGCTGCGGATCGCCACGTTGAGGTAGGCATGTACCTGGCTGACGGTAGAAGGGAGCGTCAGATTCGGCAGACTCTTGACGAACACCTCCGAGGTGAGGTCCTCGGCATCCGGACGGTTCCCGACGCGCGAGAACATGAGGCGATAGACCTTGACCACGTTGGCCTGGTAGATCGTTTCCCAGTCGGTGTACAGGGCACCCTCGAGCACGTAGACCTCAGGTGATCCGCCAATAGCAGGCGTGCCGACCGGGAAGCCGCCCGGGGCGAGAAGACGAAGCCCGTCCTGTTCCACGGCCTATCGATACGGGCCGGGATACAGGCGGTTGAACAAAGAAAATCCGGGACCCCCTGGGGAGGGGGGCCCCGGTTGGGGGGAGGGAGGGGACTATCTGGAATCGACTGCGTTCGGCGTGGTTCTGCGCAAGGGAAGATACGAGCGGCGATACGACCTCGCCGGCAATACCCGGAGCAGCATCAAGCTGACGAGGACGTACAGCGGTCCCGACTGGATGTCCGTGGCACCGGCCATAAAGACCATGCCGAACCCCTGGCCGAACACCCAGATCAGCGCCGCGAGCAGTACGCTGATGCGGAGTGCCCATCGGCTCAGCGTGTTGCTGATCAAACTGAGGCCGATCGCCGTCTCCAGCGCGGCGAGGAATCCATTGGCCAGCGTCGGATTGAGTGCGATGACCGCCTGACCCGCGAGGATCACGGCGCCCAGGGGGGCGGGCTGACCCTGGCTCATGGCCGTGATTAGTTGGGAGAAATTGTGGAAGTCCGCCGGCTGCCATTCCAGCACACCGTCGATCAGCCAGATGACCCCGAACGCGATACGGATGGACGTCCACCAGTCGACATGCCATCCGCGTGACCTGCGGTTGTCGGGGTTTGACGTCGAGCCTTGAACCGCCATGCATCAAGAGATACGGCCGCTGTTATGAAGGACGACTGACCAGAAGTGCTTTTCCGCGCGCCGCATGACTCGCCTCAGGCCGGAGTACTGGGCAGCAGAGTCCTCAAAGGCGAGCTGGCCGCACATCATCCTGAGCCACCATTCAGGCTCGGTGGTGAGCATCCGAGCATGCGCGCGCTCGCTCCATCGATCGGCTCGGGCCTCCCGCTCCTCCATGGATGCTCCGGATACCTCGCACGCCCAGCTATTGGGTCACCGTGATAGTGCCGACCATGAGTGGGTGGATAGTGCAGTGATAGGGGATCTTTCCGGCCTGGGTGAAGGTGACCACGAACTTGTAGCCCTTGTTCTGCAGGCACGAATCGAAGGTGGTGGTGTCATCGGACGTCACGGTGTGAGCCACGTTCGGGTCCTGCCAGTCCCACTCGATTGACTGGCCCACCTTGACCGTCATGTCATTCGGGCTGAACCGGCCGACCGTGTTGGGATCGGGAACGATGTTCGAGACGATGGCCGGGGTAACCGCGGCGGTGCTATTGCCTTTGACAGTGCAGCCCGAGTCGGCTCCTCCCGTGCCCGCATTGCCGCCACCCCCGCAGGCGGCCAGCGTCAGCGCGCTTCCGGCGGCGACGATCATTACCTTCCAGGCGTTCATAGAGCCTCCAAGCGATTCTCCGCGTTAATATTTAGTTCTCGAAATACTTGTCGTTAAGACGCTAACGTACTAGTTAGTGTGAAGTCAAAGTTCGTATTCCGACGTGTCAGTTTCGTGCTCGACGTGCCACGATGACGCTGATGAGAACGGCGGACGATGACCGCGTCGACGAAATCCTGAGCGAGTGGCGGCGGGCCTGTCCGACGGTTGATCCGAGCCCGATCGCGATTACGGGGCGAGTTACACGAATTGCGCTATACACGGAGCGGAGCGCCGACGACCATCTCGAACCGTACCGACTCACCCCGTCGGCGTTCGAGGTCCTCCTGGCGCTGCACGCCACTGCCGCTCACGAGCTATCACCGACGCACCTTGCCAGAGGGCAACGGATGTCCTCCGCCGGGATCACCGGCTTGGTCGACCAGCTCGTCGCATTTGGGCTCGCAGCGCGATCGCGCGAGCCTCACGACCGGCGGCGCGTTCGGGTATCGCTGACCCGACAGGGCTCTGAAATGGTCGCAACGGCAGGAGCAGGCTGGCGGCGGAGACAGCAGCGTCTCGTGCGCTGGCTAGGGCCGGACTCCGTGCGTTCCCTCGATCGATTGCTGGGGCGACTGGTAAACGCCGTCGATGCTGGGTCCAATGGGTCGCTGGATGGAACGAGTCGCCGGATGGCCAGGATCGCCCTGCACATCAATACCGAGGCCGAGGCTGTCTTCTCACGATTCGGCGTCACCCACGGCGGCTTCCAGGTGCTTGCCTCGCTCTATCGCGCCGGTTCACCCTACCGCCGATCACCGTCCGGGGTGGCGCGCGGCCTGATGCTATCGGGCGCAGGGCTGAGTGGGCGAATGGATCAACTCGAGCGGATCGGGCTGCTGAACCGGAATCGCGATCGCGACGACCGCCGCGCCGTCGTCGTCGAGCTGACCCCCGCCGGTCGTCGTCTCGTGCGGGCGGCCTTTCCAGTATTCGTCGGGAGCCACGCGCAACTCCTGGACCAGGCCCTGGAACCGGAGCAACAGTCCACCCTCGCCGCGCTGCTGCGAACTGTCCTCCAGCAGCTTGAATCGTCCGAACTCGCCGGGCGAGTGTAGAGCTCGACCGCCATGCCTCGAATTCTCTTTGGGCTGGTCGAGGTCGTGATGCTGATTCTGTTTGCGCTTTCGGCGCGATTCGCCTATCGCTCCGGGGGTCGCCAACGTCTCATCGAGCTGCTCAGTGCGGTTCCGTTCGGGCTGCTTCTCGAGCAGGGCGACATCAAGATTTTCGGCTCGTACGCCTATAGCCAGGGGTTCTTCCTCAAGTTGGGTTCGGTTCCCGTGGCGATCGCGCTCGCCTGGGCGATGATCATCACCTCCTCGATGTTCATGTCCGACCGGCTCGGCATCCCGCCCCGGCTGGCGCCGTTCGCCGACGGCGTCTTCGCCATCGTGCTCGATCTCTCTATCGACGCTATCGCCATCCGGCAGGGCCTGTGGCACTGGAACATCCCACTCAACGCCGGCTTTTTTGGCGTCCCCGCCGGCAACTACTACGGTTGGCTCTTCGTCGCCTTCGGCTTCAGTGCGTGGACACGGCGGGTTCGTGCTCGCGGCCACGCCGAATCCTCGCCGTGGTTGCAACTCTTGGTTCCCGTCCCCGCGTACCTGACACTGCTGCTCGCTCTCGTGCCGTTCATCGCGCTGCAGCAGTTCTTCTTCGGAGGGCCGACGGGCGGCTTCCCTCCATTTCTCCTCACGTTGGCGCTCTTCGCGATCGTAACTGGATGGGCCATGCGGAGAAGTGAGGGCCGCCTGCCCAAACCCTGGATGGTGCCACTCCTCCCACGGGCGCTGATCCATGGGTACTTCCTATCCGCCGGGATCCTGCTCGGCATCTTCCAGCAGCTGCCCATATTGCTCGCTATGTCGCTCGCTATGGCGGTCATCGAGTTCTCGCTCGCTCCAGCGGCCCACCGCTTGTAACCCCGGCCGTATTCGACCATGTCCGCGTCCGACATATGCTTTTGGAATAACTAACTAGCGAGCGAGATTCTTGCGGGCGAACTTAGGTCGACTTGGAGGCAAACAGAACATGAAACGACTCTTGTGGATCGTCGGACTACCCATATTCCTGGCGGCCTGTGGCGCGTCAGGCGGACTTTACGGGACCGCTCCGGCGACTTCGCCGGCAGCGACCGTCGCCCCGATCCCGACCCCCACGCTTGGCGCCGGCTCATCCGGGTACGGCTACTGAAACGGCGTGATTCAAGGAGGCAAAACAAAACATGAAACGATTGTTGTGGATCGTCGGACTCCCGCTCTTCCTGGCAGCGTGCAGCGCACCAGGCGGGCTTTACGGCAGCGCTCCCGCGACATCGCCGGCCGCATCGGCACCGGCGGCATCCGCGAGTGCGACAACGACACCTGCCGCGACCCCCACGCCCGCGCCCGTCGCGCCGGCAAGCGTGGTCGCGACGCAGAACCCCCAGCTGGGCACCATCCTCGCCAACGCGCAGGGCCGCACCCTCTATTACTTCCTGCCTGAGCGTGGCGGCAAGATCGTGTGCAGCAGCAGCGCCTGCACCGCCTACTGGCCGCCGTCCCTCAGTACCGGCGGAAATCCGACCGGCAGCGCGGGTGTGACCGGCCAGCTCGGCCTCGTCATGCGCGCCGGCGGCGCGCAGCAGATCACCTACGCTACCTGGCCCCTGTACACGTTCGCCGGTGACTCAGCCGCGGGACAGACCACCGGGCAGGGCGTCGTCGGCTTCGGCGGCAAATGGCTGGTGGCCACTCCCGGCCTCCAGCCCTAAAAGGAGACACGAATGAAGAAATCGATTCCGATCGTCGCGACCTTCACCGCCCTCGTCGTTGGAACCGCAGCCGGCAGCACCGCGCTCGCGAGCTCGGCCTCGACGGCGACGGCCGACCGCAACAGCAAGATCTCCGGCGCCCTCGTCATCGCCTGGAACCAGGAGCTGCTCAAGATCGTGCAGACGCCGGGCGCTCAGCCGGCGACGGTTCACCAGACTCGCAGCTACGCCATGCTGCATGCGGCGATCGACGATGCGATCGTCTCGATCACCCGCGACGCGTCGCCCCTTCTAGTCTCGGTCAAAGCACCGCGCGGAGCCCGGCCGGACGCGGCCGCGATCGAAGCCGGACGTGCCACCCTCGCGGCACTCTATCCCGGCTTCAAAGGGGAGCTCGCGCAACTGGCCGATGGTCAGCTCGCCACCATCCCGAGTGGAGCCGACAAGCAGCACGGCATCCAGGTCGGTGACGCCGTTGCGGCAAAGATCCTGCAACTGCGCGCGAACGATGGCTCCGCCGTCGTCCCGCCGGCGTTCACGCCTGGCACCCAACCCGGCAACTACCGGTCGACGCCGCCGAACTTCCCGACCCCGGTGTTCACGATCTGGGGCCAGGTGACACCGTTCGTTTTGAAGAGCGGTGCGCAGTTCCGTCCCGAGCCGCCGCCGGCGCTGACCAGCGCGGCGTACGCGCAGGCCCTGAACGAGGTCAAGAGCCTGGGTCAGAACACCAGCACGACGCGGACGGCTGATCAGACCGTCATCGGCAAGTTTTGGGCCCCGCCGATCTGGAACACCTGGAACGTCATCGCCGAGAACGCAGCCATCGCGCACCACAGCAATCTGCAGCGCACTGCGCGGCTGTTCGCCGTTCTCAACCTCTCGTTCGCCGACAGCGCCATCGCCATGTACGACGCCAAATATCACTACCAGCTGTGGCGCCCAGTCACGGCCATCCGCCTGGCGGACACGGACGGCAATCCGGCAACGATCGCCGACCCCAACTGGAGCCCGCTTGCGGTAACCGCCGCCGATCCATCGTATCCCGGCGCCCACAGCACCATCAGCGCCGCCGGCGCGACCGTGCTGGCAGACGTCTTCGGTAATCACGACAGCATCCAGGTCACTTCGAGCGCCCTGCCTGGCACCGTGCGGACCTTCAACAGCTACAGCGACGTGGCCAGCGAGGCCGGCCTCAGCCGCATCTTCGCCGGACAGCACTTTCGCTTCGATCACGTCGAGGGCCTCGAGCTTGGCCACGACGTCGCGCAATTCGTCATTCACCGCACACATCAGGAGGATTAGGAATGAACCGGACCTCGAAAGCGATTGGAACGCTGGCGGCCCTGACGACGATGGGCGCCGCGCTGGTAAGTCTCCAGCCGGCGCAGGCCGAAGACAATGCGCATGCCGGCCGTACCTACGTGCAGACCAACCTGGTTTCGGACGTCCCCGGGCTGGCGAAGGTCACCGACCCGAACCTGAAGAACCCATGGGGCACGTCGACGGCGCCCGGTCTCCCGATCTGGGTGTCCGACAACAACGCCGGTGTAACGACGCTCTACGACGGGGCCGGCCAGCCCATCGCACTCCAGGCCAAGCCGCCGCTCAATGCGGTGACCATCCCGGCCCCGCCGTCGGCCGGAAAGGGCGCGATCGGGGCGCCGACCGGGACCGTCTTTAACGCGACCGGGTCGGGCTTCGTCGTCTCCGAGAAGGGCGCCTCGGGTTCGAGCCGCTTCCTCTTCGCGACCGAGGACGGCACGATTGTTGGTTGGAGCCCAACCGTCGACCGCGTCAATGGGATCATCGCTGTCGATCGTTCGACGGTCGCGGACCCGGCGGGCAACGCCGGCGCCGTCTACAAGGGCCTCGCGCTGGTGACCACCCCTGCCGGCACCTTCCTCTACGCGACCAACTTCCGCCTCGGTACGGTTGAGGTGTTCGACAGTAGGTTCAACCTGGTCAAGACCTTCACCGATTCCGCCGTTCCGGCTGGGTTTGCCCCCTTCGGGATCCATAACATCGGTGGTCGGCTCTACGTCACCTTTGCCAAGCAGAAGCCCGACAAGCACGACGACCTGGCGGGACCGGGCAACGGATTCGTCGATGTCTTCAGTCCTAACGGAGACCTGCTTCAACGGCTGGTCAGCGGAGGCCGGCTCAACTCCCCCTGGGCCGTAACCCTGGCGCCGGCGACCTTTGGAGCATTCGGCGGCGACATCCTGGTTGGCAACTTCGGCGATGGGCGCATCAATGCCTACAGCGCCTCGAGCGGCCATTTCGAAGGCCGGCTGCTGAACGCGACAGGCCAGCCACTTACGATCTCCGGGTTATGGGGACTCCGCTTCCCCACCGGCTCATTGAACGCGGTGCCTGGGGCACTCTACTTCACGGCCGGCATCAACGACGAGCACGATGGCCTCTTCGGGGATCTCGTCCCCAAGGGCTAGCTTGCACCGCTCCGCAGGAGTCGCTCAAGGGGAGGGCCTGACCGGCCCTCCCCTTAAATTCGCGCTCGGGAAGTGGGCCGCGACGATCATGTTCATCGTCGCGCTCCCACTATTGCGAACCTTTAGTCTCTGCGTTGCCGCGATGGTCGGGCTGGCCCCATTCGTCGCGAGTCGGCTCGCGGCGTGGATCCACGACCTCTCTCGCGGCTAGGTCTTGCCCGTTTTGCTGCCGTTGCTCGCCTCCAGGGAGACGAGCAATTTGCGCAGCAGCGCGTCCAGCGTCTGTCGCTCGCTGGATGACAGGCCGGCGAGCATGCGTTTGTGTCCGGCGTTGTAGGTTTCGATCGCTTGGTCAACCAGCTTCTGGCCGGGCCGGGTGAGCGTGACATAGATCGCGCGCCGGTCTTCTGGATGGGGCGATCGGCGGACGAGACCACGCCCTTCGAGCTGATCGAGCTGCGAGGTCATGCCGGCTGACGAGAGGAGCGCGGCTTGTGAAAGCTCACGCGGCAAGAGGCGCTGAGCGTCGCCCGAACGGCGAAGCGCGGCGAGGGTAATCATGGCATTGCGGGAGACGTCGAGATCGTGAAGCAGCCGGTCGGTCTCACGGTTGATTCGACCGGTCAACATCGCGATGACGAGCAGGAACTCGACCAGCCAGGGATCCAGCGCGGGAAACTCCCGCACCCACGGGGCGCTCGCGGCTTCATAGTCCGGGAGCGTCGTCCCAGAGCCGATACGCTCGAGCGAGTTGAGCAGGCGCTTGAGCAGATTCAGGACTTGCTTACGCTCGCGCTCCGTGTAGACCTTGAGAAGGAATGCCTGACGCCGGTAGAGCGCCTGGGCTGCGTCCCTTACCAGTTTCTGGCCCGGCCTGGTCAACGTAACGATCACGCCGCGTCGGTCTCGGGGGTCCCGCGAGCGCGCGGCGAGGCCTGCCCGCTCGACCACGTCCAGCCGCGCCGTCACGCCTGCCGAGGACATCATGTGACCTCGGTAGAGATCGGTTGGGGTCAGCTCATACGGAGAGCCGACCGCATAGAGGGCAGCGAGGACATCGAAACTCGCTCCGGTTGTGTTGAAGCTGTTGAAGACTTCTTCGGCGTTGCGGTTGAGGTAGAAGCTCGTCCGGCGGATGCGCCCCGTTACTGCGGCGGCTCCGACGTCCACACCGGGAAGGGTTTGTGCAAACTCCCGTTTGATGACGTCGACCGAATCCTGACTCTTGTCCATACCCGGTTTAGTGTAACTGCAATATGTTCAAGAGCGAGAATCTTTGTGTCGAGTAGATACCATTTGGTCTATTCGGTAACGTTCGGAGATGCCCGACCCGATCCTCGATCGTGACCATCTTTCCGATCGGCTCACCCAGGTGGCCGACGCCGCGCGCGAATACCTGGCGCGGGTTGATCAGCTACCGGCGGGCGGCTCGGCGAGACGCGACGAGGCGACCAGCCACTTCATTGGCGAGCTGCCTGAAGACGGCATCGGCAGCCTTGCGACACTGACCAGCCTCTTGACACATGGCGTGCAGGCCGCGACGAACTCGGCCGGCCCTCGATTCTTCCACTTCGTCACCGGTGGATCGACCCCCGCCGCCCTCGCCGCGGACTGGCTGACCTCGACGCTCGATAACAACGCCGGGTTGTGGGTGAGTTCGCCCCTTGGCTCGAAACTCGAGCAGGTTGCCATCGGCTGGCTCAAAGATCTCTTTGTCCTCCCGAGGAGTTGGGGTGGCGTGCTGACGACCGGCGCCACGATGTCTAACTTCACGGCCCTTGCGGCAGCCCGCCAGTGGTGGGGAGAAGAGCATGGGACCAACATCGCCGAGCGGGGGATGAGCGGCCTACCGGCGGCGCCGGTGATGACCAGCGGCTTCATCCATGCTTCGGCGAAAAAGGCGCTGAGCATGCTCGGCATTGGCCATGAAGTGGTCCAGGTCTTGAGCAACGATCCGATCGGACGCATCGATCTGACCGCGCTTGAAGCGGCACTGCTCGCCCAGAAGGGTGCGCCCGCGATCGTCATCGCGACCGCGGGTGAGGTGAATGCTGGCGGCTTCGATCCGATCGCTGCCATGGCCGATCTGGCCCACCGTCATCACGCCTGGCTTCATGTCGATGGGGCATTCGGGCTCTTCGCCCGTGTGTCACCGGTGACGGCTGACCTGGCGGACGGTGTCGACCGGGCGGACTCCGTCATCGCCGATGGCCACAAATGGTTGAACGTCCCGTATGACTGCGGCTTCGCCTTTTGTCGGGACGCCCGTCTCCTCAATGCCGTTTTCGGGATGAATGCGCCCTACTTCCCTGCGACCGAGGCCGAGCATCCGGACTTCCTCTACCTGGCTCCGGAGATGTCGCGGCGCGCCCGATCGCTGGCCGTCTGGGCCACGCTGGCCGCCTACGGTCGCCTGGGATATCGCGCCATGATCGAGCGGCACGTCGCCCTGGCGAAACGGCTTGCCGACCAGATCCGCGCCTCTTCAGATTTCGAACTGCTCGAAGAACCGCGACTCAACGTGGTGTGCTTTCGCTATCGGCCGAAGGGATGTCCCGAGGCCGAACTCGACCAGGTCAACCGCCGGCTTGGTCAGGCCATCATCGCGGACGGCACCGTCTACTTCGGCACCACCGTCTACGCGGGAAAGGTAGCGTTCCGCCCGGCTATCGCGAACTGGCGGACGAGCGAGCAGGACATCGACATCATCCTCGGCATCGTTCGGGGACTTGCTGAGCGATGAATCTGTTCCGCGGCAGTGGCCGGCGCTTTAACGAGTTCGCCGGCACGAACGTCGACCGCGTCGCCGGAATTTCGGACGGCATTTTCTCGGTCGGCATGACCCTGCTCGTGCTGGGTCTGTCGGTACCCGCCCTGATCACCGTCAGAACCGAGAACGATCTCTGGCATGAGCTGCTCGGGCTCGGTCCGAATGTCCTTGTCTACACGATGAGCTTCATGACGCTTGGCATCTTCTGGGTCGGCCAGGGCACGCAGCTCAATCTGCTGGCGCGGAGTAATCGCAACTACTCGTGGCTGCAGCTTTTCTTTCTTTTCGCCGTGACCCTCGTGCCCTTCTCGACGGCGTTGCTGGCGCGCTTCCCAACCTTTCGCGTGGCGCTCGTGGCGTACTGGCTCAACATCGTGCTCCTTGGCATGACACTCCTCGCCGGACTCCAATACGGGCTCCGAGCGGGCCTGTTCAAGGAGACGGAATTGCCCGACGTGACCCGACTCATGCGCGGCCGCATCGTGATCGCCCAGTCGCTGTACGCGATCGCGACGGCCACCTGCTTCGTCTTTCCCACCTGGGTCAGCATCGGGCTGATCTTCCTGGTCCAGCTGAACTACGTGATCGCGCCGCGGATCCCGCTTCTCCACCGCTTCTGATCCCGACTCGCATCGAGGCCGCCATCAGCTGAAGGCGATCAGGCGGGTTGCTTGTGCTGCCGCTGCTGCGCGAACAGCTCGGCGATCTCCTTGACGGTCGTCGCATCCTCCGGCCTCTTGTCGGCGCTTCGGAAAGAGACGATCCGCGGGAACCGGAGTGCGAACCCAGGCTCGTCCCCGACCTTGCCGGCGGTGTGCCTCGGGCTCGGCGTGATTTCGTCCGCCATCACCTCGACCACCACCTCGGGCTTGAGCCACACGTCCGGCACCAGAATCGAATCCACCCGCGCCGGCCGCTGATCGACCTGCAGCTTGTCCGCGCGCTCGTGGATTTGCCGCCACTCGGCGTCGGATAGGCCGGTCCCCAGCTTGGTGATGCTGGCAAACCGGTCGTTTTCCGCGTCGTAGACGCCCCCCAGCAGCGCGCCGACGCCAAACTCCGCCCGCTTCCCCTTTCCAAAGTAGTAGCCGAGAAGGACTAGGTCGACGGTGTCGTTGAGCTCCCCACTCGTATGGCGTTTGAGCTTGACCCAGTTGAAGTTGCGCGCGCCCGCCTGGTATTTCGAATCCGGTCGCTTGACCACGACGCCTTCCAGGCCCTGGCTAATCGAGTCAAGGAGCGTCTTGGTCAGGACCTCGACCGAGTCGGTCTTGATGATTGGAGCGGGGAGCAGTACGGTCGAGCCGGCGATCACGTCATCGACCAGCGCGAGCCGCTCCTCGTAGGGCATCTCGGTCAGGTCGCGGCCGTTGCGGTAGAGGATGTCGAAGACGAAGGCGACCAGCGGCAGATCCTGGGCAGCTTGCTCGATGCCGTGCTGCCGCCGCCGGCTCGCGGTCAGCTGGAACGGCAGGTACTCTTCCAATTCCTTGCTATAGGCGATCGCTTCGCCGTCGAGGATGAGCGTGTCCTCCTTCAACTGTTGGGCGGCCGCGGTGAGCTCGGAGAACATGAGGGTGTAGTCCTCGAGGTTGCGCGAGAAGACGCGCACGGCCGAGCCGTTCTTGTGGATTTGCACCCGGATGCCGTCGTACTTCGGCTGGACGGCAACCAATCCGAGCCGCTTGATGACCGCTTCCGGGTTGGGCAGGCGCTCGGCGAGCTGGCTCCGGATCGGCCGTCCGACCGTGATCTTCAGGGCGTTGACCTCGCCCTCCCCAGCGGACCAGAAGGTCCTGGCGATCAGGCCGAGGTCGGACACGCGGTTGTACGCGCCTTCCAGCACCGGCCGCAGCGACTTGTCGCCCTTCTTCGCAAACGAGAGTGCGTCGAGTACGGTGGGATCGCCGATGCCGAGCCGCAGCCGACCGAGGGCGATCCGCACCAGGTGCTTGGCGGACGTCGGGTCGACCTGTTTCAGCAAGGCGGCGAAGAGCGAGCGCTTCTTTTCGACCGACCCCGCGCCGGCAGCAACCGCAATTTCCATCAACCGGGCGTGCACCTCGGCGACGGGCGGCGAGGAGCTCGACCCGTGCTCCGCAAGCTGGGCCGCCACCAACCCGAGGTCGCCGAGCCGGCCGAAGAGTTTCGTGACCTCCTCGCCGGGCGTCCCGAATGCCTGGGCGATCGCCGCGATCACCAGTTTCTCGCCGAGACCGATCTCGACCGGCTCGAAGAAGGGAACCAGCCGCCCCTGGATCAAGTAGGTCAGCGGTTGAATCTCGTCAGGCGAGCTCTTCGTGTATAGCTCAGCCAGCGTCTTGACCAGCTCGTTCCTGCTGCTGGTCGACTCCAGCCGGTCGAGGTAGCCGCTCAGCTCGGCAAACGTCACAGCTGCTCCTCCAGGCGATCGATGAATGCGCGCTGGGCGGGGATCAGCTTGCGACGCGCGGTCTCCAGGTCAAACCATGCGGCCCGATCGACTTCAGGAAACGTTTGCATCTTCGCGGACCGTGGCGGCCACTCCAGCTCGAACGTATTGCTGGTCGTCCGGGTGACGTCGAGATCGCCCAGCACAGCCCAAGCATGGACGATCTTGCCACCTGCCTGCCGCACGGTCCCGAGCGGGCTGCTCTGACCTCCAGGCGGGGGCGCCCCGAGTTCCTCTTGAAATTCGCGCCGGGCGACGTCGAGGGCTGCTTCCTTCTCAGCGAGCTCACCCTTCGGTATCGACCACACCCCCTCGTCGCGTTTCTGCCAGAACGGCCCCCCAGGATGGACGAGGAGCACCTCGACCTTCCCGTCGTGTTGACGATAGAGAACGAGGCCGGCGCTCTGGGCGCTCAACGGTTGTTAAGACGTGGTGTCATGCGCGCCCGCGAACGTTTTTTCACCGGCGCGGATCGGGACCTTGAGCCAGTTCTCCGGAGGTGGCACGGGACAGCTCCAGGATGGGTCGTATGCGCAGTTGGGGTTGTACGCGTAGTTGAAGTCGATGGTGACATCGTCGCCGTGGGCGTGGACTTCCAGATAGCGGCCCGCGGGATAGGTCTCGTGCCCGGAGGTGGCGTCCCGGAACGGGATGAAGAGCTCATCCGAATCATCTGAGGCATAGAGCACCAACTGTGCCGGCTGATCGTCCACCTGGAAGCGCACGAGACCATAGCGGCGGTAGACCTGTTCCTCGCCGCCCGTGGTCGCCATGCGCACCTCGTCGGGCTCAACATTACGATCGACAGTGGCGTGGATGACGAGTCGTGGATTCTCGTCGAAATAGGCCAGCCCGTCGAAGGCGCGCCGTTGCTCGGACGTCAACGGCGAGTGTGGGTCCTTGGCAAACACCTCGTTCTTCTCGGCGCGGAACCGCTCTAACTCCGATGTCTTCATGGGCACACAACGCGAAACGCGCGCGGAGCACAGTCTATTCCCATCCCGGCGCGCGATGCCGGGACGGGAAGAACCTTACAGGGGGCCGCGCGATCAGCGGAGATTACGGAAGAAGGCGCGTACGTCCTCTATCAGTAACTCGGGCGCCTCCATGGCAGCGAAGTGACCTCCTTGGTCGAAATCGGACCAGCGCACGACATTGTGCGCCTGTTCCCCATAGCGCCGAATCGAAATGTCCTCGGCGAAGGCCGCCACACCGATGGGCGTCTTCGACGGCGGACGTCCCCAACTGGGCGCGGCATGCATGTTCTCGTAGTACATCCGGGCCGCCGATCCGGCGGTGCCGGTGATCCAGTACAGCATCACGTTGGTCAGGATTTGATCGCGGCTGACCGCAGCTTCCATCGGTCCGTGCGTCCAGTCATGGAACTTGTCGACGATCCACGCGAGTTGTCCGGCCGGCGAGTCCGTCAGGCTGTAGGCGATGGTCTGCGGCCGCGTGGCCTGGATTTGAAAATAGCCGTTGCCTTCGGACAAGAATTTCTTCACCCGCTCCAGGCGACCCTTTTCAACATCACTGAAGGTCGCGAGCTCTGCCGGATCGACGTCACCCCAGGGAATGAAGCCCACGGAGGCGGCGTTGACGTGGATGCCGACAATGTGTTCGGGATCGACGTGGCCGAGCTCGGGTGAGACGAGAGCACCGATATCGCCGCCCTGGGCGCCGTAGCGAACATAGCCCAGCCGTCCCATCAACGTGGCCCACGCGCGGGCCACGCGGCCGCCGTCCCATCCCCTCTCGTGTGTGGGTCCTGAAAACCCGAAACCCGGCAGGGACGGGATGACGAGGTGAAAGGCATCGCGGCGATCGCCACCATGGGCCTCCGGGTCCGCGAGCGGACCAATCAGCTCGAGAAACTCGGCGACCGAGCCGGGCCAGCCGTGGGTGAGAACCAGCGGGAGCGCCTCCGGCTCCGCAGACCGGACGTGGAGGAAATGAATGCTCTGCCCGTCGATCGTCGTCGTGAACTGCGGGTAGGCGTTGAGACGCGATTCCTGCGCCCTCCAGTCATACGTGGTGCGCCAGTAGTGAGCCAGGTCTTTCATCTCGGCAAGCGGGACGCCGTAGTCCCAGCCCGTCTCGGCGAGCTCGTCGGGCCAGCGGGTGCGACCGAGTCGTTCGCGCAACGCATCCAGGTCGGCCTGGGACACATCGACCCGAAAGGGTTTGATCGCGGCATCGGCCGCAGTTATCTGGCGCTCGGCGGTCATTTCTGCCATCACCACTCCTTCTGCATTTGGCTGGTCATCGGCTCCCAAAATATGACATTATGTTGTCATGCAGGAATTGTATCCGGTTCGACAACATGTTGTCAATGTCTGACGTGCGCCCACGGCGCCGCCCTGAGGGGGACGCCTTTACCCAGCTGGTCCTGGAGGTCGCCTGGCTGGGCGGGCTCTTTACGGCTGCGGGCGAGGCGCTCGCGAGGGTCGCAAATCAGACCCTGGCCCGCTGGGTGATCCTTGATTTCATCGAAGACGCGCCATCGACCGTGGCCCAGATTGCGCGACAGCGCCACATCGCTCGCCAGGCTGTCCAGCGTGTCGCCGATCTTCTCGAGCGCGAGGGGCTGGCTCGCTACGCGCCAAACCCCGATCACCGCCGCGCCAAGCTCCTGCACGCGACCGCTCGAGGCCGTGACGCGCTTCGCGCGATATCGATCGAACAAAAGGCCTGGGCCGACGCCATGGGCGCGCAGCTCGGTGCCGCCAAGCTGCGCACCACGGCGAAGACGATCGAGCAGATCCGCCGAGCCGTTTCAGCCCGAGGGCTGCCCGGCGAACGGCCAGGGACTCGGACGAAACACAAGGGTGAGTAACGGTGCCGTCAGGAGAGAATGGGTGCGTGGAAGCGCGCGACTGGGATGAGCGCTATCGAGGCGCGACCCTCCTCTGGACAGAACGACCCAACCAATTCCTGGTCGAGGAGATCAGCGGGCTCAGGCCGGGCCGCGCGCTCGATCTGGGCTCGGGCGAGGGGCGTAATGCCGTCTGGCTGGCGGAGCAAGGATGGCAGGTCAGTGCCGTGGACTTCTCACGGGTCGCCCTCGACCGCGGAGCCGCCATCGCCCAACGCAGCGGCGTCGACGTCGAGTGGGTGCACGCGGACCTGACCCAATACCGACCAGCCACGGCAGCCTTCGATCTCGTTGTCATCCTCTATCTGCACCTCCCGCCGGATGCCCGACGCGGCGTCCTCGAACAGGCGGTGACGGCGCTCCGCCCCGGTGGACGACTCTTGATCGTCGGGCACGACCTCGAGAATCGCGTCGCCGGCCACGGCGGTCCACAGGACCCGAGCGTGCTGTATACGCCCGACCGGATCGCGTCCGAGCTGCCCGGATTGACAATGGCCCGCGCGCAAACCGTAAAACGTCAGGTACAGACCAACGACAGTGTCGCCGCGGCGTTCGACACGCTCGTGCTCGCCGTGAAACCAGCCACCCAGCCGGTCCACTTCGCGACGGTCACCGCCCGCTGGTCCGGCACGCCATTCCAGTTCGACGTCACGGGTCCTCGCGGGCAGGTCGTCACGGTCGATGAGGCGCCTCCGCTGGGGCAGGGTCTCGGCATGACGCCCTGCGAGTTGTTGCTGGGGGCGCTCGCCACCTGTTCGGCAATCAGCACGGTCTCACTCCTGCAGAAGATGCGTCAGCCAGTGCGCTCGCTGTTCATCCGTGTGGAGGGGACGCAGCAGCCCGACTGGCCGAGAGCTTTCACCGACATCCACCTGCAGTTCATCGTTGGCGGCGACGGGTCCTTCGACGTCGCATCGGTGAAAAAGGCGATAGATCTCGCCACCACCCGCTACTGCCCCGTCAGCGCCACCATGAAACTGGGGCAGGGCGGCTCTCGAATCGACACAGGCTTCACGATCGTGAACGACGCGCCCGCCGGCCTCGAGTGAATCTCAGCGGCCGTACGCCATGACGGCCCGCACCAGCCGGTCGACGAAAGCGCTCGTGAGTGGCTCCCCGCTGATCAGCAGCCGGTAGTAGATCGGACCCAGGAGCAGATCGACGGCGACCTCGAGGTCGAGGTCGCGTCGTAGTTCGCCTCGGTCGATCCCTCGCTGCAGCAGCTCCCTCATCGCGGTGACTCGGCGGGCTAATACCCGTTCGCGGAACCCCCGCGCCAGCGCGAGATCGACGCCGAGATCTGAGATCAGGCCGCGGACGATGCGTCCATAGAGTCTCGAATTGAGGTTGTCGACCAGGCGCCCGAGGTAGGCGCGAAGGGCAGCCCGGGTGCCGCCGACGTGGCGTACCGGCGTGGGCTCCTCCTGGATCACCTC
The DNA here is from genome assembly GCA_035947855.1 of Candidatus Dormiibacterota bacterium. Classification (GTDB taxonomy): domain Bacteria; phylum Chloroflexota; class Dormibacteria; order CF-121; family CF-121; genus CF-13. The sequence continues at coordinate 21,962 of DASZJR010000008.1, forward strand.
GAGGAGCGCAGCCAGCGCGAGATCCTCCTTCGAGCGCCAGCGCCGGTAGATCGTCGTCTTGGCGACGCCGGAGCGCGCCGCGACGCCCTCCACCGTCAGCCCGTGCACGCCGCTGCGTCCCAGGATCTCCCGCGTCGCCCGGAGGATGGCGTGCCCGGTCGAGGCGCTTCGGGGACGGCCAGGGCTCATCCGCTGTGGTTGAGGGAATAGCCGCCTGGCTTTCACGATTCCATATTACGAAACGGTGCGTTTCGTTTCGACTTCATCAAAAATCGGTCGGTGTTTACAGGAGGTAGTCAGCTATGACTGCTTGGAAGCGGTGGCAGGATTATGCCACGATCATCTTCGGCATCGGCCTTTTTGTGACCCCTTTCGTCTTCGGCGATACGTCGCAGGCGACCGCTACGACAACGGCGTACATCCTGGGAGTTCTGCTGGTTCTCGGCGGCCTTCTGTCGGCAGCGATGCGTGAGCCGAACACCATAGAGTACGTCACAGTGATTCTCGGCGTGATCACCATCATCTCCCCGTTTGTGTTCGGCTTTACGGCCGTAACCGCGATCGCGTGGGCCGCCTGGATCCTCGGGGTGCTGACGGTCCTCAGCGTTGGGAGCCTGGTCCTCCGCAACCGCAACAGCCGTACCCAACACCCGACGCTCGCCTGACCCGGAACAGAGGCGGAGGGCGATCCTCCGCCTCCTCATCACCATTACGAGGTTGATCACAAATGGAAAGCCAATTGTCGACCCAACCGACGGTTCCGAAGAGAATTCTTGTTGGACTCGACGGCTCGTCCGGGTCGGCGCGGGCGCTCGACTGGGCGATTCAGGTCGGAAAGCCGCTCGAGGCGGAGATCGTGGCGGTGTACGTGCTCGAACTGCTTTCTCCCACGGCGGTCGGCTACGGGCTGGCGCCCATCGAACTCCCGGATGGCTGGCTGGACGATCTGCGGCGGCAGTTTGAAAACGAATGGTCGGCGCCCCTCAAGCAGGCCGGCATTCGATATCGGACGGTGTTCGAGACCGGTGCGCGGGGGCCAGCGCCGACGCTGATCGCCATTGCCAACGAGCTGCATGCCGACCTGATCGTGACCGGAAGCCGGGGCCTGGGCGGTTTCGGCGAACTGCTTCTTGGAAGCGTCAGCCATCAGCTGGTGCAGCATGCGCCGATGCCCGTCGTGGTCATTCCGCCGGAGAACAGGAAGGGCAGCGTGGCGGTTGCGACGGCGAGCGAACCCGCCAGCGTGGCGGCGCCCTAGACGATACGATTGGTCGATCGCTACAAACAGGAACAGTGACGCCCGCATCCCGATGACCGCGTTCGGCTTCGCGGCGCTTACGGCCGAGCTGGCCGAGCTGCGCGCGCGGCGTCCCGCAATGGTCGAGGAAGTCGCCGCGGCGCGATCGCAGGGAGATCTGAGCGAGAACTTCGCCTATCACGACGCGCGCCAGAACCTGGGCATGCTCGACGGTCGCATCCAGACGATCGAAGCCACCCTCACGCGGGCGCAGGTCGTCGAAGACAGCGCCGCGAAGGGTGTCGCCCGGATCGGCTCGACGGTCGTGGTCCGTGACGAGTTCGGCGAATCCACCTATCAGATCGTCGGTCCAAGCGAGGGCAACATGGCGCGCGGGCTGATGTCGATCGCATCACCGCTGGGCAGTGCTCTGATCGACCACCAGGCTGGCGACACGGTCACATTCAAGACCCCTGGTGGGGAGCGGCAGGCAACGGTCGTCAGCGTCACCTAAGAGGGGAGCTTCTCTGCGGACGATCGCGACGGTGGGCGTCTATCAATCGGGCCTCGACGACTTCCTCGATAAGCTCAGGCGCCATCGGGTTGCGATGCTGGTCGATGTCCGGCAGCGGCGGGGCGTCCGCGGCCGCGAGTATGCCTGGGCCAACTCGCGCCGGCTGCAGGCGGCGCTCAAGCAGGCCGGCATCGAGTACCGGCATGTCCCCGAACTGGCGCCCACCACGGAGATGCGCCAGCTCCAATACCGAGAGGACGACCGTCTCAAGGTTGGCAAGCGCTCGCGCGTTGAGCTGGCGGATGTGTACCGGCGCCGCTACCTCCACGAGGTGCTCGACCAGGTCGACCTGGGAGCATTCCTCGAATCACTTCCTGACGACGCGACCTTCGCGCTGCTGTGCGTCGAGCGCGACGCCCGGGCCTGCCACCGGTCGCTGATTGCGGCTCGTCTCCAGGCTGAGTACGGGTTGGCTGTCGTCAGACTCTAAGGCGTGACGTCTGCCACGGTAACCAACAAGTCCCACGTATTGCGTAGGGAAACGATCAATAGGACAAGGATGGCCACAACCAGCCAGGTGAATGCCGACATCGATGATGAGAAAAGCAGTCCGCCGGAAACGATGATTGCCAGGTAGCTGGCTGCGCTCAATCCAAACCGCAGGATGAGACGGGCGCGATCGCGCGGCCGCATCTGCAGGCTCCGCCGGCCGCCTCGAACTGCGGTCACCAGGCTCAACGTCGCTATGACGAGGCTCGCCACGCCCGACGCCATCAGGGCGAAGGCCGCCGTCGACTGATCGTCCGGGATCACCATGAATAGGGTGACAATCAGAATCGCGCCGAAATTGGCGAGCGTCACCCGGGCGAGGCTGCGCACCTCGGAACTCGCGACCACGGTCCGCAGGTGCAATGACAGGCCCACGAAGAGGAGGCCCACGAGTGTTGCCGAAGCCGTGCCCGCGAGGATGTAGAAATCGTGCCAACCGCTAACCGCCGCCCGATATGACACTGGCTTCTAGTCTGGCAGGTCTACTATGACGGCAAATAAATCGGACGGAGGAAACATGTCCGCACTCGACACGCTCGTCAACCCGCCATTTGCCAACAATCCACCGGTCAAGCTCAACCTCGATGCCAAGGTGGTGGGCCTCGTGGTCGCCATCCTCGGCGGCCTCGGCGCCCTGTTCACCTTACTGGCACTGCTGAGCTTGCTGGGATTCGGCGCCGCCCTGGCTGCCTTTGGCGGAATCTTCTTGCTTGCCCTGATCGGCGTCATTCTCAACCTGGTCGCCGACGTGATGGCCGCGATTGGCGGCTGGCAGATGTACCAGGGGAACGAGAGCGGCAAACGGCTCGCGATCTACGGTTTGGCGATCGCCTTCGTGGCTGAAATCATCCAGATGATCGGGTTTTCATCGAGCTCGGCGATTGTGCCATTGATCTTGCTGGCGCTGGTCTATTACGCCATCGTCGTGAGCCGCTATCCCGCGAAGACCTGAAATCCAGCTACACGCCACGACTCGCCTTGGGTACGGTCATTTCGTGCTGCCGGCCGCCACCTTGTCAGCCACCTCGATGAGCTCGCCCTCGATATTGATCTGGATATCGTGGCTGACCACCCATTTGCCATCCAGCATCGCGTCGAAGCTCATGCCGAAATCCTTGCGATTGATCCTGGTCTCTGCGGCGTAGCCAATCCGATGACCCATCCCCGGATCGTTGAATTCGCCGTACTTGACCACGTTGAGGGTCACGGGATGGGTCACGCCCTTGATCGTGAGATCGCCGGTCATCGTGCCCCGGTCTGGCCCCTTTGGCTCGATCCGGGAGCTCTTGAAGGTGATCGTCGGGTACTTTTCGACCTCCAGGAAATACGACGCACGAAGGTCGTTGTCCCGCTGCTCGTTGTGGGTCCGGATACTCGCCGCTTGGATGGTGACGTTCACGCTCGAACGCTCCGGCTTGTCAGGATAGAGGTCACCGCTCGCCGTCACCTCGGTGAAGTTACCGCGAACGGTCATCATACCCAGGTGCTTCGCCGAGAACTCGACTTGCGTATGCAGTGGATCAAAGGTCCAGGTTCCCATCCATCGCCCTCCTATGTTGATCGGATTGTAGGGGCAACGTAACACCCGAGCTTACTTTTCGCAAGTTCCTGCAGTAATTGGCGAGCAGCGCTACACTGACCGCGTGAATCGCAAGTTGGGCGCCCAGGCGATCGAGTGTGATGAGCGCCTCACGCAAGCCTTCACCTTGCTGGGCAAGCGCTGGTCGGGGGTCATCCTCGGCCTGTTGCTCCAGGGTCCGGCGCGGTTTGCCGTGCTGGCCCGGACCATCCCTGGGATCAGCGAGCGCATGCTATCCGACCGTCTCAACGAGCTGGCGAGGGCCGGTCTGATCGACCGGACCGTGCTCGGCGGGCCCCCAGTCGGCGTCCTCTACCAGCTGACCGAGAGTGGGCGGGCGATTGGCCCTGGCCTGCTCAGGCTGGGCGACTGGGCTGAGCGCTATATGGCTCCGGCCAAGCCTCGACGCCATCGGCCATCGGGCGTCGGCGCCGCGAAGCGGACGCGCAAAACCCCGGCATCTCGCCGGCTGGCGTAGCGCCGCCGCTCCTTCCTGGCGGCCGGTCTGCGAGACTGGGCCCCATGGCGGATGACCAACGGGTCTTGACCAGGGCCTGGCGCCACCTCGAGCGCCCGGTCCGGATCCTGGTTTATCTGCTGATCGCACTCACGACGGTGATGCTCTATCACCAGAGCGAGTACCTCATCGTTCACCTCTTCAACGTTGTCCTGCTGTTCATCTTCGCCGGGATCATGGCCTTGTTGCTGACGCCGGTGATCGACCGGATGGAGATGCTGGCCATCTTCAAAGGTCGGCGGGTCGTCGCCGTACTAGTGCTCTACATCGTGATCATCGGTTTGATCGCCGGGGTGATCGCGCTCGTGACGCCGGCGCTGATCGGCCAGGCCAAGCAATTACCGGCGCTGGAATCGCGAGCCATCGCCTTCATCCGATCCCTTCAGGACGCGATCGATAGCGCGGGCATTCCGCTCAAGCTGAGTCTTCCGAGCGGGGCAGCCGCGATCAGCAGCGCCGTCCTCGGATCGGTCCTCGGGTTCCTGAGCGGAACGCTGGGAACGTTGATCAGCATCCTCCTGGTGCTCGTCATCTCGATCTACTTGCTGGTGGAAGGCCGCCAGCTGATCGCCAGTATGCGCAAGCTCTTTGTCGGCCACGAAGCCGTCTACGACTTCACGCTCCTCGCCGTTGGCACCACGTTCGGCCAGTACGCGCGGGGCCAGCTGCTCATGTCGTTTGTGATGGGGACGTACACCGGCATCGCAATGACGGTGATCGGTGTCCCCTACGCCGTCGTGCTCGGGATCTTGACCTTCTTCCTCGAGTTCCTCCCGCTGATCGGCGCGCCGGTCGGGATGGGCCTGGCGGTGATCATCGCCCTCGCCTTCAAGGGACCATTCATCGGGCTCCTGGCCCTGATTGTCGCGCTGGGCGGCCACGCGATCGAGGCGTACATCCTTGGGCCGCGCGTGATGGGTTCCGCCACGCGCATTCATCCGCTGGTCGCCATGGCGGCATTGCTGATCGGCGCCGAGCTGGGAGGTATTCTCGGCGCGCTCTTCGGGGTGCCGGTCGCCGGGCTGCTCAACGTTCTCCTCGGCGCCTTCTACCGGGCGCAACGCGGGGACGAGACGCCACTATCCGCGAGCCCGTCCGGGGAAGTGCACGCCGAGGCTCTCCCGCGCTTGTCCGAGGAGATCAGCGAGTCGGCCGAGGAAGGCCCGCTCGAGGACAAGCCCGTGCCGCACACCGCCGGCGAACGCTAGGGAGTTACGGCTGCGGAGCCATCCGAAGATACAAGGCGCCGCGCGCCTCGAGATAGATCGCCGTCGGCGTCTCCACGATCCGCGCAATTGCGTTCTGGCACGCGGGGCAGCGCAGCACGATCCCGGGACCGCGGATAAACGCCATCAACGCTCCCATCGCCGCATCACGGGCGCAGCCGGCGCACCGGGCAACCGTCATCGTCATGTCGCGGCCGAAAATCTGCTGCAGCTGACCGGCGACCGCGTTGCCATCGACCATCAGGGCCGTATTCATGTCGCCGTCGTCGTTGTCCATCGTTCTGCCTCCTCAAGCTCCAGTTGGGCCGAAGCGTTCCGTGCGAATGTGGTCGGTCGGCAACTCCATCTGCACCAGCGCGCTCGCGACAGCCTCGACGAGCAGCGTGGGTCCGCACACGTACACGCGAGCACGCTTGTCAAACGGTCTGATGACTTCGCCGAGCATGGCGCCATCGATTCGGCGGCGATAACCGGTCCAGCCCGCCGGCGACTGCCGGGTGAACGTATAGAACACCTCGAAGGCCCCGTCGCTACGCGCCAGGCCGTCGAGCTCGTCGCGATAGATGACATCGTCCGCGGAGCGGCTGCTATAGAGCAGCCTCGCGGGCAGGGTCGCGTGCTGCGCGGCGCGGTGTCGCAACATGGCCATCAACGGCACAACGCCCGAGCCGCCGCCAACGAGCAGCAAAGGTCCGCCGAGGGCGACGTCCCAGACGAAATATCCGCCGATCGGGCCCCGGACCTCGAGCTGGTCGCCCGGAACAAGGACGTCGTGCAGATAAGGCGAGACCTCACCG
>DASZJR010000009.1:0-2794 GCA_035947855.1 Candidatus Dormiibacterota bacterium
CGTCAACGGATCACGGACGAGAATTCTCGCCTTCCTCCATATCTCGGCCACCGGACTCGCGACCTTTCCGGTCGGAGAGGCCCTTCAGCTGGATTTGCTGGATGTCGAGGCGGCGGAAGCGGCGATCTACAGGTTTCCCGAGATCATCGTGGGCCTCAAGGTCCGCCAGGGCGGACCGGAGGTCACCGGCAGCAATGGATTGGAGCCACTGCGACGAGCGATCGCCGCGGGCGAGGCGTTCGGGCTCCCGGTGATGGTCCACATCACCGGGTCGGAGGCGCCAATCGGTGAGTTGCTGTCGATGTTGAGTAAGGGTGACATTTTGACCCATTGCTTCACCGGGACTCCCAATGGTCTGCGCCAGGACGGCAAGATCGCCGATGTGGCGCTGGCGGCGCGCGAACGGGGCGTGCTCTTCGACGTTGGCCATGGCGCGGGCAGCTTCGATTTTGAGGTTGCCGAGGCGGCCGCGCGTGTCGGCTTCTGGCCCGACACGATCAGCACCGACATTCACAGCATCAGCGCGCCAAAGGTGACCGGCCTACCCGACGTCATGTCCAAGCTGCTGGCGGTCGGCATGCCCCTCAACGACGTGATTTCGGCCGCGACCATCAACCCCGCGCGGGCGATCGGCCGTGCCGGCTCGCTGGGCAGCCTCCGGGAGGGTCTTACGGCAGACCTCGCGGTTCTCGACGTGCACACAGGCCCGGTCGAGTTCTTCGATACCTTCGGTCATCAGCGGACGGGGAAGAAGCGGCTGAGCGCGCGCCACACGATCCGGGGTGGGGTCGTCTGGGGGGCGCCGGCCCACCCGGGCACCGGCGTCGCGGTGCTGTCGGATGACTAGGGAGTCGCTCCTGCGGCGCCCTGGGTGCGACCGGCGAGCGACCTCTGCAGCATCCGGTTGATGTCGCTAGGGGAGACGATGCCCACCAGCCGGCCGTTGTCAACGACCAGCGTGCGACCTTCGCTGCAGCCCTCGGACTGATCGAGCAGGTTGGTGGCGGGATCGGTGGGGCTGACCTTGGACACCTGGTCGAGTGGGCAGATGATCTCTTTGATGAGGGTGGTCGCGCGCGCGGTGGGCGCGACGTTCTTCAGCGCAGTCAGCGTGAGCAGCCCGCTAAGCCCGCCGGCGGCATCCTGGGTGGGGAACGTCGAGTGCCGCGAGGCCAGGACGTAGCCGTGCAGCGCATCCTCGACCGTGATGTTGTCGGGAGCGTGCACCGGGTCGGGCGTCATCACCTCGGCGACGCTGATGCCGGAGAGCGCCTGGCGGATCAGGCCGCCCACCTCCTCGGCGCGGGCGGCGCTTAAGAGGAACCAGCCGAGGAAGACCGACCAGACCGCACTGAGGAAGTTGCCCGAAACGAAAAACGTGATCAGTCCGTAGGCGATGAAGAGGAGCGCGAACGCCATGCCGATGCGGGCCGCGATCTTTGTGGCTCGCAGCCGATCCCCCGTGCGCACCCAGATCAACGACTGCAGGATCCGGCCGCCATCCAATGGGAAGGCGGGGAGCAGGTTGAAGACGCCGAGCAGAAGGTTGATGAAGCCCAGCCAGAATAGGGTGGCGGCGAGCAGGCCTGGGTTACTGGCGCCACCGCCAATCGCGGCCGAAACGAGCAAGAACAGCACGCCAAGCAGCAGGCTGGTGAGGGGGCCCACGAAGGTGATCCACGCCTGTGCTCCCGGCGAGGTGCTCTCGCTGCTGAAACGGGACACGCCGCCAAAGAGCCAGAGGGTGATGCCCTCGACGCGGACGCCGCGGCGCGTCGCGACGATGGAATGAGCGAGCTCATGGGCAAGCAGGCAGGCCAGGTAGACGAAAGCCGACACGACGCCCGCGGTCCAGTAGGCGCTGGAGGTCTGGCCGGGCGCGGCCGATGGCAGGAAGTTGGTGGCGAGGCTCGAAGCGATCAGGAAGGCAATGACCAGCAGGCTCCAGTTCAGCCCCACGTGGATGCCGGCGATCCGGCCAAGGCTCAGGTTCTCGTTCATGTCCCTCCTGAGTTAATCATGAGCCATTCCGCTCTACTGCGAATTCAGCGTCATGCCGGAAGCAGCCCGGCGCCGACTGAGCAGCCGGCGATAAGCGTGACCGGCAGCAACGCGATGGCGGCGAGTGACCAGTAGGGCGGACCCTTCCGTTCGGGATCCGGGGCTGGAATCATGGCCGCGACGATCGCGCTCGCCAGCAGCCAGCCGTAGAGCAGGAAGCCGAAGAAGAGGGAGGCCGTCGCGCCGGCGTCCCGAGCACGTGGGCCGAAGGCGATCAGGGAGAGGAGGCTGCCCGCCGTGAGGGCCAGGCCGACCAGGGCGCTCCCGATGCCGAGTTGGAGCCAGCGTGGATGGCCACGCATGCGAAGGATGATGGCGGCCCAGCCGCCGGCGACCACGGCAGGGCCGACGCCGAATGGAATGATCAGCGCGCCGTTGCCCGAAAGCGACCATCCGTCGCCAGAGATGCTCGAGCGGGTGAGGACAAAGGTCAGGAGCCAGAGAAGCATACCGGCGAGCGCGCCGGCAAGCGCGATGAGTCCGGTGAAGGTTGGATCGCGCTTGGGGTCGCCAATCGACCCGGCCATTGAGCAGCATGCTACAGCGCCAGGAGGGCGATTTACTCTTAATGGATTTGTAGGCTGCTCTCACGCCCATCTCACTCCGGTTGATCACCATGGACGCGTGATCAACGCCGTTGCGGACTGGGGCGAAGACTGCGGTGACGTGCTGCTGATCGCCGGCGATAGCGATGTCGCCGAGATGTACCGGATGAAGCTGGAAATGGACGGCT
>DASZJR010000010.1:0-2954 GCA_035947855.1 Candidatus Dormiibacterota bacterium
GGCTCGTCCAGGAGGAGGACAGGCGTCCGGGCGAGCACCGCGCAAGCAATCAGCAGCTTTTGGCGCATCCCCTTGGAAAGGGCGTCGCCCAGCGTATCGCGCTTGTCGGCCAGGTCGAGCCGCTCGAGCAGGCGCTCGCCGTTGGCACGCCAGGAGGCATCGACCTTGCAGCTGCGGGCGACGAAGACCAGGTGCTCCCAGACGGTCAGCATCTCGTAGACTTCCGGCGTCTCCGGGATGAGCGCCATCTGGCGGGTGCGCTCGACTCCCAGCCGCCGGCCCTCCCAGGCGATCGTCCCAGCGTCGGGTCGGAGGAGCCCGGCCAGGCACAGCAAGGTGGTTGTCTTGCCCGCCCCATTCGGGCCCAGTAGAGCAAGGATCTCTCCGGGCCGCACCGCCATCGAGAGGCGGTCGACCGCGGTGACCTGGTCGAAGCTCTTGACCAGGCCGTCGACGGTCAGTCCCCCGGTCTGGGCGACCGGCTGGCGGACGACCTCGAACTCGGGCCGGGGCTGGGGACTCGCAGGCGCGGCAGGCGCCGGCGGCTCCGACGCCCCCCGCTGCTCCATCGACTTCACGCTACCCGAAGGCAGCGAGCCCGGCAAGTAACAAAGTCACGTCCCGGGCGGGGAAGTCAGCAACCTGCTCGGCCGAGGCTGACTTTGTGCTACTGTCTCGCCCCAGATCCCCCGGGGTCTTTCATATGAGCACTATGGATCCGCCAAGCACAACTCCGCCGGTTCCCGCCGGTCCACCGCCGGCTGTCGTCGAGATGGCGAGGCAGACCCAGCTCGTCCGGTCTGGGGCCAACTGGCTCATCTGGATCGCCGGCCTCTCGCTGGTGAACTCGGTGCTCTTTGTGGCCGGGAGCAACTGGTCCTTCTTCCTCGGCCTCGGTGCCACCCAGTTCTCGGATGCCATCGGCAGAGACATCATCACCGGCACCACGGGTGAGGTGCTGGCGCTGCTGGTCGACGTCGTGATCGCCGGAATCCTTGCTGGCCTTGGGTATGTCTCGCGCAGCGGCGCGCAGTGGAGCTTCATCGTCGGCATGGTGCTGCTCGTGCTCGACGCCTTGCTCCTCGCCTGGGTCACCGACTGGGCGGCCGTCGCGTTTCACGGCCTTGCCCTCTACTTCATCGTCAGAGGGTTCCAGGCCAGCCGGCGGCTCGCCGCCCTGCGGACGGCCGCGGCGTTGCCAGCCGGGATCGTTCCTCCGATCACACCCCGGTGATCCCGGCTCGGGTCGTCCCGCATCGCCGTCTCGACGTCCCGTTCGCGGGTGATGAGAAGGCCATGCTCAGCGCCTTCCTCGACCGCTACCGCGAGACGATGCTCTGGAAGCTTGACGGCCTGACGAAGGAGCAAGCGTCGGCACGCCTCGTGCCCTCCGCCAGCACGTTGCTGGGGATCGTCAAGCATCTTGCGTACGTCGAGCGGGGCTGGTTTCCGATCTACTTTGCCGGCGGTCCGGTGAACTATCCCTGGCCCGAAGACGAGCCTGACCAGGACATCGATTTCCGCGTGTCGCCGAGCGATACGATCGAGAGCATCAGCGCGCTCTACCAGCAGGAGATCGCCCGATCACGCGAGATCGTCGCCGGCGCATCGCTCGACGATCTCAGCAAGGAGCAGGATCGGGGGCCGCGCACCCTGCGCTGGATCATGGTGCACATGATCGAAGAGACCGCAAGGCACGCCGGACACGCCGACATCCTGCGCGAGCTGACCGACGGGGCGATCGGCCAGTAAGTCCTGGGCTAACTCCGCGTCGACTCGACGGTCGAGCGCGCTCGCGCCTTGAGATGCTGATCAAGGTCGCCGGCCATGCCGCGAAGATTGGCTTCGATCTTCGTCATCACGTCGGGGGCGACCTCTTTTGCGAGGCCGGCACTAACGCCCGCCAGGGTTTCGAGGCGCTCGTGCAGGATCTTCCATGCCGCCTCCCGGTGAGGGAGGACGAAGAACGCTGGGCGGACGATCTCGAAGGCGGGGCCGGCGGTCCGACCCGGAAATTCGGCGCCGACCGGGAGCGCGGTCAGCACCGGACCCAGGGTGCGCATCACCCAGTTCATCAGGTGCTTCGCCGTCTTGGCCAGCGTCTCGAGCTCGTCGGGCGTTTCGCCGTGATGGACGAAATACCGGCTCTGAACCTGGAGGGTCACCTCGTAGACGGCATTGAACAGGTCGGCCACCCGCCGCGTCAGCGGATCCCCAATCAGCGTCACCTGGTCGACGTCGGGCGGCTGCCGCAGATAGACGGGCAGCACCGGCCGGGCCGGCTCGAAGGTGGGATCGAGGGCTCGGAGCGAGAGAAAGTCTTCGAGGATGCCGACGAACTTGCCGAAGTGCGACTTCACCCAATCGCCGCGCGCCCCTTCGCCCTGTTCGACGATGACCTCGATGGCGGCGCTCGCCGAGGCCAGGTCGGTGACGGCGGTCAAGTCCGTCCACTCGAAGACCTGGGTCGTCGCCTGCGCCTTGGCGGGCCCGATGAAGACGGCCGCCTCTCCGTAGCGCTCGACCAGGTGGGCGAGTCCCTTCTCGATGCCCCGGTAGAGGTGGCCAACCGTGTGCCACTCCTCGGGACCGGCGGTGATCTGCGGATCGTCCACCGTCAGCGGCTGCATCATTCCGAATGAGCCGAAGCCTTCCGCATCCTCGAGTGCCATGCCTTCCGGCCGCTCGAGGAACATGAAGTGGCGAAGGGCGCGCTCCCCGAAGGGGACGAGGGCGATCTGGACATCCGGTGGGTACCAGCGCGAGAGGATCGGGAAATTGGGTCGCTCGAAATGGGGCGCCGCCCCGACCGCACTCAAGATGTTCGTCGCCAACGCCAGGTGCAGCATCTCCTGCTTGATCACGTCGATGAGGGTGAGCTCCCAGGCCTGGATCCGGGCCAGCTGCTCTGCCGTCAGGCCTTCCTCGACACTCCGTTTCAGCGAAAACTGGGC
>DASZJR010000011.1:0-9538 GCA_035947855.1 Candidatus Dormiibacterota bacterium
CTTCCATGGGCCACAGGTCACACCCCTGATCCGGTTGGCCGCCTGGACCGCGACGCCGTCGGCTCGCGCCGACGAACTGCTCGCCCGCCGCACTTAACGCGTCGTCAGAAAGCGCGTGATAGCCTCCGCCACGGCATCGGGCCGATCGAGTGGGAGGAAGTGCCCGCCCGGGTCGATGATCTCCACCGTGCTGTCGCGAAGCTTGTGCTTGAGGGTCTCGGCCCAGGTCGGCTCGAGGAACTTGTCGTTCGCACCCCATAGGATCAAGGTCGGCGTCTCGATTTCGTCGATGTGGTTCGAGCGGCTGGTGAGGTCGCGATTGTTCAGCGCGCGGGCCGCGCGAAGGTAGGCCCGGCGGCCTCCGAGATCCTGGAACGGTCGCGTCCACTCGTCGACCAGCTCATCGCTGACCCGGCCTGGCGTGACCATCCCGGCTTCCAGGCCTTTGCGCAGTCCCGCGCGAAGGTCGATGTTGACCATGATCTGATCCCACGCCGGCTCCTTGAGCCGGGCGATGTCGGCGACCGGCCAGTTGTTGTCGACCACACTGTCGATCAAGATGAGGCGGGCGACTCGTTGCGGTTCGTCGACGGCAATCAGTTGGGCCACACCGCCACCGATGTCGTGGCCGGCGACCGCGGCCTGGTGCACGCCGAGCGTTTCCATGAAGGCCACCACGTAGCGCGCTTGCGCCGCGATCGAAAGATCGACGTCCAGGCGTTTGTCCGAATCACCGTAGCCGAGCAGGTCGGGCGCCAGCACCTCGAAGGTTGCGGATAGCGGCTCGATAACATCGCGCCAGAGATACGAGGAGCTGGGAATCCCATGCAGCAGGACGAGTGGAGGGCCGTGCCCAGTTCGCAGATACGCCATGTCCCCGGCAAAGGTCCGGATCTTTCGCTTGCTCTGGGCGAGTGGCGCCATCCCGATGGGCTCGGTGGTCATCGGCGGCGACACCGTCGGGATCGGCGGCGTTCGCTCCAGTGGCGACGGCGGAGCGACAAAGCGCGCGGCTTCAGCAGCTGGGGGTGCCATCTCCAGCGGCGCTGCCTGAAACGGAGACTGCGGCGCGGGTTGCGCCGCTCGCCGTTGCAGGATGACGTTGGTCGAGCTGGCGCGGGCGATCAGCTGATTCTGCGGGTCGAGGATTTCCGCTTCAGCCACGGCGATCTGCTGTCCGCGATGCACGACCCGGCCAATCGACCGAAGCATGCCGGACGCGGCGCTGACGGCCTTGATGAAATTGACGTGCAGCTCGGCCGTCGTGAAGTTCTCCCCGGGCAGGAGCGTGCTGAAGACCGCGAACCCCATCGCGCTGTCGGCGAGCGATGTGAGCGCGCCGCCATGAACGATGTTGTTCGGATTGTAGAGCTCGCTGGCTGCCGGCATCTCGAAGGTCGCGCTGCCATCGGACACAGCAGTAAAACGCATGCCGAGCAGGCGGAAGTAGGGGGGAGCCGGCGCATCGCCACGCAATGCGGCTTCGAGCAGTTCGCGACCGGACATCTCTGCCGGCTCGGACATGGCCGCATTCTAAGGCGCATTTGGACGCAGCGGCCAATTCGTTTGGTTACGGTGCCCGCGTGACGGGCGTGTGACGAGCGTGTGATAGCTCGTCGCGCCGATGCAAGGCATCGTTGCTCGCGCAGTTTGTCCTCTGTAGGCCGCAGTCGAGCGGCCAGTAGGGAAGGCGAAAGGGGGACTTCGTCTGAAGTACGCTGCGCCGCGCTTCGCAACACACTCCGCCGTGCTGCTCATGGCCGCCGCGATGCCCTGGGTGGTCTTCCATGTGCCGGTGGGCGCGTCGCCCGCACTGGCCGGTGGCACGGTCCCAGGCACCGCCCTGGCGCAAGCGCCCTTTGGCCGCGCAGTCGATGGCATTGGCTGGTCGATGAGTGGCTCGCTGGTCATCCCGGCGCTGCCCGCCACGCCGCCAGGTGAGAAGCACCGCGAGATCATTCACTACCAGGCCGTCGACGGCGATACGCTCCGTGCGCTCGCGGCGAAGTACAGCCTGTCGGTCAACACGCTGGTCTGGTCGAACCCCAAACTCATCGACCACCTGACGGCGGGCCAGGATGTCGTGATCCCGCCCGTCGATGGTGTGCTCGTCAAAGTCGCCGCGAGCGACACCGTCGCGTCGCTGGCGCAGAAGTACCGGGCCGAGTCCGACGCGATCATTCAGTTCAACCTCCTGCGCCATCCGGAGACGCTGCCGGTCGACGATTACCTGATGGTGCCGTATGGGGTCGGACCGGAACCCGCATCGGTTCCGCAGCCCAACCCGCAGACGGTCAGCGCCGGAAAGCATTCCTGGTACGTCACGCCGGTCTACTCCGCCGGTGGCGCCAGCTATCCCTTCGGGCAGTGCACCTGGTACGTCAACACCCGCCGGCCCGCACCCTGGGGCGGCAATGCCTGGCAATGGTTTGGACGTGCGCGCGCCTATGGACGGCCTGAAGGTCCGACCCCGCGTGTGGGCGCGATCATGGTCACCTGGGAGTCACCGTACTGGGGCCATGTCGCCTACGTCGAGCAGGTCTACGCCGATGGGAGCTGGCTTGTCTCAGAGATGAACTACGCGAGCCCGAGCGGCGGCGGCTGGGGCCGGGTCAGCTACCGGCACGTGATTCCGGGCACGATTCCGCTCATCGGCTTCATCTACTAGAGTCTTATTCCCTTCCCACTTTGGGGGAGGGGAGGCGGGGGGCATCCTGTTCGATCAGCCGCCCAACCGCCAGCACGCGCGCCTCCTGATGCAATGGCCCAACCACCTGGACGCCGATGGGAAGGCCGGCCGCCGCGCCGAAGGGAACCGATAGCGCCGGGAGACCGGTCAGGTTGAAGGGCGCCGTGAGACGCACCAACGCGCCGTCGACGGGCTCCTCGCCCGACCGCCAGCCCACCCTTCGCTCGCCAACGACCGGCGCGGTGATCGGCGTGGTGGGCAGCAGCACGACATCGATGGCATCGAAGACGCGCCCCATCGCCACCCGTATCCGGGCACGCATCCGCTGCGCCAGCACGTAATCGGCGCCGCTGACCAGGGCTCCCAGTTGCAGGCGCGTCCGGACGTCGGGCCCGTACGCCCGCGGCCGGCTCCGGATCCAGCGGGCGTGGACCGCGCTCGCCTCAGCGCGGAGGGTCACCAACTGCGTCGCGACGGTCCATTCCATCTCCGGAATCTGCACCTCGCGGACCCGTAGACCCCGCCGGCGCAAGGCCGCTGCCGCCGCGTCGACCTGGCGGGACACCGCTGGCTGGACGTTGCGGACGATTGGTCCGCGCAGAACGCCAACCCGCAGACCCCGGGTCCGCACGCGCCGCGACCGGTGCCCGGCGTCGCCGCCCGACAGCACGTCGAGCAGCACGCCGGCATCGTCGACCGTGCGGGTCAGTGGACCGGCATGGTCGAGCGACCACCCCAGCGGGAACGTCCCGCCCAACGGGATGGCCCCAACCGTGGGCTTGAGGCCGACGCAGCCGCAGAGGGAAGCCGGGATGCGGATCGAGCCGCCGGTGTCTGAGCCGAGGGCGCCCGCGCACAGGCCGGCCACCACGGCGATCGCCGAACCGCCACTCGAACCTCCCGGGCTGCGGCTGGGATCGTGGGGATTACGGGCAACGCCCCACCAGGGATTTGCGGTGGTGACGCCGTAGGCGAACTCGTGGAGATTGGTTTTGCCAAAGATGATGGCGCCGGCCGCCCGCAGACGGGTGACCGCGTCAGCATCCCTGGTTGGGACCCAGTCTCGGAGGATCCGCGATCCAGCGGTGGTTCTCAGGGCCCGCGTCTGGAACAGGTCCTTCACGGCGATCGGCACGCCGAGGAGCGCTCCGGCCTCGCCCTGCGCCAGTCGCCGCTCAGCCCGCTTCGCCTCCCGGCGAGCCCGCTCGTCGGGGAGGGTGATGTAGGCGCCCAGGCCCGCGGCTGCCTCGATACGGCGGGTGAACGCCTCCATCAGTTCGACCGGCGACACGTGCCGCCGCCGCAGCGAGCGGGCGATTTGGACAAGCGGTGCTGAGGTCAGCGGTTCAACCGGCATCATTACCTTCCTCGGGCGGCACCGACGCCCTCAGTTGTTCGACCAGCGCCAGGTACCGTTTCCACGCCGGCAGCAGTGCCGCCGCGTCGGCGTCGCTCAGCCGAAGCCCCGCGGCCCGCCCGGCGGCGGCCAGCCGTTCCCTCTCCGTCACCGGCACAGTATGCAATCCGTGGCCGCGGGCCGGTGATCGGCTCCATCACCACTTGCGAGTGCGAAATGGTTTGACAAGAGCGATTGGTCCGCCCTATCCTGCGACTGCCGCCAACCGACTCTTGGGGAGGCGTTGGATGGCGGTGGCGCTGCCGTTCATCCAATTTTCATTGCTGAGGAGCCAGAAAACAATGCTGCTTGTGGAAGTCCGCCGCCTCGATATCGCCCCCAATACAGACCAGTTCTGGACCATCGTTTCGCGCATCAACGGCCCTGAGTTCATGGGCGTTCTCTACCGGGCACGCGAGGCGATCTTCGACAGCGCCGGGATCAGCTTCACCATCGACCTCTTGAACAAGTTTCTGCAGTTCGACGTGACCAAGAGCTGGTCGTCGGCCGACGAGGGAGAGCTCTTCATGGGACAGGCGCCGGTGGTCGGCTGGTTGCGTGTCCGCCGTCCGGGCTCCGCCACCTTGCGCGAGCTGCGCTCGGACGACGTGCATTTCATGGAGCTCGAGCACGCCGCCAAGCCGGCCTTCATCGAAGTCGGCGTCGCTTACCGTGCCGGCACCGAGAAGGTCCGGACCGACTTCCTCAAGCGAGTTCGCACGGCGGCCCAGGAAGCCCTCGGCCAGGAAGTGGGCACCCCCTCCTCGTGGCCGGTCCTCGCTCCCGTCGGCAGCCACAATTTCGACGCGATCCGCAAGTCCCGCCAGTCGATCAACGAGGTCAGTGCCGAAGAGAACGCGGCCATGGCCGCCTTCACCACACCGGAGATTCGGGCGCTGATTCGGGACCTGGAGCGGGTCGGCTCGCTCACCGTCTCAGACCTACCCAAGGTCCTGGGCGAAGCCCAGGGAACCGCTGTCGCCGGCCGCCTGGGCGAGCTGCGCAGTCTTGGCCTGATCCAGTCGGAGTACGTGATCGTCTGCTCCCGCACCGGCAATGCGGTGCTGCGCACCGATGACCCCAACAAGCTGCAGAAGATGGCGCCGGACTGGATGAAGTGCGCCTGCGGCCGGCCGCTGAACGAAGAGCGGGTCGACCAGGTCATCATGCCGACCGATCGCGCCACCGCACTCAACGACAAGGGCCGCTGGATGACAACCCTGGCGACGGCCATCCTCCCCAAGCTGGGCATCAGCCGTGAGCAGGTCATCATCGATGCCAGCCCGATAGGGACAGACATCGTGCTCGATTTGAGCGGCGACCTCGTCCTGGTGGTGCTCAAAGATCGCGAGTTCAACCTGGCGGACGCCTATGCCTTCAACGCCAAAGTGTCCCGCATCAAGGCCGCCGAGGGATTGATCGTGAGCAACGAGGGACTCTCGGGCGATGCGAAGAAGCTCGTCCAGGAAGAGCTCGGCCCGCAGCGCGCGCGGATCACCGACCCCTTCCGGATCTCCTTTGTGGAAGGCGTCCAGGGTCTCGAGCACGAGCTCGGCCGCGTCGTGGAGCGTCGGCGCCGGCAGTATTTCCTGCGTGCGCTCGGCGACCTGGCCACCATCCAGGGACTGAATATTGGTCAGCTGGCGCTGGCCAAGGTTGAAGCCGGCGGCCGCGCCGGCAAAGAGGGCGTGATTGCGCCCGAAGCGGTAGCGGCGGAAGCTTAGCGGCCGCCGCGCGCTTTCGCGCGTGATAGGGCGGGCGTCGTCCTGCGGGCTGTACGCGCACACGAGGCCGTCGTGATTTCGGCCGAGTGCGCGATGGACCGCTGGGACGACGCCACCGCCCGGTTAGTCACTCGGCTAACTGAACTCGGCGGAGGAAAAGTGCAACGCGGTCGCGTACTGTACTTGTATGCGTATTGGTAGCTTGGTTGTCGGCTTGATTGCCATCTTGGCTGGCGGTGTGTGGATTCTGCAGGGTTCGGGCGTGCTCCCCGGCAGTTTCATGACGGGCCAGCGGATGTGGCTCATCATCGGCATCATCGTCGCCATCGTCGGATTGGCGCTGGCCTATAACGGGATCCGCCGGCCCGCCAGGCCGTAGTCGCTTGGACCGGCAGGGCGCACGGCGCCCGCTGATCGTCGGCCTCATCGCCGGCACGCTGGCGCTCGGGACCGACTACCTCGCGCACGCCTTGTTCGGTGTGCCCCTGCTTCCGGAGCAAGCCGGCTACATCCTGCTCAAGCTGCTGCCCCTATCGACCTTCGAGAACTTACTCAAGACGCTCGGCGTTCTCGCGCGCCCCCTCTTGCTCGTGGGGGCTACGGTCGTGATCATCGCCGCCTACGGCGCGGCGGCCGCGGTGATCGCGCGGTTCTTTCCGCGCGGCTACGTCTTGATCCTCGCAAGCCTGGCGGCATTGATCAGCGCGATTGTTGCGATCGTGGCCTTCTCACCGAGCGATTCACCAATCGGCTCGGTGGTCGAAGTGGTGCTGCTTGCCGGAATGGTCCCCCTGGTCGATCGTGCTCTCCTCGGGCTTGCCCCGCCAGGCGAGATGGACGAAGATCGCCGAGTCTTGCTCCGCAACCTCTTTTATGGTGCGGTCGGCATCGCCGTGCTGGGCATCGGCTACGCGAACGTCCGCCGCTTCGCCACGGCACTGGCAATGAAGGAGGGCAGCCGTGCACCCAGCGAGGTGACCGCCGTCAGCGATTTCTACGTCGTCTCTAAGAATCTCGCGGGCGACCCGGTCGTCAATGCCTCCAGCTGGCGTCTCGACCTGCCAGGCCGAGCGCTGACCTACGACGAGTTGCTCGCACTGCCGTCGCACGAGCTGGAGCTGACGTTGGAGTGCATCAGCAACGAGATCGGCGGCACGCTGATCAGCAACGGCATCTGGAAGGGGCCCCGCGTAAGCGACGTGCTGGCGCTTGCCTCGGCACAGGCGAACGCGACCTGGATGCTGACGGAAAGCGCGGATGGCTATACGGAGAGCTTTCAGCTGCGTGACCTGACAGCCGATCATCTGCTCGCCACCCATCTCAACGGCGCCCCCTTGACCTCAATGCACGGCTTCCCGGCGCGCTTTATCTTTCCTGGCCGCTACGGGATGAAGCAGCCCAAGTGGGTGACGCGCATCCGTTTCGCGGCAAGCGACCAACCTGGTTACTGGGAGAACAACGGCTGGGACGAGCGAGCGATCGTCAAGACGATGTCTCGCATCGACCGTCCTGCGGATGGTGCGGCCCTGCCGGCAGGGTCGGTCCAATTCGCCGGTGTCGCCTTCGCCGGCGACCGCCGGATCAGTGCCGTCGAGCTGAGCTGGGACGGGGGACGCACCTGGCAGCCTTGCGAGCTACAGGCCGAGTTCTCTCCGTACGCCTGGCGCTTCTGGCAACTCAGCACCAGCATCGCCGCGGGACATTACAACGTCAAAGTGCGGGCCCGCGACGGTGAGGGAACATTACAAACATCGAGGTCGGCGGGAACGCTGCCCAACGGTGCCGACGGCTATCACAGCATCACGCTCGATCTCGCCTAGCGTTCTCAGAGGCTTCTCAGGAGGCCTTCAGCTTCCGGCCACTCGCGCCCCTCTACCGTAAGGTCGAGGTCGCCGGAAACCATGAGGCAGCGCGTTGTATCTGGCAGGGAGAGGAAGATGTCCTCGAACGCGACGCTGAGGTGGGCGTCGGTGCTGGGCACGCTGTTGCTGGCCCTGCTCTCCGGCGGCGTGGTCGCCACCTCGCCCAAACCTGCTGAGGCGCCGCTGCATCCATCGGTCACCGTGCTGCCCAGCGATGCCACCGTACACAGTGAAAGCCATGTCTCCTGAACTCACGACCCGCCATTTCGACGCGCTCGGCTCCACCTGCGAGCTGCTGAGCGTCGACAGCGGGCAGGCAGCCCTCGAACGTTGCGAGCAATGGATCCGCGATGCGGAGGCCCGCTTCACGCGGTTCCTCCGCGACAGCGAGCTGGCCGGGCTGAATGCCAGTGACGGCCGCTATGTCCCGGTGAGCCAGGAAATGTTTGCCATGCTGCAGGCCGCCCTCTGGGCATTCGAGGAAAGCGAGGGACTCGTCAACGCTGCAGTCCTTCCGGCCCTCGCCGCCGCCGGGTACGACCGGCCATTCCGGGAGGGCCTGATGGAGCCGCCCGTCCTTTACCCGACGCAGCTGCCGTCACTGCCGGAGGTGCTCATCCTGGATCAGGCCACGCGTTCGGCGGCGCTCGCCCCCGGCGCGGCGCTCGACCTGGGCGGCATCGCCAAAGGCGCGCTGGCCGACATTCTCATTGATGAGCTCGGTGATAACGCGGTCTGCAACCTGGGCGGCGATCTTCGCATGCGGGGCGTCGGCCCCGAAGGCGATGGCTGGCACATCGGTCTCTGCGACGGGTCGCTCGTCGCCATTCGCGACGGCGGCATCTGTACCAGCGGGACGAGCAAGCGTCGCTGGGGACACGCGATGCATCACCTGATCGACCCGCGGACCGGAATGCCGGCAGTAACGGACCTGGCGGAAGTCTCGGTGGTGACGGACACCGCCTTGCGTGGCGAGGTCTATGCCAAGAGTGCCGTTCTCCTGGGTGCGGCGCAGGGCATCGCTTTTCTCGAGGCTCGCGGCGTGCACTACGCGGCAGTGCCGGCGGAAGGGGCAGGCGACGGCTCCGGCCCGAACGCGCTTCCGGCTGCGGCGTGACCAGTGACCAGCTCCTCTGGTTGACGTCGCGCGCGGCGGCGCTTACCGCCTTCTTCGTGCTCGCCGCCGCGCTGATCACCGGCCAGGCATTGCGCAGCGCCATCTTCGAGGGAGCCATGCGCAATCGTGACCTCTCGAATCTGCATCGGTTCCTTACCGTTTGCTGGGTGCCGTTTGTCGGCCTGCACGTGCTGGCGATGACGCTCGATGCGGTGGCCCGCATCAGCGTGATCGACCTCGTGATCCCGTTTCGTGTGTCGTACGCCGCCCTGCCCATCGGCCTGGGCACGATCGGGTTCGACCTTCTGCTCGTCGTCGCCGTCACCAGCTACCTGCGAAAGCACATCGATCCGCTGGCCTGGCGGTGGCTGCACCGGCTCTCTTACCTGATGTTTGCGGTGTTTGCGTTGCACGCCCTGCTGGGGGGGACGGATTTCGCGCGCCCTCTCGTGCTCGCCCCGGCCGCCGGGGTGGTCGCGTTCATCGTCATCGTGAGCCTTGCCCGGCTCGCCTTCGGTCGCATGGAACGCACGCCTCGCTAACTCCATCGGACATCTGCCTCGCGCTAAACGCTAGGCTGGGCGGGAGTCGCCCATCGATTTCGGCCTCACGGCCACCCCCCAGGAGGACTGCGATGCGTGTCATGGATGTCGTCAATGAAGCCAAAGCGGCAATGCGAGTCTCCGAAGTGTTCGGCACGCCCTATGAAAAGGACGGGATCACCATTATTCCCGCGGCCAGGATCTCCGG
>DASZJR010000012.1:0-10615 GCA_035947855.1 Candidatus Dormiibacterota bacterium
GAGGGCGCGATCGTCGAGCCGGAGCATCGGATCGCGGTGGAGCAGGCGATCGTGCGCAACTGCGATCACCTGATCGCCTCGAGTGCGCAGGAGGCCGATGACCTGATTCGTCTCTATGGCGCGTCGCGAAACCGGCTGAGCGTTGTCGCGCCTGGCGTCGACCTCCAGGTCTTCACGGAACGGCCGACCGGAGCGCTTCGCAAGCGCCTGGGTCTGGGGGAGGCTGGCGTGGTCGTCTTCGCCGGACGCCTCGAGCGTCTCAAGGGCGCCGAAACCGTCATCCGGGCGATGGCGCATCTCGTCGCCGACCGCGCCCAGCCGGAACCACCGGTCTTGCTGGTGATCGGAGACGACAGCCAGAACGGCGCGAGTGAGAGCCGGTTGAGCGGAGGCGAACGGTCGCGCCTGGTCGCGCTGGCCGGCTCGCTTGGCATCAGCAAGCAGATCCGGTTCCTGGGGTCGGTGGACCAGGCGGCGCTGGCCGGCTATCTCAGCCTGGCGTCGGTCTGCGTCGTGCCCTCCTACAGCGAATCCTTCGGGCTGGTCGCACTCGAGGCAGCCGCCTGCGGCACCCCGGTGGTGGCGGCTCGGGTTGGCGGCCTCCCCACCATCGTCAAGGACGGCCTGACCGGCTTCACGCTCGTATCCCACGATCCCGCGCAGTACGCCGAGCGGATCGGTCGCCTGCTCGCCGACGAGGAACTGCGCCGCTGCTTCAGCCGTCGCAGCCGTCTGGTCGCCACCCAGTTCAGCTGGAAGGAGACCGTCGACCGGCTGGTCGCGGAATACACAGCCCATCCTCAGCCGGTTCTCCGCCCCGCGGTCGCGGGCTAGCAAGTTCCGAGTGACCTTGACGTCGGGGCAGCCGTTTGCTTTAATGGCCCAGCGTTTGATTGATTGACCAAATAAACGCTGGAGAGTAACCAGTGCCCGACCAGACCAAGGAACGGATCGTCGACGCCGCCTACCGCACGCTCGTCAGGCGCGGCTACCACGAGACCTCGATGAAGGACATCGCAGCCGAAGCCGGCGTGGCGCCGGGGTTGGCGCACTACTACTTCGAGACCAAGGAAGACCTGTTGGTCGCGGCCATCGAACACGCCTGCGAACCCCTCATGGGGGCCTGGCAACAGGCCGGGGTGAACCTCACCGGACCGCTCCCGGAGGACGCCGACCCGATGTTGGTCGCCCGCATGGGGTTCGAGCTCGCGAAAGAAGAGCTCAAGACCTACCGAGGCCTCTTCCTGCTGACCTTCGACATGTTCGGCGTTGGGCTGCACAACGCCAGGATCGCGGCCGCGGTCCGTAGCTTCATCGAGGAGCGGCGCGCTTTCATCGCGCGCATCACCCAGGGCGTGATCGCCGGCATGGCTGACCCGCCGATTGCGTCGGCCGATGCCATCGCGGCCGCCATTTGGGGAAGCCTGCATGGCATCTACCTGCAGAAGGTGATGAATCCGGACTTCGACGCCGAGGCGGCGATCGACGCACTGAGCGAGATCACGATCGCCTTTGCAACCAGACCGCGGGTTTCGCTGGAAGTGGGCTGACATGTTTGCCTGGTGGGGTCACATCGTCTACCGATTCCGCTGGCTGATGCTGGGCGCCTCCGGGCTCCTGCTGGCCGGCTCGCTCGTGGCGCTGTTCAACGGCGGCACCACGAAGAACAGCGGTGGGGGGAGCACCGAGTCCGGACGAGCGGTCGCCCTGATGCAGAGTCAGCTGCCGCAGAATGGTGCGGGGTCATCGTTTGTCCTCGTTTTTGGCAGCCAGAAGATGCCGGTGCAGGACCCCGCCTTCAAAACCGCCGTGCTGAGCGCGCTCCAGCCGCTGCAGGCCGACCAGCGGGTGAAGAGCATCGAGACCCCCTTTGATGTCACGCCCGAGCTGGCACGAGCCATGACGTCGACGGACGGCCACCATGTCTACGCGCTGGTCACCCTCAAAGACGACTACCCCACCGCCCGCCAGTACTACACGCAGCTCCGAGCGAAGGTGCATTCCGATCAGCTGCAGGTCCTCGGCACCGGCAATGTCGCCATCGCCGCCGACTTCGACAAGTACTTGCAGGCCGACCTGCAGCGAGCCGAACTGGTCTCGCTCGTCGTCGTGGTGGTCCTGCTGCTACTCGTCTTCGGCACGGTAGTCAGCGCGCTGCTCCCCCTCGGCGTGGGTGGCGTCGCGGTCGTCGGCGGTCTGGCGGCTGTCGGCGTGCTCGCGCGCTTCACCGATGTCTCCACCTACGCGACCAACATCGTCACCCTGATTGGTCTTGGCGTGGCGATCGACTACTCGCTCTTCATCGTCAACCGCTTCCGCGAAGAACTGGCTGCCGGCCGGGCGACCGAGCAGGCGCTGATCGCCAGCATGCGAACCTCCGGTCGCGCGGTGACCTTCTCCGGGATCACGGTCGCGATCGGGTTGAGCGCCATGCTGTTCTTCCAGGGCTCCTTTCTGGCATCGATGGGTTTCGCCGGCGCCATCGTGGTCGCGATCGCGGTGCTGTACGCGCTGACCTTCCTCGCCTCGCTGCTGGCGATCCTCGGTCATCGCGTGACCTGGCTGCGCGTGCCGCTGCCCCGCGGAAGGGCGGGGCGCGGGTTCTGGCACGGTCTGGCGATGCGCGTGATGCGCAGACCGGTCCTGGTGCTGGTGCCGATCGTGGCCTTGCTGCTGGTGATGGCGTCGCCCTTCTTCCAGATCAAGATCGCGAACGGCGATGTCGGGATGCTACCGCCGAATGCGGAGAGCCGCCGCGGCTACGACCAGCTGCAGCAATTTCCCGGACAGGGCCAGACCTTCTTCAGTGTGGTTGTTCACTATTCGAGCGGTGGCCCGCTGACGGCCGACCGCATTGGAGGTCTGTATGACCTCGCTCAGACCATCAAGCAGATCCCGGGCGTGGAGAGCGTCGAGAGCCTGGTGACCTACGATTCCTCGCTCAGTCGTTCCGCCTACCAGGCGCTGCTCACTCAGCCGGCCGCGGCCCAGCCGGCGCGGGTGCAGGCCATTGTCCACGGGACAACCGGACCGCAGATCGCGGTCCTCTCGGTCGTGACCAAGAACGGTCAGGAAAGCGATGCCTCTCGCGCCATCGTCCACTCGCTGCGAACCATGACCCCGCCTGCCGGCAGTAGCGTGCTGGTCGACGCCTTCTCAATCGACTTCACCGACTTCATCCTGCAGCGGATTCCGCTCGCAGTCGGCTACGTGATGATCGTCACCTACTTCGTGCTCTTCCTCTTGACCGGATCGGTGGTGCTCCCCCTCAAGGCCGTGATCATGAACATCCTGTCGATCGGGGCCTCCTTCGGTGCGCTGGTCTGGATCTTCCAGCAAGGTCACCTCAGCTCGCTGCTGAACTTCACGGCCGCTCCCCTCGACCCCTCCGTCCCCGTGTTGCTCTTCTGCATTGTCTTTGGGCTGTCGATGGACTACGAGGTGCTGCTGATCAGCCGTATCCAGGAAGAGTACCGGCGGACCGGCGACACGACCCAGGCGGTCGCCGATGGACTGGAGAAGAGCGGCCGGCTGATCACCGGCGCCGCTGGCATCATGGTGGCCGTCTTCCTCGCCTTCGGACTGGCGGACGTCGTCCTGATCAAGTCGATCGGCCTGGGGCTGGCGATCGCGGTCGCCATCGACGCCACCCTGGTACGTGCCCTGATCGTCCCAGCCGTGATGCGACTGCTGGGGCGCACCAACTGGTGGGCGCCGCGTCCGCTGGCACGCTGGCACCGTCGATTCACTCTCGAAGGGCGGATCGCCGCCTAGGCGCTTTTCACCGGTTCGTCGCCGTCTCGCTCGATGGGTCGCTTTGACGGGCGCGATATACGGGTGTGCTCCAGGCGCGCGCGCCCCGCAACCGGCCCGTCAGGGGCGGCCACATGCCGGAGACCCGAGTCCGCATCGACCGCGGCGGCTGGCTGCTCTTCGCCGCGCACGGGCTTTCCGGCCTGGGTGCTGGCCCCTTCATCGCCTTCGGCGCCATCTATCAGCGGGAGCTCGGCGCCAGCGCCTTCGAGATTGGCGTTCTGGCCGCGCTCGGCATGCTGGTCGCGACGCTCGTCATGCTGCCCGGAACCCGGCTCGCCGAGCACCGCTCCTTGAAAAAGACGGTGATCGCGGGCTGGGCGATCGCCGTGCCGGCGCCGCTCTGCTATGCGATCGCGCCCCACTGGGGCTGGACCGCCGTCGGGATCCTCTTCCTGCAGCTCTCGGTTTTCAACACCCCCGCGATCAGCGTCTACCTATCACTGGGCGTGCCACGCGACCGGATCGCGGCGGTGATGACCACGGTGTTCTCCGCGTACTCGCTGGGCCTGATCGCTTCCAGCGTGCTCTCCGGCTGGCTGGCCCAGGTCATGCCGCTGAGCGCGATCTTCTGGGTGTCCTTCGCGTTCTTCTTCGCGGCGGCGGTCTGCATCGCCTTTCTCCCATCCAAACGCTCACCCACGTTCGCGGTACCGTCGATCCGTTACCGAGACCTGATGCGCTTCCCCGCGTACCGAGTCATGCTCGGCCTTTTCATGGTCGTGACCGCCATCATCTTCATCCCCTGGACGTTCACCGCGCTCTACGCTCGCGAGGCGGCCCACGTCGACAACTTCTGGATCGGGGTCTTGATGAGCGTCCTCTACCTGGGCTCGGTGATCATGGGCCTCGGCCTGGGGCGGCTACGCCGGTCGCTCGGCAGCGTCACCATCGTCCTCTGCTTCGAGGCAGCCTACGTTCTCTCGGCGATCCTGCTCCTGTCCTCGATGGCCCTGCCGATCCTGGGGTTCGCCTTCTTCCTGCGGGGGGCCTTCTGGTCCTTCCGCCAGGTGATGACCGCCGTGATCGGAGAAGTGCTGCCGGACTACGCCATGGCCAAGGGGTATGGGCTCTTCGCCCTGGCCACCGGCGCGGTGGTCATCGTCGCCTACCCGATCGCGGGCTGGATGTACGGGATCCAGCTAGCCATGCCCTTCTGGTCATCGGCACTGCTGATGGCGATCGCCATGCTGGTCACGGTCTGGGTGCGGGCCTACTTCCATGCGAATTACCTGAAGCCGCCCCAGCTCGACATCCTGCCCGACGACGCCCTTCCCCGAGCTGCCTAGCCGATCGGCACCCAGTTCGGGCCGTCGCCCGTGTAGGGGTAGTCGGCTTCCCAATCGGTCAACTGCTGCGGACGGGAGCCGTCGCCGTTCATCACGTAGATCTGGGGCCGCTGGTCGAGCTGGCCCACGAAGGCGATCCGCCGATCGTAGGCGGGCGTATTGGGGGTCGATCCGTTGGGGGCTTCCTTGCTCCCGGTGACCTTGACCACGCCGCCCACCTCGCTGGCCGAGAAGATGTTGACGCGGTAGAGCGCCGCCGAGCTCCCCGCTCCGGTCGCGACATAGATCGTGCTGTTGTCGTTCAGCCAGGCGGCACCGGTGATATCGAGAGGGCCGCCCCGGCGGTAGGCGCTGGCGCCGCTGGCCGAGAGGTCGTAGATCCAGAGTTCCGGTCCTGTCGCGGTCACCCGGCGAAAGGCGAGCTTGGTCCCGTTTGGCGACCAGGAGGGGTGATCGGCCGGATCGTCGAGCCCGGCGGGCTTGTAGCGGCTTCGCAGGTCCAGGTTCAGGATCCACAGATGGCGGACCCCCTGCGGGTCGGTCGTGCTGTAGGCGACCGATTTGCCGTCGGGGCTGAGTGCCACCGGGTCCGTCACCCGCCCGTCGGCCGGATCCGTGAGGGCAACGTCCTCCAGGGTGGTCGGCCGGAACCGGCGCAGCGTCCCATCGCGCAGGTAGACGATGGTGCCGTCCTGCGACCAGTAGACCGCGGACCCGTTGATCCCGGGCCGGATCACGGTGCCGGTCGCCAGGTCGACGATCTGGATCGGGCCGCTGTCCACGTTGCGAGGCGCCTGGACGACGACCAGGCGCTGCGCGCCCGGCGACCAGTCAAAGGACAGGATGGTGTCGGTGACCTGGCTCTGCGCACTGAGCTGGTAGATGATTTTCGGCGTCGAGCGTCCGAGGAAGGTATCGGCGTGCGGATCGACGATCCCCACGGCGAATGCCGGTTGCCCGGGCTGCGCGACCAGGTAGCCGATCTTCCGCGAGAGGGAGAGCGACCCGGTCTTGAAGCGGGTCTGGACGCCCCCGTAGATCGCGTTGCCGTGAACGTCGAGCGGCTGGTCGAGGGAGACGGTGTAGTTCTGGTTGGGCTGGAGCACCGCGGTCGGAATGATTTCGAACTGGGAGCCGTCACCGCCGGGCTTCGAGCGCAGCAGGAAGGGGACCTCCGGGCTCAGCTGGACGGCGGCGCGCATCGAATCGGCCTGCATCGGCCGGCTGAACGTGAGGACGATATTGCGATCGGGCGCGACCGCGGTGGCGTTATCGGGCGGATCGACCGTGGTCAACGCCGGTCGACCCTCGGTGGTGAAGCGCCAGGAGTGCTCGAGCCCATTCTGCTGGCCGCTGGCATCGGCGTAGCCGGCGTGCATCGACACCCGGTAGATGGTGGAGAGCTCGAAATTGACCTGTGCGTGGATGAACGTCAGGGTGTTGCCGGTCCAGGTGAAGCCGCAGGTCTTGGATCCACTGCAGCCGGGCAGGGCGGGGGCGAGTGCGAAGCGCGTCTCGACCGACTGGTGGTTCATCGGCCGGTCGAAGCTGATGGTGATGACCTCGTTGGTCGCGACGTTGGTCGCCTCACGGGCAGGAGAGATGCTCGCGATCCGCGGCGGGTTGAGCGCGCACGCCGAGGCAAGAGGCGTCAACAAGGCCAGGACCAGGAGGACTGCGCGCCGCATGCCCGCTTAAAAGGTTAGCGAGTGGTTCGCCTTAGGAGGTCCAGCGGAGGGAGTCTACCTTTGCTCTTCGAGCAGCTGGCGCATCTCGTTGGCCAGGTTTGTCAGTTTGGCCGGATCGACGAACATGATCGAGGTCTGCGAGACCCGGTCGATCGTCCGGTCCAGGGCGTCGACGGTGTGCTCGGTCGAGGCGAGCATCTCCTTGACCTTCTTCGCCCGGTTTTGCAGGGCGTTGTCGGTCATCTGGTTCAGCTGGCTCATCAGCGAGGACCAGTCGATGTCGGGCTCAGCGGCGGCCGGGGGTTGGACAGGCTGGGGCGCCGGCTGATAGGTCTGGGCGCGCTGGGGTGGTGGCGCAGCCTGGGCCGCCGGTCCGCCATGCGGCGGCGGCGGGGCCGGCCGGTAGACGGTGGAGGTGACCGAGGGCGTCATGGCGAGCATCTCTTCCAGGCTGACCGACGCCGGCTCTTCCAGGTCGGCGACGGCCTTGACCTCGATCCGGGTCTTCGAATCGGCGCAGAGGCGGGTGACGAGCTCGGGATCCTGCATCAACTGCGGCTGGCCGCGGGTGAACGCGCCGAGCAACTGGCCGTCGCGCAGCAGGATGATGCCCATCTCGTCGGGGGCGCGGACCAGCAGGCTGCCGTGAATCTTTTCCTCTTGCAGGTACTGGAGCAGGGCGCGGATGTCGACGAAGCGCGCGAGCAGCCCCTGCAGGATGGTGGGCGCGGTCAGCAATTGATAGATCGCCGTGACCACCTCGGCCGACAGTTCGATGACGTCCATGCTGCCTTCGCCCCGATCGACATCGTTCTTGAACAGGGAGAAGGCCGTCCGTCCGGTGGAGACCACGGCGCCACCGTCGTAGAAGCTTTCGATCAGGCTGCCCTGGTAGAAGAGGATCATGCCGCGCGAGGCAAGACCGGACAGCCGTAGATACCCGGTGAGCCGGTCGCTGCTCAACGAACGCAGCAGTTTGGGGAAATCGACGAAGGCGGTCTTGAGCGACTCGTAGACGAGCTTGCCCACCGGTAGCGGATACAGCTCGGTCGCGGGCGGCCCTTCCTCCGGCGCGGGCGCCGGTTGGGCGGGCTGACTCACCACCGGTCGCTCGCTGACCTGGGCTTGCGGTTGGGGCGGCGCCGCCGGAGCAGCGGCCTGGACTGGCGCCTGAGCGTCGCGGGCCGGCGCGGGTCCGTTATCAGCACCCGGCACGCCGCGCCGCTTGGCTTCGGCGAGGATATCGGCGGTCGGGGCGGTGATGGTTTCCTCGGTCGGAAGCTTGGACTTCGGGTCAAATGAGTAATCGCCCTGGCGCCAGGCGAGCGGCGTGAAGACGGCCTCCTCGCCCTGGCTTCCATTGCCGTAGGCGTGGAAGAGATGCCCGAACAGAAAAAACAGCGAGTACGCCTCACCGCCATTTCGGACCTGAAGTGTACCGGTAGCCCGCTGGGCTTGTTTCGACTGCAACAGGGTGAGCAGCGGCGTCTGGTTGAGCGTGCCCCTGTTGTCGAGAAGCCCGGGCGCCTGCTCGATGGTACTCACAAAAGCCTCCCACCGCCCCGAGATTTCCTGACCAATGCTAGCACAGGCCAAATACGATACCCGAACTGTCGGCAACGCGCTGTGGCGACCTCCCCTGAAGCCGCCCGCTAAGCTGTCAAGGCATGCCCGAATTGAGGACCTGCGACGACGCGTCGGCCTGGGACGCGTTCGTCTCCCAGGCTGCCGATGCCTCCGTGCTGCAAGCCTGGGCGTGGGGCACCCTCAAATCGCGCCACGGCTGGGGAGTTCAGCGCTACTTCTGGACCGAGGGTGGGGCGCCGATCGGGGCCGCCGCCGTCCTCCGAAGGAGCCTTCCTGGCGGCCTGGCCTTGAACTATTCCCCCCGCGGGCCCATCCTGGATCAGCGTCCCCAGCAGTGGCCCGCCTTCTGGCACGCGCTTCGGGATCGCCTCGCGCGGGACGGTGGCACCGTCCTCAAGGTGGACCCGGAATGGACGACCGATGCGCAGCGCGCGGTGCTCACTGCCTCCGGGGGGCTGCCAAGCCGCCATCCCATCCAGCATCAAGCCACCTGGCTGGTCGACATCAGTGGCGGCGACGAGGCGATGATGCGGCTCAAGGAATCGACGCGCCGCAACATCCGAACAGGCATCAAGCAAGGCATCACGGTCGAGGCCTCCGAGGCGTCGGCGGCGATGGACAGCTTCTATGAACTGCTCCAGGAGACCGCCGCCCGCGAGCAGTTCGCGATCCGCAGCCGCGCCTACTACCAGGACCTCTTGAGCCTGTTCCGCCAGCGCGGCCAGGTTGCCGTCTACCTTGCCCGCCATGAGGACCGTTTGCTGGCCGGGGCGGTGATGCTCTTTTTCGGCTCGAAGCTGGTCTACCTCTACGGCGGAACACGGGAGGACGCCAAGGACCTCAAGCCCGGCTACCTGCTGCACTGGCGTGCGATCGAAGATGCCCAGCGACGGGGCTGCACCACCTATGACATGTGGGGTGTACCGCTCGATCCGCAGCCCGGCCAGCGTGGCTACGGCTACTACGTCTTCAAGTCGCGCTTCAACGGTCAGATGGTGCGCTTCATCGGACTCTACGATCTCCCGGTCAACCGCGCCGCCGCGCTCACGATTCGCCTGGCGGAGCGATTTGCGCGCGCGGGTCAGCCCGAGTTTGTCTGAGGCCGCCCTCGCTGTCACGCCTGGCGAGCGACTGGGGGCGCAGGCCTGGGATGCGCTGCTGCTTGCCCAGCCCGAGGCGAACCTGCTGCAAAGCTGGAAATGGGGAGAGCTGCAATCGCGTTTCGGATGGAGCGTGGAGCGGCTCCTCATTCATGAAGGCCGCTCGGGCGTTTGCTCCCTCCAGCGCAACGCCACGCTCTACCCGGGCGGGGCGACATATTACGTGCCGCGCGGCCCCGTCGTGGCCGAGCGCGACCGCTTGCTCGTCCTCGATGCCCTGGAGCAACGCGCGACCGCCGGCCGGGGGCTGATCCTCCGCGTCGAGCCGAACGCGCGGGTCGGTGACGAGTGGCCGGCCTTCTTCGAGGGTCGCGGTTTCTCCAAGGCCAAGGCCGTCCAACCGGAGGCGACCCGGCTGCTGCGCATCGACCTCGACCCGGACTCGCTCAAGGCGGGCTTCAAGCCGAAGACCCGCTACAACCTGAATCTCGCGGAGAAGAAGGGCGTGACCGTGCGCGCCTCGCGCGACGTCGCGACCTTCGCGCGGTTGGCGGCCGACACCGGCAAACGGCAGGGCATCCACCTGCCGGGCGTAGCGTATTACCAGGCGGCGCTCGACCTCTTCGGCCCGTCAGACGAGGTGCGGCTCTACCTTGCGGAGCACGAAGGTGACATCCTCGGCGGGATCATGGTGTTCCGTTTCGGGAAGACCGCCTACTACCTCTTCGGCGGCTCGGGCGACCGCAAGCGTGAGCTGATGCCGAACTACCTGCTGCACTGGCAGGCGATGCTCGACTTCAAGGCCCTCGGCTGCGATACCTACGACTGGTGGGGGATTCCAGAGGAGCCCGCGCCAGACCATCCGTGGTTCGGACTCTACCGATTCAAGACCGGCTTCGGCGGCGAGACGGTCCGCTACATCGGCCTCTACGAGCACGTTCTGCGCCCCGGTCCGCTCAAGCTCGAGCGACGGCTCCAACAACTGAAGGCGAAAGTCCGCCCCGCCGTGCCTATACTGCGATGACATGGCGAGGGAGCGAACGCTCTCCGAGCAAGCGTTTGAGCAGTTCCCCCAGGCCCTGATCATCGTCGACCGCGAGGCGACGGTGCTTTCGGTGAACCCGGTCGGCGAGCGCCT
>DASZJR010000013.1:0-34136 GCA_035947855.1 Candidatus Dormiibacterota bacterium
GGCGTCCAGCAAGGGCAGGACGGGATCATCACGATCGACCTGGCGCGACCGGTGCGCGTCACGGCCTTCACCCTGCCCGCGACCGGTGGGTATGCATGGCGGCTCGTCGTCGACCTGCACACCAGTTAATCAATAGCCGCGACCTAGTTTCACACCGTGGCCGGCCAGGTAGCTGACAAGCCAGACCCCTACCGCAACGAGAATCGCCACGAGGGCCAGCCCTACGCCGATCCCGTGATAGTCGACCCACGCGGAGAAACGATT
This sequence comes from Candidatus Dormiibacterota bacterium, assembly GCA_035947855.1. Taxonomy (GTDB): domain Bacteria; phylum Chloroflexota; class Dormibacteria; order CF-121; family CF-121; genus CF-13. The sequence continues at coordinate 265 of DASZJR010000013.1, forward strand.
CGTGTTCACGACACATCCCGCCTTGACGTCCCGACGTCGCGCGCGCGCCGCTCTCACCCAGTGGACGCAGGCGACGACTAGCATCGACAGGCACGGCAAGCCGACGAGGCTGGTGACCAAGACACCGATCCAGACCGGCACGCCGCTGGGTTGTCCGTATGGCCCGTACAACGCGATCACGACCACGGCGAACGCGCCGCCTGTCACGATTGCCCACAAGCGGGCGCGCTGAAGCCACCGATAGACGAACTCCATTTCGCGACTCGCCTCGGGCGAATCGAGCCAGCCCAAGCCCGGCATACCCGCACCATCGCGTCAGGCGGGAAAAACATGCGGACAGTCCAGCTTTAGAATCGAAGGCACAAGAGGCGATCGCGCAGCGATGGAGGCATGGCATGAAATCCTTGAAAGGTCGGGTCGCAGTCGTCACGGGAGCCGCAAGCGGGATCGGCCTCGCGCTTGCCGAACGGTTCGCCGCGGAAGGGATGAAGGTTGTCCTTGCGGATGTGGAGGTCGAACCGCTACGCCGGGCCGAGAGCTCCCTACGGTCGACCGGGGCGGAGGTTCTGGCGATCCCCACCGATGTCGCCAAAGCTGATCAGGTCGACCGGCTTGCACAACAGGCGCGGGAGGCATTCGGCGGTGTCCATGTGGTCTGCAACAACGCCGGCGTCGGCGCCACATCAGGCGCGGCGTTCTGGGAAATGACACCCGCGGATTGGGAGTGGGTATTGGGTGTCAACCTCTGGGGCGCCATCAACGGCATGCGCGCCTTCATTCCGATTCTCCTCGAACAGGAGGAAGGCCACGTGGTCAACACGGCCTCGATGGCCGGCCTCAACACGTCTGCGCCAGGCTCGATGGGGGTCTACAGCGTCTCGAAACACGCCGTCGTGGCACTCTCGGAGTCCCTACAGGTGTCGCTCCAGATACGTCACGCGCGCGTCGGTGTTTCGGTCCTATGCCCAGCCTGGGTGCGGACAAACATCAGCGAGTCAAAACGCAATCGTCCGGCGGAGTACCCCGCCACCGAACCCGAGCGGACCCCGCAGGCAACTGCCGCCATCGAGTACGTCCAGGGCCTGGTTGCGGCCGGGAGCCCGCCCGCTGACATGGCCGCTACGGTCGTCGATGCGATCCACAAGGAACGCTTCTACGTGCTCCCACATCGCGAGGCGCTTCCTGGTGTTCGCCAGCGCATGGAAGACATCCTCAAGGACCGCTCACCAGTCCTGGGGCCTCCGTGGGCGCCATGGCGGACTGGCTGAGCCGGCGGAGGGAAACGCCTAGTTGAGTGAGGTCCGCACCGATGCGGCGGTGCCGGCGTGCGCGACCATCTGCTTGAGCAGCACGATCTCCTTGCGGAGCATCCGCAGCTCGAGCGTAAGGCGCGCATCGGTTCGCGGCTCAGCCAGCAGTGATTGCTTCTCCGGTACCTGGAGGTTGAGCGCCGCCGCGATCAGGTAGGAAAGCAGCTCCGGATCCATCGGTGGTTCGGCGTCGTCGGGCTGGCGGCCGACCAGCTCACGCAACAGGTTCGAATACTCGCGGAAGGTGTTCGCGGTGGTTTCGGTCAGGCTTGCCGTCGCCTCCAGGTCGTCGCCCGCCTCCGGAATGATGCGGATCTGGCCGCGCAGGTAGGGGTGATCGTTCGCGGTCCGCACGATCTCGAAACGCGAGGCACCCATGACGAGGAGATTCATGCGGCCGTCATCCAGGCGATCGATGCGCACGATCTTCGCGAGCGTGCCCACGTCATAGGGAGTCGCAGGGCCGGTCTCGCTTCCCTCACGGATCGCGACCACGCCGAAGCTATGCCCTTCTTCGAGGCAATCCCCAATCATCTGCCGGTAGCGCGGCTCGAAGACGTGGAGTGGGAGCGCCATGTGCGGGAACAGCACGACGTTCAAGGGAAAGAGTGGCAGCCACTGCGTGGGCATGGACCCAGTATCGTCTAGCTCGTGGCGGGGGCGGGCGCCGGCGCCCGTTGGGCGGAGGGGGTGCGCCGGCCGATGATGGCACCCGTCAGCAGGGCGCCGAAGAGCAAGACCGCGATGGCGACGGCGAGCGAGGGGCGCATGGCATTGATGAAGGCCTGGGCGAACACGTCGTGCGCGACCTGCTGGACCTGAGCGGCGAGGGCAGGCGGGATACCGGCCGGGAGCGGCACACCGGACTGGCCGCGTCCAACTTCCAGCACGCCTCCGGCGGCTTTCGTGAAGCCCTCGACGAACGGCAGCCGAAACGCCGGCGGCAGGCTGCCGGCTTGCGCCTGCGCCTGGCTGACGAGCTCGTTGGCAAGCCGGGTTTGCAGGATGGCGCCAACCACGGCGCTCCCGAACGCGCCCCCCAGCTGACGGGTGGTGTTGAGCAGACCGGACGCCGCACCAGCCAGCCGCGGATTGACGCGCTGCATGGTCACCGTCGTCATCGGTGCGAAGGTGCAGCCAAGACCGATTCCGGCCAGGATCAGCGGCAAGACGTAGGTTGACTGCCCGGCGTTGAGCGATGACACCCACACCACCAGCCCCATGCCCGCGGCAAAGCAGGTGAGACCGAACATCAGGATGTATTTGCCGCCGACGCGATCGGTCGCGCGTCCCGAGAGCGGAGCAACGAACATCGAGGTCAGCGGCATGGGGGCGAGCGTCAGGCCCGCCTTGAGCGCGCTGAAGCCCAGAACGGACTGGAGAAAGATCGTCAGCGGGAGGAAGAGCCCCATCATGCCGAACGAAACAATCGCCGCCAGACCGTTGCCGACGGTGAAATTGCGGTCGCTGAACAGCGTGAACGGCACCAGCGGTTGGTCCTGAACCCGGTCCCAGAGCACGAAGAGCACCAGGAGGATCGCGCTGGCGATGAACAGGCTCGGAATGCTGAAGAGGCCCCAGTGGCCGCCGGCCGCATCGAACGAGGCCACGTCCGTAAAGGTCCCCCAGTGGTAACGCTGGCCTTCGATCAGTCCAAAAACCACCGCGAACAGCGAGCCGCTGGCCAGCAGTACGCCAACCGGATCCAGGCTCTGCTCGCGGCCGAGACGGATTCCGGGGAGCAACCAGATACCCAGGACGAAGGCGACGATGCCCACCGGAACGTTGACCCAGAAGACCGCTTGCCAGCTGAAGTTCGTGACCAGGAAGCCGCCTAGCGTCGGGCCGGTCACCGAGGCAACGCCGGCGACCGCGCCCCAGATGCCGAACGCGGCACCGCGCTTGTCGGCCGGAAAGATGTTGGTGAGAATGCTCAGCGTCTGCGGCGTCAGGATGGCGCCGCCAACGCCCTGGATGATGCGGGCAATGATCAACTGCGTCGGGGTTTGGGCCAGGCTGCAGGCGATCGAGGCAAACGTGAAGACCGCGAGGCCGACGAGGAAGAGCCGCTTGGCGCCGAACATGTCGCCCAGCCGGCCCGCCGTGATCAGCAGGACAGCGTACGCGAGGATGTAGGCGTTCAGCACCCAGAGGATCTCGTCGAGGCCGGCGTGGAGGCCATCGATCATGCTCGGGATCGCGACGTTCACGATCGTGAGGTCGAGCAGGATCATGAAGAAGCCAAGGCAGAGGACGAGAAGGATGACCCACGGGCTCCGCTTCGTCTGCACCGCCGCCTGCATTAGCAGGCGGCCGCGATATAGCGGGACGCGCGATGGGCCATCGCCATGATCGTGATCATGGGGTTGACGCCCGACGCACTGGGGAACGCGCTGCCATCGGCGACGAACAGGCCCTTGACCAGGTGCGCCTGGTGATCGGGACCCACGACGGAGGTGGCCGGGGCAGCGCCCATCCGACAGGAGCCCATCTGGTGGAAGCTGAAGTAGCCCATCTGGCCCGGGCCGTAGCCGGCGCGGTCGACCTCGCTCATGAAGGCGTCGATGCCACCACGCTGGCCCGGCTTGTAGGAGACATACGCGCTCTGACCCGTGAAGATCTCCCGCGCGCCCCCGGCTTCCATGATCTGAACGGCCGCCTGGATGCCGCGCCGAATATCCGCCAGGTCGTCCTTGCCCATTCGATAATCGACACGGGCGGCTCCATCTCTCGCCGTCACGCGCCCACCGCCATGGTCGCGGACCAGCGGCGCGAGCACGGACATGTTGGGCAGCAACCGCATCAAACGGCGGTACTGGGTCGGGTCCCGCCACGGAATCGCGTGCGCCAGGATCGCCGGATGCATCGGGCCCGATTCGAGCTTGACGCCGTGGTACCGACCATCGAGGTTGATCCACTCATCCGAGTAGACCGCCTGGAGACTTCCCTCCCACGGTCGAAGCGTCTCGTCGAACACACCCAGGACCGCGACACCCGGATGGAGGCGGAGCCATCGCCCGACCGCTGGAGATCGCACGCCGGAGCGCTGCAGGAGGGCAGGCGTCCCGATGGCGCCCGCGGCCGCGACCACGGCGCGGCTGCGCACGATCAAGGTCCAGGCCGGCATCTCGGGCTGGCGCACGGTTGCGCGCACGCCGACGGCCCGCCCGTCCTCGATCAGCACTCGATCGACCTTGCAGTTGACGACGATGCGGGCCCGCCGCCGGTAGGCGTCGAGCAGGTAGGTCTTGAGCGTCGATTGCTTGGCGCCGCTCTGGCAGCCGTAGCCGCAGAAACCGCAGTTGGCATCCTGGGTGCACCCCTGGACATTGCGCGGCATGTACGCCGCGTGCCAGCCGAGTTTCCGCATGCCGCGTTCCAGGACTCGTTCGCGCGCGCTGACCCGGTTGTGCGCGGCGTTGACTCCGAGCCGCTCGTACACGGCGTCCATCGAGGCCGTGTACTCATCGGTCGCAAAGGCGGTGAGCCCATACTGATTCGCCCACTCATCACGAAGCCAGTCGGGACTGCGAAAGCTCGTCGTGTAATTGACGACGGTGCCACCGCCGAGGCAGCCGCCCGCGATCAGCGCGATGGCTGCATCCGAGGTGGCGGCGAACCCGCCCTGGTAATAGAGCTTGCGCATCATGTCGAGTTCGAGCTGGTTGAAGTCGGCCTCGTTGTAATAGCCGCCCTCCTCCAACACGATCACGTCCTTCCCGGCCGCGGAGAGCTCGGCCGCCACCACGCCACCCCCGGCACCGGATCCGATCACGACGGCATCGCAGCTGAGGGTCGTGTCGCCGTCGAGCGTGGTCGTCCGAATGCTCTTGGGGGTTGCCGGCGGCGCCGAGACCGGTCCCGGGTAGCCGATCTCCGGCCATACCGGATTGGTACCGTCCTCTTCGGTGTCGCCAAGGAAGGCCAGCAGCGACAGGCGTTTGAAGACCTGAAAGAGCTGCCGGCGAAAGGCCAGCCGGCTGGTCGACCAAGCCGACATGACGGCAACGCGCTGCTCTCGCGACCAGTGATGAAACGGCACTGGGCGTCCGGTGAGGAGGAACGTGCCAGACCGACGGCCGAGGACGCCGACGATGAAGCGCAGCCGGCGCCGGTCGGATTCAGAAGGGAGGCGGCGGAAGGTCTCGTCCATCGAAGCCGCGACCCGGATGGGGGAACCCGCATGACCCATCCCTCCGATGAAGGTGTCGGCCATGGCGACGAGCACGGGCGACTGGCTGTCGCGGGCGGTGGTCGTCGGCGGCGCCTTGACGGCGGTGGACATCCTGTTACCCCCCGGGCGAGCTGATCAGTCCTCCCATCATAAATCGAATTCGCGCTCTCGTTTTATGGCGGGTTCAGACGGCGTCCCTAGTCTGAAAACCGAGGCTCGATGGAGCCAGTAAGGCACCAGGAGGTGAATACACATGATGCTCAACACTCTCAAGCGAAAGCTGCTGTTGATCGGCGCGCCAGTCGTACTGGTTGGCGCCGGATTGACGACCATGGCCGCCAGCGCCGCGACGCCCACGCCGACCGCAACCCCCTCGCAGCAAGCGGACAAGGCTGGGACCGCGGCTGAACCCGCCGAACCCACCGGCACCGCAGCCGAACCCGTCGACACCGCGGCGGAAGCCGCCGCGGAGGCTAACGAGCCGGCTCTGCCCGGAGGTGGCCACGCCGATAGCGCGACCGACGCCAACGCCGACCACCAATTCGACGGGGTCGAGTAACGCTTTCCCCTCCCCAGCGACCGGGCGCGACGTGCGCCCGGTCTCCTCATCGGGTCGCAGAAAACCTGGGCACCAGGTTCGCCGCAACCTGACGCATCTGGCTGAGGAGCCACGGGGCCGTGTTGCCTGAACCGCGGACAAAGGACCAGTCCTCGATGGTCTCGCGAACCAGTCGGGACGCTTCGGGAGCCGTGGCGCGCGCGGAATCCTCTACCGATGCCGATCGGACTCGGATGACGTCCTGATTCGGCTCGCAACGCGCATCGACGACCTCGACCGATCGCAATGCCGTCGTGGGGACCACCCGCTCTCGCCAAAGCCCGGCCTGCCCAACCTGGCGGCTGAGCTGTAGCCAGGCGCTGTCTGCCAGCCGTTCCCGTGCCAGCTCGGGCGTGAGCTCGGTGCGAGCGTGCTGGACTTGCCTGATGGTCTCGCTGGCCTGCTGAAGGAATCCGTCTCTCGTAAACGAGGCATCGCGCTGCCGGATTTGCTCGAGGGCGGACGCGACGGAATCCAGCGGCGGGGTCGCCGTCGCCGTCTTTGCCGCGTCCCTCTTGACGATGAGCTCCCAAACGAACCCGGCGGCGTCGAGGAGCGCCTCGCGCATCGCGAGGACTATGCCGATGACGACGATGACCACCACAGAGGCGATCAAGCGCGGTCCCGGAACGATGACCAGATCGAGCGTCGCAGCGAGCGCAGCGGCCGGCATGGGCGATATGACGCGCCCGATCAGTCCTTCCCTTCACCTTCGATCACAACGTGGCGCCACGCCTGCGCGGCACAATGGTCGCTATGTGCTACACAAACGACGCCCGACCCCCGCTCCCACCGATCATGGGTGGCTCGACCGACGAAGGCGACCTGGTGCTGACCGCCGCCGACGGCAATCGTTTCAGGGCCTACGCGGCCCGAGCTGCGACGCCCGGTGGCGCTGGCGTCGTCATCATTCCCGACCCGCGCGGCGTCCACCCCTTCTACAAGGACCTGGTGCGGCGCTTCGCCCAGGCCGGTCTGGACGCCGTGGTCATCGATTACATCGACCGCACGGCCGGCATGTCGGAACGGCCAGAGAACTTCGACCTTCGCGCCGCGATCGGCCAGACGAAGCCCGACGCGATCGCCGCCGACGTGGCGGCCGGCATCGACTATCTGCGCTCCAAGGCCGGGGGCGCGGTCGAGTCGGTTTTCACGGTCGGCTTTTGTTTCGGCGGCGCCCAGTCGTGGCGGCAATCCGCGGCGCAGCCGGGGCTCGCCGGTGCGATCGGCTTTTACGGCGTTCCGTCCAGGGTCCGCGATGCCATTCCGGAGATGCGCGCGCCACTCTTGCTGCTCCTTGCCGGCAACGACCAGGCCACCACGCCGGAGGATTTCGCCCAGTTCGACCGAGAGCTGACCGACGCCGGCGTGCCCCACCAGATGGTGGTGTACGAGGGGGCGCCGCATTCGTTCTTCGACCGCACCTTCGAGCAGCACCAGGACGCCTCCGCCGATGCCTGGCGCCAGGTGCTGGCCTTCATCAAGGAGCACACACGGCAACCCGCGCGAAGCTAGACGTCGGTCGCGCCGGCGTCTGGCTGGGCGTGATGGCGTTCCTGCCGGCGCCCGAGCTGCGACGCGCCGTGGCCGAGATCGAAGAGATGGGTTTCGGCGCTATCTGGGTTGGCGAATTCCTGGCCCGCGAGGTGTTTGCGTCCTGCGCCATCATCCTCGCGGCCACCAGCCGAATAACGGTTGCGACCGGCATCGCCCAGATTTGGGCGCGAGACGCGACCGCCATGATGAATGGCGGCCGGGCGCTGGCGGAAGCCTGGCCAAATCGATTCGTGCTCACTCTCGGCGTCAGCCATGCGGCGCTCGTGAATCAGCGCGGCCATCACTATGAACAGCCCCTGACGACGATGCGGGCGTATCTCGACCAGATGGAGAAGGCCCCCTATCGAGCACCTCAGCCGGATCCACCCGTACCCATCGTGCTCGGCGCCCTGGGACCGAAGATGCTGCAGCTCGCGCGCGAGCGTACGGCCGGAGCGCACCCGTACTTCGTTCCAGTCGAGCACACGGTCGAGGCGCGCGGAATCCTTGGACCTGACCGACTGCTGGCGCCGGAGCAGGCCGTCGTCTTTGCCAAAACCCGCGAGGCGGCGCGACCGACCGGCGACATCTATATGCGCACCTACCTGGCGCTTCCCAACTATCGCAACAACCTGGTTCGGTTGGGCTGGTCCGACGACGACCTGAGCCCGCCGGGCAGCGACCGGCTCTTCGACGCGATCGTCGCTTGGGGCGACGACGAGGACATCGCCCGCAAGCTGCGGCGCCACCATGACGCTGGAGCCGACCATGTCGCGGTCAGTGTCCTGCTGCCGGCGCCCGACCACACCCCGACCGCCGAACTTCGACGCCTGGCGCCGCTCCTTATCTCGTGACGAAGGCGTGGTAGACTCGGGGCCTCGAAATTTTCGATCGGGAGGTGAGATCTACGTGGCTGTGATCCGTGTACATCGCGCCTGCGTGGCGTCCACCTCCCCGGGGCTGCTCTAGCCAAACCCTTAAATAGCCTCCCCGGCGAAGGGCTCACGCCGTTTGCCGTTACCCACACATCAGGGAGGTCCTCAGCGTGAATTCAGACGATCGCGCCGAGCTGGAAGAGCTCGGCTGGAACGAGCGATTTGCGTCGGCATTCGATGCCCTCGATGACGCTGGCGTCGAGCCTGGGCGGTTGGCGGCCGACTATGGCACGAAATTCCTCGTGCAGCTCGCCGGGTCCGCCCCGCTGGCGACGCTGGGGAGCGCGCTCCGCGAGGCCCGGCTGGTCGCGGTCGGCGACTGGGTGGCCGTTCGAAACACCTCCGACGCGGTCGAGATTCGCGCCGTGCTGCCGCGGCAGTCAGCGATCACCAGGGAAGCACCCGGCTCCGAGACGTCCGCACAGGTCATCGCCGCCAATGTGGACCTGGTCTTCATTGCCACCTCCGCGGACAGCGATTTCAATCTGCGCCGCATCGAGCGGCTCTTGACCGTCGCCTACCAGAGTGGCGCGGCGCCGGTGATCGTGCTGACCAAGGTCGATCTCAACTCTCCTGACCCATACGAGGTGGAACTCGAAACGATCGCGGCCGGTGTGCCGGTCGTCGCCGTCAGCGGCCTGACCGGCGCGGGGATCGAAGCCGTGCGCCTGTATCTGTCCCGAGGCAAGACGGCGGTGCTGGTGGGATCGTCCGGCGTCGGCAAATCCACGCTGATCAATCGCCTGCTGGGCGAAGAGGTGCTGCGGACCGCCGATGTGCACAAGAGCGGCCAGGGGCGCCACACCACCAGCCATCGCCAGCTGCTGAAGGTGCCTGGCGGTGGCCTCGTCATCGACACACCCGGCTTGCGAGAGATCCAGTTGTGGGCAGGGGCGGAGGCCCTCGCCGAGGTCTTCCTCGATATCGAGGAGCTGGCACTCCGCTGCAAGTTCACCGATTGCCGGCACGAGACTGAACCGGACTGTGCCGTCGTTGCGGCGCTGGAGGGCGGCACGCTCGACGCCAGCCGCTTTCGAAGTTACCGCAAGCTGCAGCGTGAGCTACGCGCGATCGAGGTCAAGGCCGACGTGCGCTTACAGATCGAGGAGCGCCGAAAGTGGAAGCTGATCAACAAGAGCGTGAAACAACATATGCAGGTCAAGCGTCGCTGGGACTAGCTCTCTTACGCTTGGGACGCTCGAGCTGTCCGGAGCGATCGGGACCCGCGTAGCCGGCCCAGGGGTCGTAATCCACCTCGAGCGCTTCCTGCGGCGGCCGCTCGGACTCGGGGACGTTGCGCAAGTTGATTCGGATTCGCGTCCAGGTCGTGTTCCGCCCCCGCATCGAGTCCACCATGATGTCCGCGGGCGCGAGGTGGGACCAGACTTCGCCATGGCGAGCGCGCCAGCGCTGGAGCCCGGCCCGCGCGTCGGCCTCAGACGCCGCGCGCGCGATCTCGATCAACGGCATGGTGGTGCGGCGGCGACCAGTCGGGCCCACCGTCTTACCTGGGGCTGGTGGTGGCACCTCGCCCTTCGGCGCTTTCGGGCGATCCTCCCGCCGGCGGCGGGACAGCTGGACGCGCGCCGGCTCGCCAGTCTGCTTGGCGAAATGGGGCGGCCAGGGTGCGTCGCCGAAGCCGGCCGCCGCATGTTCATCCGCAAGCTCGAGCAATGCCTCGAGCGACCCCACCGATTCGTCGATGCCCTTCGACGGATCGCCAAGCTCAGCAAACCGCCGCGGAACCGTCGCCAGGGTGAAGGCCTCCGCCTCGCAGGTGGGCACCTCGTCCCAACGCATCGGCGTGGACACGCGCGCGTCGGCCAGCGGGCGGACCGAGTACGCGGAGGCCACGGTGCGGTCCTTGGCGTTCTGGTTGTAGTCGGGGAAGACGCCGTGCCGTTCTTCCTTCCACCAGCGGCTGGTGGCGATCTCGGGAGCGCGGCGCTCGACCTCGCGCGCCAGCGCCACGGCCGCGCGACGGACTTCGGGAAACGTCCAGCGTGGCTCGATCCGGCAATAGATGTGGATGCCTCGCGACCCTGATGTTTTGGGCCAGCCGACGAGCCCGAAATCCGTGAGCACCTCGCGCGTCACCATCGCCACATCGCGAATCTGCGCCCAGGGCACGCCGGGCACCGGATCCAGATCGACCCTCAGCTCGTCCGGGTGATCGAGGTCGCCGGCACGGACCGGGTGCGGATTGAGGTCGATGCAGCCGAGATTGATGATCCAGGCGAGCTGCGCGGCGTCGCGTACCACGATCTCTTCCGCCGTCCGGCCGGACGGAAACGAGAGCTCGACGGTCTCGATCCACTCGGGACGCGATGTCGGGGCGCGTTTCTGAAAGAAGGCCTCTCCCTCGGCCCCGTTGACGAACCGCTTGAGGGCCATGGGGCGGCCGCCCACGCCGCGAAGCGCGCCTTCGGCGACCGCGATGTAATAGCGAACGAGGTCGAGCTTCGTGTGGCCCGTCCTGGGGAAGAAGATCTTGTCCGGATTGCTGATCGTGACCTGACGTCCGGCGACCTCGACAACCTCTTCTTTCGTCGCTGACATACGGTCAGCCTACACAGGCCGCCGCCTCGGAAGGACGCCGCCGGCGTCGCCGCGCCGCCAGAGCCAGATGAAGGGAATCAGCCCGATCAGCGACACGACGACCACCCCCCAAATGCTGGTGAAGGAGTCGAAGGCGCCGTGGAGCGCGGACACGAAGAGGTAGGTTCCAAGGATTGCCCAGGTGAGGTGCAGCCCGCCGCGACGGGCGGCGGCGAAGATCGCGCCACCAAGGATTGCCGACCACATTCCATGGCCAAATGGCGCCAGCACACCACGCACCAGTTCGGTGAAGATCACCGAGTTCAGGGACAGGATCAGCTGATTCCCCTGGACGACGAAGAGCGAGGCGAGCGCGTAGCCGCTACTCTCGAGTGCGGCGAACCCAAAGCCGACGGTTGCCCCGAGGACCATGCCGTCACGGATATGAAACCGGCTGATGCCGAGGGCCACGACCACGATGAACACGCCCTTGACGAACTCCTCGATCAACCCGACCTCGAACGCGCCGATGAGGCCAACCTTGACCAGCCAGTATTCGAGCAGGGACGCGCCCAGCACACCCACGACGCCCCCGATGAGGAAGGCGGTGACGGTTCGTCGAGGCGAAAGCGCCGGACTCGGATCGTGATCCAGGTACCAGACGACGGCGGTGATGGGCACCAGAAAGCTGCCGAGGAGGACGATCGTGGGAAGCAAAATGATGTTGTGGGTCGCGCGACCGACAGCGACGGTCGCGCCCCAGAGCAGGAGGCCAACCACGAAGACCGCCCACCAGGGTGGTGCCCAGCGCTCAGCGGTTTCTTCCGCCTGGATCCGCATGCTGTTCCTTCACGCACCCGGCGCGGGTGACGCCTCGAGCCAGCGTGTCTCGCCGGCGTTGACCGCGATATGAGCCATCGGGCCGCCGCGGCCCGCCCCGTGCCAGTGTTCCTCGCGTGGCCCGGTCGCCACCGCGTCGCCAACCCGGATCTGCTGGGCGGCGGCCCCTCGGGCCTGAACCCAACCTTCCCCCTCGATGACGTAGAGGAGCTGGCCACCCTGGTGCGAGTGCCAGTGGTTGCGCACGCCGGGGTCGAATCGCACAACGGCGGCCGAGGTTGGGAGCGCTGGGCGCGGAGGCGGCAGCAGGTCTCGTGCTCCCGCGGTACCCGTGAAGTGGGAAGGATCCAGTGGTTTCAAGTCACCTAGCATGTGAGCGCGCGGCGTAATGTTCATGCCCCAACGCTACGCGATCAGGGGGGTGTCCCGGGCGATCGGCAGTGGCGTTACGCCGCTGCCCGGAGCTCGCGCAAGGCTGCTCGGAGCACGTCCGCCTGATCCTGGATCGGATGCCGCCAGTCGGCCCACCGATCGAGCGACGGGTTGAGACGGGCGTCGACCGTGAGGTAGTTGGCATCCCGCTGATGGGCCGTCCTCCGTGCGAGCTCGAGCGATGGGACCAGCCAGCACTCCGGGAACAATGCTCCGCGGCGCGTCTCCCAGAAATAGAGCGCGACCCAGAAGTCGTCGGCAGGCACGAACGTGTTGCGACGAAGGTGGAAGCGGACCAAGTCTTTGCCTCTGAGCACGGCCGTGCCCTTGATTTGCACGAAGCTCGCGTATGGAGAGTTGACCAGCTGAACCAGAAGGTCGCGGCCCCTGATGTCGAAGGCCGGCCGAAAGAGGAGCAGATCTTTGTGGTTTCCTCGCAGGACTTCGGCGAACATGGCGAACTCATAGACGCCGCCCTGGTCGATTCGCAGGATCGGGAGCTGCCGGACCGCCGCCGAGCGAGGTTCGGCCGCCGGAGCAAAGCCCTTCCATAACGTGGTGCGCGTACGGCGGTACGGAGCGAGCCGGTCATCATGTGTGGGCGACGCATCCAGCCGGTAAACCTCGGTGCGAAGCGCGGCATCGTACTCGCGACGTGCGAGGCGCCGCACGACGGTTGAGTCAAGGCGCCAGAACACGTCGCCCATTTGGCTGGTTTTCGGATCGATCAGGGCCAGCACGACGGAAAACTGCGCGTACGGAGCGAACGAGCCGACCCGGAGATCCCAGCGGTGGCGGCCCTCTTCGTCGGCAAATCCACTGGTTTTTATTTGAGCGAAGCTCGGGGCCTCGACCCCGTCCCAGCAGTACGCTCGGTCAACCCCGTGGGCGTCGATCAGCGGGATCCAGGGGATCAGCCGACCTCCGCTGCCGATCACGACTGCCTGGTCGACCGCGAGCTCACCTAGCCAGCCGATCTCGGGGCGCTCGAGTCTTGCCAATGTCATGCCTCCAGCTGCAGAGTCCCGCTGACGGTTGCAACGCACCGCCGCAACCAACCTGTCACGGCCTATGATCGTCACGCCAGCTAATCGGTGCGCCACCTGGCGAGGAAGGACGTGATCCACAAGGGCCCCGCTGTCGATATCCCGGATAGCCCCCTCGTTCCGTTCGTCCTGCATCGGGCACATGCACTGAGCTCCAAACCGGCGTTGATCGATGGGCTGACCGGACGTGAACTGACCTATGGCGCTCTGGCCGACGGCGTGAAGCGGGTTGCCTCCGCGTTGCGGCGGCGCGGCTTCAAGAAAGGTGACGTGTTCGCGATCTTCAGTCCGAACCTGATCGAGTATCCAATCGCATTCTTCGCCGTCGCCTCGTTGGGGGGTGCCGTCACCACGGTCAACTCCTTGTATACCGCTCGCGAGCTCGGCGATCAGCTCAAGAACTCGGGTGCGCGGTTCCTGCTGACGGTGCCAGCCTTCATGGATCGAGCGAGAGATGCGGCCAAGGACTCGGCGATCGAGGAGATTTTTGTTTTCGGCGCCGCCGACGGCGCCACGCCATTCAGCGAGCTCCTGGCGCAGCCGCCCGACGACTTCACGGTCGAGATCAACACGGCCGAAGATCTGGTCGCGCTTCCCTACTCGAGCGGCACAACCGGCGTCGCCAAGGGCGTCATGCTGACGCACCGCAACCTGGTCGCCAACGTCACCCAATCACAACAGTGCTTTCATCTGCGCGAAGGCGAGCGTGTGCTGGGTGTCATGCCCTTCTACCACATCTATGGGATGACCGTGATCATGAACCTGGCTCTTTACGCGGGGGCCACGGTCGTCACCATGCCGCGCTTCGAGCTCGAGACCTTCCTGCGGGTTCTCCAGGACCATCGCGTCTCGCGCGCGTACATCGCGCCGCCGATCGTGGTGGCGCTCGCCAAGCATCCGATGGTCGACCAGTTCGACCTCTCGTCCGTGACCACGGTGTTCTCTGGCGCCGCGCCGCTCGACGAGGCGCTGGCCGCGGCCTGCGGCCGGCGTCTGAACTGCAAGGTGAACCAGGGTTACGGCATGACCGAAGCGAGCCCGGTGACCCACGCGGTGAGGTATGACGTGGAGTGGACCAAGGTCGGATCCATCGGTCCTGTCATTCCCGGCACCGAATGCCAGGTGGTCGACATCACGACTGGCGCTGCGCTGGGTCCTGGCGCGGATGGTGAGATCTGGATCCGCGGACCGCAGGTCATGAAAGGCTATCTGAACAACCGCGCCGCTACCGAGCAGATCCTCGACCAGGATGGCTGGCTGCATACCGGCGACATCGGCCATGCCGACCAGGACGGCGACTTCTATATCGTCGACCGCCTCAAGGAGTTGATCAAGTACAAGGGCTACCAGGTGCCTCCGGCGGAGCTGGAGGCCATTTTGCTAACGCACCCAGCGGTCGCCGACGCCGCCGTGATTCCCAGCCCGAATGAAGAGGCGGGTGAAGTGCCAAAGGCCTTCGTCGTACTCAAGAGCGACATCACGCCGGAAGCCCTGATGGCGTATGTCGCCGAGCGGGTCGCGCCGCACAAGAAGATCCGGCTGGTCGAGATGATCGACGAGATCCCCAAGTCGGCCTCCGGGAAGATCCTCCGGCGCAAGCTCGTCGAACGGGAGCGCGCGCGAGCGACCGCCGACTCAGTGCAACCGAGCTGAGCTAGCCGCCGGCCATCGCCCCGATGATGAGAAACGGCTCCTTGCCGGTTGCCACCGCCTGCGGCAACGGGCGATCGGGCGGGTCGAGCGAGAGATCCTGTTCGCAGGCGAAGAACCGGACCAGCGGCCTCCGCTCCTGGGTGGTTTGATCGCGGATCGTCCCACGGAGCACGGGATAGCGGGTCTCGAGGGCATCGAGCACGGACTGCGGTGTCGCCTGTCCGTGGACCTCGAGCGCAACTTCGCCCTTGACCTGGGCGAGGTTGCGCAGATGCGGCGGGAGGACGACCCGGATCATGCGAGCGTTTGCACCTCGACGGAAAGCACCGCGGGAAGGTCGCGAACGATAGGATTCCAGCTGTCGCCAGCGTCGGCGGATGCGTACACCTGGCCGCCAGTCGTCCCGAAATAGATCCCAGCCGATTCCAGCGAGTCGACCGCCATCGCATCGCGCAAGATGTTGACGTAGCAGTTGCTTTGCGGCAGGCCGTTGGTCAACGCCTCCCACTCATTGCCACCCGTCCGGCTGCGGTAGACGCGGAGCTTGCCGTCGGGCGGAACGTGCTCGGAGTCGCTCTTGATGGGGACCACGTAGATGGTCTCGGGCTCGTGCGGATGTACGTCGATCGGGAAGCCGAAGTCGGACGGCAGGTTGCCGCTGACCTCGCGCCATGAGTCGCCCGCGTCGTCGGTACGCATGACGTCCCAGTGCTTCTGCATGAAGATGACGTCGGGACGTGATGGGTGCATCGCGATGCGGTGGACGCAATGGCCGACCTCGGCCGTGGGGTTGGGCAGGCCCTCGGACTTCAAGCCGCTGTTGATCGGCCGCCAGCTTTTGCCGGCATCGTCACTGCGGAATGCGCCGGCCGCGGAGATCGCGACGAAGATTCGGTCCGCATGCTTGGGATCGAGGATGATCGTGTGGAGACACATGCCCCCGGCGCCCGGCGCCCAATTCGGCGCGGTGGCGTGCTGGCGTAGGGCGGGGAGCTCGTGCCAGTTCTGGCCGCCGTCGGTCGAGCGGAAGAGGGCGGCATCTTCAGCGCCGGCATAGACCGTGTCCGGATCGGTGAGCGACGGCTCGAGGTGCCAGATTCGCTTGAACTCGAAGGGACGCGACGTTCCGTCATACCAGAGATGGGTGCCGGGTTCGCCGTCGTAGGCGAATTTGCCCTCCATCGCCTGCCAGGTCTTGCCGCCGTCGTCCGAGCGCTGGATCACTTGCCCGAACCAGCCGGTATTCTGCGACGCGTACAGCCGGTTCGGATCGGCCGGCGATCCCTTGACGTGGTAGACCTCCCAGCCCGTAAAGTGCGGGCCGCTGATATCCCAGTGCTTTCGCTTCGCGTCCGACGTCATGACGAACGCGCCCTTGTGCGTGCCGACCAGTACCCGAACCCCGCTCATCCCGTCCTCCTGTTGCGCTGTTAAACCCACGCCACCCGTGCGAGCCGGCTCATGCCGACGCCACCCACGATAACTTATGCGGCTGAAGGGAGCGTGTCGGAACGGCGGTTCTCTGGTTGCAGGCGGCGAGCGAGATAGTGCCCCGCGGCGATGCACGGAACCTCGATCAGTCGGTAGGTGACCGCGGAGACCAGCAGCGTCGCACCCAGCGCGAGCAGCCAGATCTGCCAGATGTCCACGCGACCGTACAGAACGTGCGCGAGCGTGAGCAGGACCACAAAGTGATAGAGGTAAAAGCTATAGGCCCCTTTGCCCAGCCGGCGAAGGGCCGTGGGCAGCACGATCGCGGCCCTGGGGGAGGCCAGCGCCAGCACGACGAGGATCGCGGCGCCGAGCGCGGTCGCCGCGTCGTCGAGCGGCTGGACGTGCAGGCGCGACGACGGGAGCAACCAAAAGATCTCTGTGTAGATCAGAACCGCCGCCGCCAGCAGGCTCAGCTGAACCGCCCCGGCAAGAGATCGGCAACGACTGATCAGGATCGCTCGGTGCTGAGCCAGGACGGCACCGGCGACGAAGAAGACGCCGTATTGCAGCGTGGCGTAGAGGTTGGTTTGCCCATCGGATGGAATCGCGGCCAGAAATCCCAACACCATCGCGGCCGCAAGCGCGCGCCGCCAGCCGAGGCGCAGCAGGAGAAACATGATTACCGGAAAGAGCAAGGAGGCGCGCATCTCGATGATGAGCGACCACGCCGTCGGGTTGAGCTGCGGGCCCTGTGTGTCGGCGAGCATGGTGACGGCCGGCCATAGCTGACTCGCCTTGAGCGGGGCCAACCAGAAGCCATTGATCCAATAACTCAATGCCCCGAGGGGCTGCATCGGCACCAGCCAGCGAAGGACCACGACCACCAGCAAGGCGCAGAGGTAGGGAGGGTACAGGCGAAACATGCGGTTGACGAGAAACGGTGCCGCGCTGGTCTTGCCCTTATAGAACCCCAGCGAGAGGACGAATCCGCTCAACACGAAGAAGAAGATCACCGCCTGGTGGCCGGCGCTTGCGATCCGAAACGGCGAGTGTAGATACCAGTCGACCGGGCCATGGCTGTAAGGCGTGGGCGACAGCATTCCGAGGCAGTGGCCGAAGAACACGGCGAGTGCCGCCAGGGCTCGGATGGCATCCAGCTGGCCGAATCGCTCAGGGGGCGATTCCGGTACAGCCACGACAGTTCAACGGCGGATCGTCCGCCGTCCCTTTGGCTGGACCTGTTCGCTAGCGGCCGGAGCCCGCGCTCTTTTCGAGGACGTTACCGATCGCGCCGAAGTTGCGACCGATGCTACGGAGTTGCGCGCGAGTAACGGAACCTGCTGTCACGCCTTTTGCAAGAGTCTCATTGATGGCCGCGAAGCGGCGGGCGATCCGCTCCATCTCCGGGTGGGCCCGCGCCCTGGCCTTCTGACTCGCGCTCGGCTTGGCCCGAGCCAGCGCATCAAGAAGATCTGCCGTTCGCCGCATTTCGCGGGCGGTGGTCGTGGCGGCATCGTTCTCTTGCCTCTTAAAGAGGGGCATGGGGACAATCTAGCACTCTGCGTGGAGTACTGTCATCCTCATGGCGGGGCTCCCGGAGGGCACCCTCACCTTCATGCTCACCGACCTGGTGGGCTCGACCCGGGCGTGGGAGTCCGCCCCTGCGGCCATGCGTGAGGCCATGGCCAGGCACGACCGAATCGTCGATCGCACGCTAGAGCAACACCACGGCACTGACGTGCCGAGCGGCCGGGCCGGAGATAGCATCGTGGCCGTCTTCTTAAGGGCGGCGGACGCCGCGGCGGCAGCCCTCTCGTTGCAGCGCGACTTCGCCGCTGAGCCCTGGCCGCAGCAAGTGACCCTGGAAATCCGGGTGGCCTTGCACAGTGGCGAGGCCGAGCTACGGCAAGGTCAATATCACGGTCAGGTTCTCAACCGGTGTGCGCGACTGCTGGCGACCTGTCACGGGGGCCAGGTCCTGCTCACCAGTGCAACCGAGCAGTTGTTGGTGGACGAGTTGCCCGCGAGAACCGAACTCCGCGATCTGGGATTCCATCGCCTGAAAGACCTCGCCCGACCAGAGCATGTTTTCGAGCTGGTCGACGCCGACTACCCACGAGCGTTTCCGCCGATCCGCTCGCAACCGCCGGCCACCAACCTCCCGATCCAGTTGACGGCCTTTATCGGTCGCGCTGGCGAGCTGCGGCAACTCCGCGAACTCCACGGGCGGGGCCGGTCACTCACCCTGACCGGACCAGGTGGGTCGGGAAAGACGCGGCTGGCGCTCGAGCTCGCGTCCGAGTTGGTAGCTGAGCATGCTGACGGCGTTTGGTTCATCGAGCTGGGACCGGTCTCGGGACCGCACCTTGTGCCTCAGGCGGTCGCGGACACTCTGCACTTGAAGGAGCAGGCCAGCCGTCGGTTGGCGGACACGCTCGCAGACCATCTGCGAGAACGGAGCTCGCTGCTGGTCCTGGACAACTGCGAGCACGTCATCGATGCCGTCGCCGAATTGACCGTAGAGCTACTCAAAGAATGCGAGCAGCTCAACGTCCTGGCGACGAGTCGGGAGCCGCTGAGAGTGCCAGGAGAAGTGACCTGGCGGGTGCCGCCGTTGGGACGCGACGAGGCGGTGCGTCTGTTTGTCGATCGCGCCACGGCCCATGATGCGCAGTTTCGGATCAGTGACGACAACGTCGACGCGGTCGTCCGGATCTGCGAGTGCGTCGATCGGATCCCGCTGGCTATCGAGCTGGCCGCCGCCAGAGTTCCGGTGATGCCGCTCGAGGAGATTCTCAGCCGCCTCGAAAAGAGCTTCGGACTGTTGACGGCCGGCAGCCGGACGACGGTCAGCCGGCAGCAGACCCTGAGAGCAACCCTCGACTGGAGCTACGAGCTGCTTTCCGATGCCGAAAAGCTCCTGTTCCGGCGTCTTACGATTTTCGCCGGCCGCTTCGGCCTCGACGCGGCAGAGGCCGTATGCAGTGACGACCGCCTCCGAGCCGAGGCCATCCTTGATCTCCTCAGTCGGCTGGTCGACAAATCGATGGTCACGCTCGATGGCGGGCGTTATCGCTGCCTCGAAACGATTCGGAGTTACGGTCGCCAACGTCTCGAGGACACGGGCTGGCTGAATGCATCACAGGCTCAGCTGGGCGCCTATTTGATTCGTCTTGCGCAGGCTCGGGAGCCAGGCCAGCTGGCCGAATGGCTCGATCGCATCGAGGCTGCCTACGATGACGTGAGTGCCACCCTGGCGTGGAGTCAACAGGCCGATCCGAAGCTCGGGATGCGGCTGGCCGTCGCTCTCCATGTCTACTGGCAGCTACGCGGTCACGCGTCGGAGCCCCGCCAGTTTGCGGAGGCGATCCTGGAGAGCACATCGCTGGACTTTCCTCTCCGCCCCGCCGCGCTGCACCTGGCCGGGGCATTTGCCTACTTGCAAGGCGACTTCGCGTCTGCCCGGAGGCGGATCGACGAAGCCCTGACCGAGGCCCGAGCCGCACAGGACTGGCCGACCGCGTTGCTCGCACTCGAGAGGTCAGGGCTGATGGCAGCCGCCGCAGGCGACCTGACGGCCTCGGAAGAAGCGCTCAGCGCGGCGCTGGCCCTTGCCCGCGACCTTGGGGACCAGGCCAGTGAAGCCTCGATCCTCCACCAGTTGGGCCTGCGGGCCAGCCAGCAACCCGATCTTCCCGCGGCCCGCACACTTCTCGAAGAGAGCCTTGCGGTGCGTCGGGCCCTCGGGAGAAGCGATGAAGCGTCGATGTCGCTCACCTTTCTCGCTGCCGTCGCGCTCCTTCAGTCCGACGCGGCGACCGCGCAGCGCTGCATCGTCGAGAGCCTCGAGATTGGACGCGCCCTCCGCGACCGCCGTGCCGCCTGGTCACTAGACGTCCTCGCCTGCCTGACGACGCGCGAAGGCAACCTGGAACGGGCGCTCCAGCTGGGCGGTGCCGGATCGGCGATGCATGAGGCGAGCGGAAACAGGCCACCGGCGCCCTGGGAGGCCTTCGTCTCGCCTCACATGCAGCTCGCGCGCGGCGGCCTGGATCCCGAAGTGGCTCGCACGAAGTGGGAGGCGGGGCGAGGCATGGCCTTCGACGAGGCGTTGGACTTCGCCCTGGCTGGAACGAGCGTCCCCGTCGAAATTGGCGCCAACTGGCGCAGCTGACCGGTGTGACGACGGCCTAGGAAACGAGGGATTCCAACAAGTCCAGCGACGGCACAAAGAAGAGGCTGCCGGTGACCGCCCGACTGAAGTCCAACAGCCGATCGTAATTGCCCGGCGGCCGGCCGACGAACATGTTCTCCAGCATCTGCTCGATCGGACGCGGCGAGCGCGCATAGCCAATGAAATACGTCCCGAACTCGCTCTTCCCAACATCACCGAATGGCATGTTGTCGCGGAGGATCTTGATCTCTTTCCCGTTCTCCTCGATGATCGTCAGTGCGTTGTGCGCCGAGCTGGGCTTGACGTCATCCTGCAGTTCGATATCAGACAGCTTGGTGCGGCCGATGATGCGCTCCTGCGCTTCCGTCGATAGTGCGTTCCAGGCAGGGATGTCGTGGAGATACTTCTGAACGATGACGTAGCTTCCCCCGGCGAAGCCGGCGTCCTCGTCGCCGATGATGGCCGCGTCGGCCGCGGCCTGGTTTGTCGGATTCTCGGTGCCGTCAACAAAGCCGATGAGGTCGCGATCATCGAAGTACTGGAAGCCATGGACCTCATCGACCGCCGTAACCGCCGCGCCTAGCCGGGCCATGAACTGGGTCGCCAACTCGAAGCAAAGGTCCATCCGCGCCGCGCGGATGTGGAGGAGGATGTCGCCGGGCGTCGCTACGGCGTGGCGCGATCCGGCGTGAAACTCCCGGAACGCGTGGAGCCCCGCCGGTCGGGCCGCGCCGAAGAGTCGATCCCAGGCGGAGGAGCCAAACCCGATGACGCAGGACAGGTAGCCCTCGAGGTCACGGAAGGCGACCGCGCGCACCAGCGCCGGGAAGTCGCCGCAGAAAGCCCGAACGGTCGCTCGGTGGTCATCGCCCGGGTTGACGGACACCACCAGGAAGATTGCGGCTCGCGTGAGGGGCGCCACCACCGGCTGAGGCAGGTGGTCCATGGCAGCATCTTAGGATGGCAGGCCTGGTTGGTCGGGTGGCGCGCACCGTCTTTGGCTGACGCCGTCCCGTCACCCTCACCACCCTCCAAAAATTTGGGTGGCCGGCGGCTGACCATCCACAATTGGAGCTGAGCGAATTTTCCGACAAAACAAGGAGGCTTACGTGTCGAACCGATCCGCGTACATACAGACCATGATTTCTCTGGCGTCGGCTGCGTTCGGGGTGGTCGCCGCCCTCGCCTGGAACGGCGCGATCACTGCCCTGGTGAGGCAGATCTTTGGCACCGGGGCCCAGATCGTCTCGCTCTTCATCTACGCCATCATCATCACGATCGTTGCGGTCATCGTGATGGTGAATCTTGGCAAGATTGCGGAGCGCACGGCCGAGCCGAAACCGTAGCCGAACAAAACCTCCGGGTCCGGGCTTCCTGTTACCACCGCCCGGTCCGCGAGCACGCCTGGCCGCGAGAACTGCGACCATCCACCGTTGCATCACATGAGTGGGCGCGCCAACCGCCATGTGGAAAGTCGTATTGCTCGGGATCATCGCTGCCCTCCTGATCGCGTTGGGGGCCGGCATGTCCTTCTTGCCGGACCCATCGAATTCGGTGGCCGCCTACCGGCAGGCGACGCCCTGCACCGCTACGAGCATTCCCGCGGACAACTGCTATGCGGTGGTGCCAGTCACCGTGGTGAGCGCGTCCGTCCGACACTTTCTCAAGAACAGGTCGGACGAGGAGCACGTCATCGTCCAGGCTCCCAGCGGCCCCGCCGAGGTCGTCCTTCCGCGGGCGAGCGAGCAGGATCAGGTTCTCCTGGCCGGCGCGACCGGAACGGTCGACGTTTATCGGGGAGTGCCCGTGCTCCTGGCAGTCGGCGGATACCAGTTCGCCACCCTGCAGAACCCGGTCGTTGCGACGGCGCGAACCCAATGGGGCGGCTGGATCCTCCTGGGCCTTGGGCTTGTGTCTGGCGGCATGGTGGTCATGACGCTCGCCGGACGGCGGCGTCGACCATTCGCCCCGCTAGCATCATCGGACGCCCTCCGCCAGGCGATTGTCCAGCTGCCTCAGGACGCAGATCCGCAGGTCGTCGAGAAGATCAACGAGATCCAGCAGCGTCTCGCCACGATGCAAGCGCAGCAGCAGCGGGGCCAGATCACCAGGGGGCAGACGATCGGAATCGTCATCGGCTGCGCCGTCGCCGTGCTCGGGGCGCTGCTCCTTCGCGGTCTGCACTAGGGCGCGGTCTGCCCGGCCATCTCGTAGAGGGCGCAACCCCGCACTTCCTGAAAGGTATCCAGTCCGAGGGCCGTTGGCTGAATTAAGGTGCCGACCAACGATCAAGCGCGCGTCAGGACGTTTGCTGGCAACCATGGGCCTTCGTGGCAATGGGGCGATGCGTAATAGCAACTGGTAGCTCCGCCACAATCGCGCCCCACCGCACGGCACGCCAATGGATCGGTGTCGTGATTTTTACCGCTGGTGGCGTGGCAACCGTTGCGTGGGCTGTGGTTGCGATCCTCACTCTTGTCGATCTCGCGGGCGGCGCAACGGCCCCGACATATGTGCCCTCGCTGGAGGCCGGCGCGATACCGCTCGCGATCACCGTCGCCGGCGTCTTGTTCTACGGGGGAGTGCCGCGAGTAACCCTCCGAGCCGGCTGCCTCGGCACAGCCTGGGGCGTTGCCCTCCTCTTATTCATTGCGGGGATCTATGGAACACTCGATACCGCCCGTGGTATGCGCCTTAGCGGGCCATCCGATCAGGCCCAAGCCAGCGCGATGGTTCGCACCGTGGTGGTTGAACCGATCCTTACGCTGGCAGCCATGGCGGGAATTGGATTGTGGCGCCGGCAATGGCTTCCGACGCTCGTAGCGGCTGCAACCCTGATGTCCATTCTTGGACTACTGGACCTACTCTTTTTCACGAGCGCGTTTTCCGCGATTCCCTGAATCTCAGATAATCCTCGTATGTCGAACCCCGTCTTCGAGGCAGTGCGCACCGTCATGGCCGTCCGCGACTATCAGGACAAGCCGATTCCGAGCGATGTCGTGGACCGGCTCCTCGAGGCAGCTCGACTTACCGCCAGCGCCAGCAACCGTCAGCCCTGGCATTTCGTCCTCGTCCGTGATCGCGCGCGGCTACGCGAGCTGGGCGCGCTGGTAAGGACGGGTCCGTACACGGCACGGGCGGCTCTCGCGGTTGTCGTGGCCTACCTGAAGGAAAGCCCGATCGCTGTTTCGGATGTCAGTCGTGCGATCCAGTCGATGATCTTGACGGCCTGGGCGGATGGCGTCGGCTCCAACTGGACAGGGTTCGGCGGCCTCGAGGGTGTCCGAAAGGCCGTGGGGTTACCGGATGAATACGAGGTCCTGGCTGTCATCCCGTTCGGCTATCCTGCGCGGCCGGTCAAGGGAATCAAGAAGCGCAAGCCACTGAGCGAGGTTGCGTCCGCCGAACGCTTTGGATCGCCGTTCTCCTGAGCGTCGGGCTCGGCGGTTCGCTGCCGCGCTAACATTTGGACTGTACTGAGGGAGGACGTGGCATGTTGAAATCACAAGACGTTCGCCGCTTCCAGGAGCGACTCAAGGCGGAGCGCGATGCGATCGAGTCGCGAATCGCAACCAACAAGCACGATATTCAGGAAACGGTGCAGGACGAGTCCGGCGTGGGCGATTCAGTCGATGAATCAGACCTCCTTTACGAGCGAGAAGCAGAGCTCGACGAAAATGCCCGGAATCAGAAGGAACTGGCGCAGGTCAAGAGAGCGCTCGACCGTATCGAACAAGGAACCTACGGGCTCAGCGAGGTCTCCGGCAAGCCCATCCCAATCGAACGCTTGGAGGCCCTCCCCTACGCGACAACCCTGGTCGATGAGCGCCCGCCCGAAGCAGAGTAGCTGCCTACCGTCTTAGAGATCCTTTGTAGGCCGGGACTGGGATATAGTTTCAGGCACAGGCGGGGCGACGAGATCCGCGCTTCGCATCGAGGGAGGGAAGGACCATGCGTACGGCGCGTTCGCACCACCGGCTCTTGACGGGGGCCATCGGCTTCGCGCTCCTCCTGACGGCCTGCGGCACATCCACCCCGGCAGCCAGCAGGACACTCGTGGTCGACAAGTCGTTCGACATGAAAACGGCTGACCCCGGCCGTGAGTTCGAGATCTCGGGGAGCATCGTGGTCAAAGCGATGTACGACACGCTGCTGACCTTTAAAGGAAGCGACGTCACCAAGGCGCTGCCCTGGATCGCCTCCTCCTACGACGGCTCGAGCGATGCCAAGACGTTCACCTTCCATCTGCGCCATGACGTCAAGTTCTCGGACGGCACGCCGCTTACCTCCGCCGATGTCGTCTTCTCCTTCAACCGGATGAAGAACATCAAAGGCAATCCCTCCTTCCTGCTCTCGGGCATCACCACCTCGGCGACAGACTCCTACACGGTGGTCCTGACGTCCGACGCGCCTAACACCGCGATCCCCTTCATCGTTCCCAACCCCGCGCTCGGGATCGTCAACTCGAAAGTGGTCATGGCTCATGGCGGGACGGACGCCGCCAACGCCGATAAGGCCGACACCGCCGAGTCCTTCCTCAATCAGAACTCACAAGGCAGCGGGCCCTACATCCTGCAGAGCTTTTCGACCACCTCTCAGGTGGTGATGACCGCCAATCCAAAGTTCTGGGGGACGGCCCCGGCGTACTCCAAGGTGGTGGTGCGCAACATCGTGGCGGCCACCCAGTCCCTGGACGTGCAGAAGGGCGTGGCCCAGGTCGCGCTCGACCTCTCGCCCGACCAGGCTTCCAGCCTGGGCAGCGGCCTCCAGGTCCAGCAGACCGCCTCACCCAACGTCTTCTTCCTGTTCGCGAACGCGAACCCATCGGTCTCACGCGTGACATCCAACAAGAACTTC
Source organism: Candidatus Dormiibacterota bacterium (assembly GCA_035947855.1). Lineage (GTDB taxonomy): Bacteria > Chloroflexota > Dormibacteria > CF-121 > CF-121 > CF-13. The sequence continues at coordinate 25,792 of DASZJR010000013.1, forward strand.
TGGGACGCCGTCCGCTATGGGATCGACTACCCGGGCCTGGTCTCGCTGGCCGGCAAGGGTGCCATCCAGGCGGCCGGGATCATCCCATCGCTCTTCCTGGGGGCCCTCCCGCAGTCGAGTGGGCTCAAGCGCGACCTGACCAAAGCGAAAGCCGCCCTGGCCGCATCGGGGCTCTCGAACCCAACCGTCACCCTTGAATACCCGAGTGACATCACGGTCAATGGACTCCAGTTCCAGCCTGGGGCGGAGCGCCTCCAGGCCAACCTGAAGGAGGTCGGCATCACCGTCAACCTTTCGCCGGCGCCGGTCGCCTCCTCGCTCGCCAACTATCGGGCGGGCAAGGAGCAAGTGGGCTACTGGCTCTGGGGGCCGGACTTCCCGGATCCGAGCGATTACCTGGTCTTCCTGCCCGGTCGCCTGGTCGGCCTGCGCGCCGGGTGGGCCGCCGGCGCTGATCCCGCGGTCGAGGCGCTGGGCAAGCAGGCGGAGACCACCGTCAACGACAGCACGCGGGCCACCCTGTACCAGCAGATCCAGACGGAGCTGGACCAGAGCGGGCCGATCATCCCGCTCTTCCAGCCGGGTCAGGTGATCGCGGCGAGCAGTAGTGTCCACAACCTCACCTCCAACCCAACCTGGACCATCGACGTCGCATCTTTCAACTAATCCGCGCCGTGACCGCGCACCGGGACTCCGGCTAGCACTCCGACGGCCACGCTGGTGGCCGTCGCCGGCCTTTCGGCGCTTCCTCGCCGTCCGGCTGTCGGCGCTCGTGCTGCTCGGCGTGGGGATCACATTCGTGGCCTTCGTCCTGACCCACCTCGTCCCTGGTGACCCCGCGGCCGCCAACCTTGGCCAGCGGGCGATCGCCGATCCCGCCGCTGTGGCCGCCTTTCGCGCTCACTATGGCCTGGACAAGCCGCTCCCCCAGCAGTACCTCATCTACGTCGCGAACCTGGCGCACGGCGATTTCGGGGAATCGCAGCAGAGCCACCGGCCGGTGCGCGACGACCTGGCCGAGTACGTGCCCGCCACCCTCGAGCTCTCGTCGACCGCCATCGCGATTTCGCTCGTCTTCGGGATCGGCCTGGGCGTGACCGCCGCCATGAACCGCGACCGGGTCGTGGACCAGGTCCTCCGCGTCATCACGCTCGCCGGCGTCTCGATGCCCACCTTCTGGCTGGCCCTGGTCGCCCTCTACATCGTCTTCTTCAAGCTCGGCTGGGCGCCCTCGGGCGGCCGCCTCGATCCGGGTCAGCTCCCGGATGGACACGTGACCGGCTTCTACACCATCGATGCGCTGCTGGCCGGTGACTGGCCGACCTTCACCTCGGCGGTCGCTCACATCCTGCTGCCGGCGTCGGTACTCGCGCTCTACACGGTCAGCCTGCTGACGCGTTTCACGCGTGCCTCGGTCCTCGAGGTCCTGGGCAACGACTACATCCGCGCGGCGCGCGCCAAGGGCTTGCCGGAGCGGATCGTCATCGTCCGCCATATCTTGCGCGCGGCGCTGGTTCCGGTGATCACGGTGGCCGGGGTCGCCTTCGGCAGCCTGCTGACCGGGACGGTGCTGGTCGAGACCATCTTCGCCTGGCCAGGCATCGGGCAGTATGCCTATCGCAGTGCGACCAACCTCGACCTGCCGGCCATCATGGGCGTCAGTCTGTTCGTCGCCGTCGTCTACATCACGGTCAATTTCGCCGTCGATCTCCTTTACGGCATCATCGATCCAAGGATCCGGGTGGGATGAGCCTGCCGCTCGCGCTCCCGCGTCAGCTGAGCCGGCAGCAGCGATCGGGGCTGTCCTCGGCCTGGCGCCAACCCCTGGCCCTGGCCGGGATTGCCATCGTGGTGAGCTGGATCCTGCTGGCGATCCTCGCCCCATTGATCGTGCGGGGTGACCCGCTGGCGCAGGATTTTCCTCGCTTTCTGCCGCCCTCACCCCAGCACTGGTTCGGGACCGATGGGGTCGGCCGCGATGTGCTCACCCGGACGATTTACGGGGCACGGATCTCGATCCCGCTGGCGCTGCTCCTGGTCAGTCTGTCGCTGCTCACCGGCAGCCTGCTGGGTGCGCTTGCCGGGTACTTCGGCGGCCTGGTGGATGAGCTGGTGATGCGCGCGGCTGACCTCGTCTTCGCGTTTCCCACCCTGATCCTCGCCATGGCCGTGCTGGCCGCGCTCGGTCCCGGCCTGCAGAACGCTGTGCTGGCGATCGTCGTGGTCGCCTGGCCGGCCTACGCGCGCGTGGTCCGCGGCCTCGTGATGTCGACGCGCGGCGCGGACTACGTCAACGCGACCCGGCTGCTGGGCGCCTCGGCGCGCCGCGCGCTGGTCATCGACGTGCTGCCCAACGTGGCCGGACCCGTCCTCGTCCTCGCGACGCTCGACCTGGGGGCCGCCATCCTGCTCCTCTCAGGCCTGTCCTTCCTGGGGCTTGGCGCCCGACCGCCGGCGCCGGAATGGGGAAGCATGATCGCCACCGGCGCGCAGACGTTCAACTTCTGGTGGGTCGGGACCTTCCCGGGCCTGGCCATTTTGACGGTCGTGCTCGGATTCAACTTCCTCGGGGACACGCTGCGCGATGCCCTCGATCCGCGAACCTCGCGCGACATCCGGCAGCGAGTGTTGTGAGCGCCCTCCTCGTCCTCGATGGGCTCTCGGTGTGGCTGCCATCGCGGGAGGGCCAGGTCGCGGTGGTCGACCACATCGACCTCGAGGTTCAACCCGGTGAGGTGGTCGGCGTAGCAGGGGAGAGTGGCAGCGGTAAGACCATGACCGCGCTGGCGCTGCTGGGCCTCCTCCCACCGCATGCGGTCACGGAAGGGCGCGCCGTCTTCGGCGACCGTGACCTGCTGAAGATCAACCGCCGCGAGCTGCGCCACCTGCGTGGCCGCGATATCGGGATGGTGTTCCAGGACCCAATGACCTCGTTGCACCCGATGTTGACCATCGAGCGCCAGCTGACCGAGCACGTGCGCTACCACCGGGGCGTGTCACGGGCCGAGGCTCGGCGCGATGCCATCACGATGCTCGAGGAGGTACGCATCCCGGATCCGGCTGGCGCCCTCAACGCCTACCCGCACCAGTTCTCGGGCGGCATGCGTCAGCGGATCGCGATTGCGATCGCGCTGGCGTGCTCTCCGCAGCTCTTGATCGCCGATGAGCCCACCACCGCCGTCGACGTCACGGTCCAGGCCGGCATCCTGCGCCTCTTCAATCGGCTGCGCGAGCGCTCCTCGCTCTCCATCATGTTCATCACCCATGACCTGGGCGTGATGGCGTCCATCGCCGACCGGCTCTACATCTTCTATGCGGGCCGGGTGGTGGAGTCCGGGCCGACGGGCGACCTGCTCACCCGTCCCCGCCATCCCTACACGCGAGGACTGCTGGATGCGCTGCCCCATCCGGAAGGTGAGCCCATGCCCCTGCGGCCGATCGCCGGCGCGCCGCCGGCGCCGGCTGCGCGTCCACCCGGCTGTCCTTTCCACCCGCGCTGTCCGTACATGCTGGCATCGTGTGCGGTTGATGTACCGACCCTGGAACCCATCGGCGGAGGCCGCCGGCTGGCATGCCCCGTCGATCCGTTGCGGGAAGCATCGTGAGCGTCCTCGACGTCACCGACGTGGTCGTCGAGTACAGACGCCCTGGCCGCGACCCGGTGCGCGCTGTGGCCGGCGTCTCGCTCAGCCTCGACGCGGCGCGCATCCTCGGCCTGGTGGGCGAGACCGGGTGCGGCAAGTCGTCGCTGGCGAGGGCCGCCGTCGGGCTGGTCAGGCCGAGCGCCGGTTCGGTGCGTTTCAACGGCGAGTTAGTCACGCCGCTCGGCCGCCGCACCCGCCCGATGCGGCAGACCCGGCTCCAGATGGTGTTCCAGGACCCCTTCTCCTCGCTCAATCCACGGCGCAAGGCCGGCGAACAGATCGCAGACGGCCTCGCCATCTCTGGGAAGGGCTCGAGCGGCCAACGACGCGTGCGCGTCGGCGACCTGCTTTCGCAGGTCGGGCTCCCGGCAAGCGCGGCCTCCCGTTATCCGCACGAGTTCAGCGGAGGCCAGCGCCAGCGGATCGCGATCGCTCGGACGCTGGCGGCCGAGCCGACCGTGATCGTCGCCGACGAACCGCTGGCCGCCCTCGACGCCTCGATCAAGGCGCAGCTCGCCAACCTGATGATCTCGTTGAGCCGCGAACTCGGCGCCGGCCTCCTCTTCATCTCGCACGACCTTGCCATCGTGCGACACGTGGCCGACCTGGTGGCGGTCATGTATCTCGGGCTCGTGGTCGAAGTCGCTCCCACGCGAGAGATGTGGGCGATGCCGCTTCATCCCTACAGCGAGGCGCTGATCGCCGCCGTACCCCGCCTCGATCGGATTCGCGCGCTTCCTGCCGCCTTGCCCGGTGAGGTCGCCGATCCAGCGCATCCGCCGCAGGGCTGCCGGTTCCACCCCCGCTGTCCGTACGTCTTCGATCGCTGCCGGATCGAGTCGCCGCCCCTCCGCGAAGTGGCGCCCGGTCGCCAGGTGGCCTGCTGGCTCCAAGAGCAGGGCCGGGCGCGTGCGCTTCCTCGGGCCCAAAGGCCGCCAGCATGAGCGAGTTCACGCTCTTCGATCTGCGTGTGACCGTCGAGCGGATCGAGGGGCGGTCAGTCTGCGGGCTGCAGGTTGGCGACTTCTTCGAGGTAACGGAGAGCAGTCGGATCCGGATCCCGCCAGGCCGGCACTTCTGCATCTACGCGCTGGCGGCGGTGATCCCGCTTCTGCCGCCTCGCCAGCGGCGCCTGCCGGCCGCGGACTGGTTCGAGCAAGAGACGCTGGTCGCCTGCCCCGATCCTGACGAGCGCGTCATCATGCGGGTCGACCGGATCGGCGAGCGAACGCTGCGGACCGAAGACCTGACGTGAGGAAAATTGAATTCGGGATCGGGCTGCAGAGCGACCGGTCGGCCGACGAGTACATCCGGCTGACGCGGCTTGCCGAAGATTACGGATTCGACGTCCTGACCGTCTTCGGCGACCTCATGTATCAGCCGCCGATTTACCCCCTGATGCTCGCGGCGCGCAACAGCACGCGGGTGCGTCTCGGCCCGTCGTGCCTGAACCCCTACACGCTGCACCCGGTCGAGATTGCCGGCCAGATCGCCGCGCTCGATCAAGCGTCGGCCGGGCGCGCCTACCTCGGGCTGGCGCGTGGCGCGTGGCTAAGGTCGGCGGGTCTCCAGCAGACGCGTTCGGTGCGACGGTTGCGCGAAACGGTGGAGGTCGTCGGGCGCCTTCTCGCTCACAATGCGGACGGCTATGACGGGGAGATCTTCAGCCTCGCACCTGGTCTTCAGCTTCGCTACACGCCGGCCCGCGCCCGCGTCCCCCTGCTGATCGGGACCTGGTCGCAGCAAACGGCGGCGCTCGCGGGCGAGATCGCCGACGAAGTCAAGATCGGCGGCAGCGCCAATCCCGCCATGATCGCGCGCATGCGCCAAATGCTGGTGCCGGGCCTGCGGCGAGCCCAGCGCTCGGACGACGACGTCGGGATCGTCATCGGAGCGGTTACGGTGGTGGCCGAGGACGGCGCGGCTGCGCGCCGGCTCGCGCGTACCCACGTGGCCCCCTTCGTCGACGTGGTCGGTGAGCTCGACCCGTCCGCGCCGATTCCCCGCGACCTCCTGAGCGGCTTGGGCGAGCGACTGGCCGCTGGACACCGTGAGGGTGCGGGAGCGCTGATTCCCGATGAGATTCTCGACCGCTTCGCGATGGCAGGCACTCCGGAGCAGGTGGCGGCGCAGGTCCGCTCACTGGTCGATGCCGGCGCGAGGCGCGTCGAGTTCGGTTCGCCGCAGGGGCTCGAGCCAGAGGAAGGGATGCGGCTGCTCGGCGAGCGGGTCTTGCCGCTCTGTGTTTAGGATCCTCAGGGACGGACGACCAGCGCCTCCGAACAGCGGTTGAGCTTGCGCCCGCCGTGCGGTTCACAGACGATCACATCTTCGATTCGGGCTCCGATGTGGCCCGGCCAAAAGATCGAGGGCTCGATGGTGAACGTCATGCCGGGCTCCAGCGGGGTCTGGTCTTCTTCGGAGATGAAGGGAAGCTCGTGGACGTCGAGCCCGATGCAGTGCCCGGTCCGGTGGCGGAACCATTTCCCGTATCCGCCCTCGTCGATTACGTCGCGGGTGGCGTGGTCAACCTGGGACGCCGTGGCGCCCGCCCGGGCCGCCCTGATGCCGGCTGCCTGGGCGGCGATCACCAGGTCGTAGGCGTTCCGGAAATCCTTATCCGGCTCGCCGACGAAAACCGTGCGCCCGAAGTCCGAGCAGTAGCCATCGACCACGGCGCCGAAGTCGAAGGATACCGCCGTGCCCTCACGGATCGGCTGGTTCGTCAGCCGCACGTCGGCGTCGCGCTGGTCAGCGGAGCCGATCGAGAAGACGCCGGTGTCGAAGGATTCCACACGCGAGCCACGCTGCTGCATCCGGAGGTTGATCTCGGAGGCCAGGTCGAGCTCGGTGACACCGGGTCGGATCTGCGACGTGATCTCCGCCATCACCTCATCGACGATGTGGGCGGCGGCGGTCATCCGTTCCAGCTCCTCCGCGGATTTGATGCGGCGCAAGGGGTTGATCAGCGGGTCCGCGCTGGAGAGGGTGGGGGCGTGCAGGGCCTGCATCAGGTGGATCACGGTTTCCCCCCAGGTGCGGGCGCCGATAGCGAGCGTCTTCACCGGACCCATCTGGCCGGCGAGCCGCTGGAACATCGCCTCGCCGTCATCCGTCTCCTTGACCGTGACCAGCTCGGCGGGCCGCTCGCCGGAGAGATCGAACTCGGTGATCATGCGGGGAAGGATGAGGACCGGATCCTTGCCAGGCCGGAGGAAGGCACCCGCGACCCACCCGTGGCGATAACTGATGTTGCCGAAGGACGGCACCCGGCGGGCGACGCCGGTCAGGTATTCGAGGTCGCCGGAGATCGGCAGGAATAGCAGGTCGACGCCGATTTCGCGCATGCGATCCGCGACACGGCCCCGCCGCTGCGCATAGTCGAACATCACCGCACCTCCCCGCGCGCTGCACGCAGTCGCGGCAGGGCCTGCATGCCGATCAGCCTAACCGACTCCACGACGTCGGGACCGATCGGCGGACCGAACGAGAGGTGGGTGGCGCCGGCGTCGATCAAGCCCTGGCAGCGCGAGACCAGCTGATCGACACCGCCGGCTACACCCAATCTGAGCATTGCGGGCGTCACCAGGTCGATGGCGCGCTCAACCTCGCCGCTCGACATCGCCGCCTGGATTGGGCGGAAGTCATCGAGACTTAACCCGGCTCGCGCCAGGAGCGTGGGCGAAAACGAGGCGCCGTAGTATGCGAGCTTGGCCGCGAGTGCACGACGCCCGGCCTCGGCGTCCTCGGAGACGGAGCACCAGATGCAGGCGGCCAAGTCGATGGAGGCCGGCTCGCGGCCTGCGCGTCGTAGACCCACGGCCACCTGAGCTGCCGCGGTGACGAAATATTCGGGCGGAAACAACAGCGGGAGCGCGCCATCGGCCACCTCGCCGGCCAACTCGAGCATGCGCGGACCCATCCCGCCCAGATAGATCGGGGTCGAGGCCGCACCGGTTCGCAGATAGGATTGCGGCCGCCACCCGGCACCGGCTCCCGGAACCTCCGCGGGACGCCGGCCTTCGAGGAGCGCGCGGATCGCCACCACCGCGGCGCGCAGGCTGGTCAAGAAGGATGCGCGCGCAATCCCGGCCCAGCCGAGAAATTCGTCGGCGCCGGCGCCCAGCCCGAGAAGGAAACGGCCGCCGGACGCTTCCTGCAAGGTGGCGGCCATCATCGCGATCTCGGCCGGGTGCATCGAGAAGGGATTGAGCACGGCGATCCCGATCCGGATTCGGCTGGTAGCGCGCGCGAGGACGCCCACCAGCACCGGTGCCGACCGAAGGAAGAGATCGTTGGAGATCCAGAGCTGGTCGAAGCCGGCGGCCTCGGCAACCGCGGCGATCTCGAGCAGCCGATCGATCGGGACGTCGTTGTTCAGGCGGAGGCTCGCCCTCACGCCGGTGGAGTCAGCTCCGCCTCCAGCTCGGCCTCCACCAGAAAGTCCTCACCGATGAGGCTGCCAACGTAGAGCGTGGTGTTCGCCGGCGCCACCTGACCGAGCACATCTTTGTGCGCGCGGCCGGCTTCGGACCAATCAGCCGCAGGCGCCAGGTAGAGACGGCTCCTGATGATGTCGTCGGTCCGGCCGCCCAGTGCCTTCACCGCCTCGATGGCGCGCTCGAGCGCGGCCTTGGTCTGCGCGTACGTGTCGCCCGGATGCCGGGCGGCACCGTCAGGTCCGGTTGCGGTGGTGCCGCT
>DASZJR010000014.1:0-13512 GCA_035947855.1 Candidatus Dormiibacterota bacterium
CGATTTTTCCCATGACGCTCATGGCGTGGCGGCAGTCCGACGGAACCAGCAGGGGCCACCAGAAAAGGACCCCCGCCGCGAGGAAGGTCATGTGCTCGAGGACATGCAGCGGTTCATTTCGCAGCGTCGCCTCGTAGAGGAACGGCAGGTGCCAGGCGGCCAGCACCAGGTTGAAGATCACGCTCGCCGCAAGCGGCGACACGCGGACCCGGTCGAAGGCGCGCCATTGCGCCGGCAGGCCGAGCAGCAACAGCGGCGGAACGATCATCGCCAGCAGCAGGTGCTGGAACATGTGCAGGCTGAAGAGGTAGTGATCGCCACCGGTATCGATCGGCGACGCGAGGGCGAGAAAAAGTGTCAGCAACCCGCCCGAGAAATACACCCGCGCGAGCGGCGACCACGATGCCGACGACCCGCTGCGCAACAACCAGATGTAGGCACCGGCCAGGGCCAGCAGCCCGGCCAGCACGGTTGGCTCCCACGTCCAGCTGGTCAACGTGAGGCTGGCATGAAGTGGGTTCACAGGATCACGATACCGAATACGGGCTAGCGCTTTTGGCGGGGTTTGGTCCTTCCTGGCTTGGTCGATTGCTGGTGCCGTCGGCGACGGATCTCCTGGAAGACCGCGATTGCTCCAAAGAGGATCACGAACGCCAGGATGCCGTAAAACTCCAGGTAGCGGCCGAGGTCGGAAAAGACGCTCGGGGCCGTCGCGCCCACCGGTGCGGTCGCTGCATACTCACCGAAGCCCGGCGCGTTGACGCTCGCGTATGGGTCCCCACCGGGGGCCGTCAGGGTCGGCAGCGGGCGCCAGCCACTGCCGTCGTTGTAATAGATCTCCTTGAAGGCTCCAGGTGGGAAGCGGAGCGTCAGGTGATAGAGCGAGACGACGGTCACCGGTCCGGCGCCGGGGTCGCCCACGCACGCGATCCGGTAGACGTTGCCCCGGATCTCGACGCCCGCTGGCGGGGTCGGCGGGTTCGGGTCGGGCGCGATCGTGCACTTCACACCCGTTGCACCCGCTGGCGCCTTAAAGGCGCCCGGGCCGAAATACATCACGACCTGGTTGTCGTCCGTTTGCACGCCGCCACCTGCTACCTGGCCGTTCTGAACCGGCAGCGTCGCCTCACCAGACAGCGGGGGTTTGTTGCCGGCCGCCAGGTTCGGCGGCGGCGACTCCCACCGGTAGGGCTCCGGCGGCACGATGATGCCGTCGTAGACCGGCGGAGCGGCGATCCGGCCATGCAGCAAGGCGGCGGCTATCAGTCCGAGAGCGAGCGCGAGCAGCCCGGCGCGCCGCGGGGTCATGCCCAGAACCAGGCGCCCCAATCGGCCACCGTGTGGGCCACGGCGCAGGGCCACACCCTTCCGGTCAGCGCCCGCAGGCCACCCAGCGCCAACCCGACGGCGGCGTCGAGCGGCATGGCGGCGAGCCCGTAGCGCGGCAGGTGGATCAAGGCGAAGACGGCGGCGCCGACCACGATGGCGGCCACGGTGCCCGCCTCCCCCTCCCATCGTCGATAGAGCACACCGCGGATCGACGTCTCCTCCAACGTCGCGATCAGAGCGGCGATTCCCGCCCAGGGCAAGAACGCGCCCAAGGGCCGCGCGCTGAGCGGTCCGCTCGCAACCGGCGCGAGCAGGATCGCGCCGACCATCAGGCCCGCCAGCAGAGCCCTTCCCCTTCCCCATCGCGACTCGGTGATCGCCGTAGGGCGCTCGAACCAGGTGATCGCCAGCAGGCAGGCGGCGAAGACGATCGTGCTGAACAGGTCCCCGAGCGGAAGCAGCAACGCCCGAAGCAGCGCGGCACCCAGGATCAGTCCGGTGACCCGCGCGGCCCGCCGCGGCGCGGCGAGTCGAACCTGGATCACCGCGGCAGCGGGATGAAGTCTGGCGAGCCGGTCGCGAACACCGGCGGGTAGACGGTGACACTGTGGCGGACACCCTGCCACTGCCAGATGACGCTCGCGGCCCGCGTGTTTTGTCCCATCGCCTCCGGGGTGGCCGCAAACTTGACGCCGGCACCGTTTGCCAGGGTCCCGTCGGGCAGGTCGAGACTGCGGGCGGCCGCCGCCATGCCGCCGGCACCCAGGTCGGGCGCGCGCGGCATCACGTAGTGGAACAGGGTCCAGGCCGCACTGAAGCCTGCCAACGATTCCTCGCTGGGGTCACTGCCGAACTCGCGCCGGTAGGCGGTCGCGAAGCGCGCGTAGACCGCCCGCCCGGTGTCGTTCAAGGCGCTGGGATTGAATCCGTGTGGCGGCCGATCCGCGGCGAAGACGCCGATCGCATCGGCGCCCAGCATCGCGCCGAAGTCCGGGACGCATTGGGCCATGGTCGAACCGATGAAGGCGTCGACATGCAGACCGTTTCTCAACATGGCACGCCGAAAGTCGACGCCGTCGGCGATGTACGAGGAGAGCACGAGGATGTTGGGCTTCGCCGCCCGGACCTGAGCCAGGACGGACGTCCAGTCGGGCCCGTGCGCGTCGTAGACCACGTTGGCGACGACCTGGATTCCTTCAGTGGCGGCTTGTTGCGCCACCGCCGACGCTACTGAGGTCGGGTAGCCATCCAGGTTGTGCACAATCGCCATCCGCAGGCTCCAGGCCGACATGTTCAGCCGCGGCGCGACAACGGTGGCCGCAAAGTGGCTGGCCATGGTGCCGAGGTTCTGGCCGGTCGCGCCGACGCGGAAGACGAGCGGATAACCTCGACCGGTCAGTTGATCCGCCACCGCGCCAGCTTCCCAGTACAGTAGCCCGCGCGATTGGGCCTCGGCACTGACCGGGATCGAAAGGCTGCTCGAGTACGAGCCCAGGATGGCCTGGACGCCCTGAGCCTTCAGCTCCTGCACGCGACCGGCCGCGTCGGCCTCGGTGGTCAGCTCCCTGGTGATCAACGCGATCGGCGCCCCGGCGACCCCCCCGTCGGCGTTCACGAGATCGCGGGCAATCTGGACACCGGCGTATTCCTGCTTCGCGAGCGGGGCCTGCGGCCCGCTCAGTGGGAAGACCGCGCCAACCTTGATACTTTCGGCTCCCCCCGGGGATGGTGCCGTCGCGCAAGCGGCGCAGGCCAAGACCAGCCCGATGGCGGCGAGCTGCCGAAATCGCACCAGAGGCATTCTAAATCGGCAGGCCCCTTTTCCCGCATGCGGGTCAACGGATCAAGCGGCGGAGATCACGATGACGTCCTCGACGTCATGCGCCGTCACCTTACTTCGGTCGCTGCCGCTTTTGCCAGCGCTTGTGCACGTCCATCAGCGTCTCGCCGCGATTCCGGCTGCCCGGACGCGGACGGGTTGGCGGCAGGCGGGTCCCCCACCAGAGCAACAGCCCAATGCCCAGGCCGATCAGGACGACTGCGACGATGGGACCGGCCAGTTAGATCTGCTCGATGCCCTTGATCAGGATGGTGACGAACGCGCCCAGCGCCGTGATCCCGACGGCCAGGTAGAAGAGCGGCGCAATGACGTGGAAGGGCAGCCCGAGCGCAGCAGCCGCCGCCGCGGCGAACACCGTCAGCGCGATCCCGGCCGACGAGGCGCGTCCCCAGGGCGTGTGGCGGACGCGAAGGGTGCGGCGCCGGATCAACAGGAAGGTGATGCCGCCCGCGATCGGGAAGGCGTAGCGCAGCGTAACCAGCGCGGCCAGCCATTGCGGCAGGATGCCGATCACGGCCAGCGAGATCGCGGCGACGCTGAAGAAGAGCCCGTCCATGAAGGGGTCGTAGAGGCGGCCCCAGCGGGTCGAGGCGTGCCGGCGGCGCGCCAGCCAGCCGTCCAATAGATCGGTGAACGCCGCCAGCCCGAACACGAGGACCAGTGGGATGTAGACGTCCCCGCTGGCCCAATGCGCGCCCCAGGCGACCCAGACCGCCGCCAGCCCGCGCAGCTCGGTAAGCCGATTCGGCCAGCCGAGCGATTGCTGCAACTCACCGGACTCGAGGTTGACCATCAGCCCCAGGTGCAGGGCCAGGTCGAACATCAGCACGCCCCAGCCCACCAGGCTGGTGCCCACGAACCAGACGCCGTCGGTCACCCCGAAAGCGCGAAACACCGCCAGCCCCGCCAGCGCGATCCCGATGATCCCGGCGACCGTGAATCGTAGCCAGGAGGCCCGCAGCTGGTCGTTCAGGCCAAAGATCTGCATCGACCGGATCCAGGAGGCGCGCCAGAACGCGCCCCAGGCTTTCCAGCTATAGCCGCCTCGCTTGAGGTCGTGGAGGAGGCCGATGACGAAAATGTTTGGTGGGAGCTCTGGCTCCTCCTTCCCCTTCGACGTCTCGCTCGGGCGGCGCACCATCACTTGAGTAAAGGCGCTTTCGCGCGACGCGTCAAGGACCGTTCAGTCGGGCACCTAGGGAACGATCGGCAGCGGCGAAGTGCTCGGAAGCGGCGACAGCGATGGCAGCGCGCCTGGGAGCCCCGTGGCGTCGCCTGGAGGCGCCCCGCCGGCCGGGTTGGGGGTCCCGCAGCTGGCGAGCGGCAGGGCGGGATCCGGTTTGACCGTAAGGTCCTGGATCGCCAGTTCGGGTGCCACGTCCGCGGGCGCGGGCTGCCCGGTGAGCTTGCAGAGCGCCAGCTGCACCACGTCGGCTGGGCGCGCCCAGTCAGCCGGCTTCTTGCTGGCGTAGTAGGCCTTCATGAACTGCCGCCACGAGGACGCCGGCCCGACCTCGCCCCAGAGTCCGCCATACCGGCTGCTACTCATCGATTCGTTATGGGGGGTCGGCTGCATGACCGTGCGGCCCATCCAGGACGCGACCGCCAGGTCCGACGTGTATCCCACGTACCAGGCGTCTTTGAAATCCGTCGTCGTGCCCGACTTGGCGGCAACCGGAAACCCCAATGATGGGTGGACGGCCCCCTTGAGGATGTCCGTGATCTGGTAGGCCGCCGATGCCGGAAGGACGCGGGTGCCGGCGTCCGCCTGCGGCGCGTTCGACTCCAACAGCTTGCCGGTGGCGTCGCGAACTTCGAGGACATCCATCGGGGTAACTTTGTGGCCGCCGTTGGCAAAGGCGCTGTAGGCCGACAGATGATCGATCATCCGCACCTCGCTGGCGCCCAGGGTCGTCGGCAAGCTGGGATCGAGCTTCGTGGTAATCCCGAGGCTGGTCGCGGTCGTCAGGACTTTCGCGACGCCGACGTCTTTGAACAGGTGCACGGACGAGATGTTCCGCGAAAGTTGGAGCGATTGCCGCAGCGTGATCGTGCCAAGCTCCTTGCTATCCCAGTCGTGCACCGGGTAACCAGGGAAGGCGTGGGCGCCATTGCTGTCATCGAGCGGCGACGCCGGCGTCCAGCCGTTCATCAAGGCCGTGACGTAGGTATACGGTTTGAACGACGAGCCAGGCTGGCGCTGCTGCACCGTGTAGTTGACTTGTCCGCCGATGGCGGCGTTCGAGTAATCGGCGCTCCCGACCATGGCCAGCACTTCGCCCGTGTGCGGGTTCATCACCAGCATGGCGCCGTTGTTGACGCGGTACGCGGGTGCGTAGCGCGCCACGCCATCGTGCACCGCCTGCTGGGCGAGCGCCTGGGTCTTCGGATCCAGCGTCGTCACGATCTTCAGTCCGGCCCGGAGCAAGTAGCTGGGATCGTAGCGCTGTTCCAACTCGCTCCAGACGTAGTCGACGAAATGCGGTGCCAGCGAGGCACGCTGGCCGACGGTCGCCTGGTGCGCCGCGGTGAGCTTGGGCCCAAGGTCTTCCTTGTAGGCCTTGTCGGCGACCGCCGCGGTGATGTAGCCGTCGCGGACCATCGCGTCCAGGACATCGCGCTGCCGGCCCTTGGCGTGGGCGTAGCCCTCGGTCAGAAACGGGTTGAGATAGCTGGGGCGCTGGGGGAGGCCGGCGAGGAAGGCAGCCTGTGCAAGATCGACACCGCGAGCCGAGGTGCCGAAGTACGTCTGTGCGGCCGCCTCTACGCCGAACGATTGGTTGCCGTAGAAGATCGTGTTGAGGTACATCTCGAGAATCTGGTCCTTGGTGTACTGCCGCTCAAGCTGGATGGACAGCACCAGCTCGCGCGCCTTGCGGTCGAGACTACGGCTGCTCGAGTCCAGCAGGTAGTTCTTGACCAATTGCTGGGTGATGGTGCTGCCGCCCTGGGCCGCCCGCTGGTGCAGCAGGTCGTAGACGCCCGCGGCGAGCATCCGCACCGGGTTGACCGCCCCATGGTTGTAAAAGTCCTTGTCTTCGATCGAGATGGTGGCGTGCCGCAGGTCCCAGGACATCGCGTTGAGGGGGACGACCGTGCGGCGCTGCTGGTAGCGCTCCTCGAGCAACGTGACCCCGTCGCGCGCGTAGATTCGGGTTGTCTGCGGCAGGTTACTCGCGCTGAGGTGGTCGAGGCTGGGCAGCTCGCCCGCGTAGGTGTAGAGGAGCGTCCCCGTCCCCACCAGGATGGCGAGCAGGCCGGCTCCCGTGAGCAGCAGAATGCGGCGCAGCCAGTGCGGCCCAGCCCGCCGGACCGACGCTGGACGAGCCGGTGCCCCAACCGTGGGATGGCGTCGCGAGCCGCGTCGCCGACGCCGGGTGGGGGGGTGACCCATGGGGCGCCCGGTAAACGAGGACATTGGGCCGAAGGTTACCCCACGTCCCGAAAATTTTCCCTCGCCGCCGGCGGGGGAGGCTCAGAGTGGGAGCGCGATCACGGTCAGTGAAAAAGTGCCGCCGTGCCGTAGCTGGCAGCGGCGTAAAGGGGCCCGAGCAGCAGTCCCATGAAGACCACACCCAGGGAGGACAGCGAGACCGCGGCTTGAATGCCGCGGTCGAGCCGAGCCGGCACGACCTCGAACACCGGCGGGTCGACGAAGGCGATGCGAAGCACGCGCAGGTAGCCGACGGCCGCGAACGCGATATTGGCGACGCCCACCACCGCGAGCCAGGCATAGCCGCTATTGACCACCGCCTGAAGGATGAGCAGTTTGCCGAAGAACCCGGCGACGGGTGGCAGCCCGATCAGTGAGACGAGCGCGATCGCGAGCGCGATCGCCAGGCCGGGTGCGGCGCGCGACATCCCGGCCAGGTCACGAACCGCATCGCTGTGCACTGAGCGCGCGTAGGCGATGACGGCGGCGAAGGCGCAGATGTTGCTCAGTGCCAGCGCCACGAGAAAGACCAGGAGCGCGCTCGGACCCAGGCCCTTGAGATCGGTGAACGCCGCCAGGGCGAAGCCGGCCTGGGCAATGCCAGAGTAGACGAGCAGGCGCCGGACGCTGGCCTGCATCAGGGCTAGCAGGTTCCCACCGGTCATCACCACCGCCGCGACGCCGGCGAAGACCGCCGCGTAGGGAATCCGGCTGGTGGCAAAGGTCGAGGTGGCGATGCGGGCGAAGACCGCGAAGGCGATCACGACGCCGGTCGACTGCACGAACATGACGACGCGCAAGGGCACGCCGGACTCGAAGCCCCGGGGCCACCAACGCACCGGGAGCAGTCCCATGCGAAGCGCTAAGCCGCCCAGGATCAGGCTGAGCGCCAGCAACACGGCCGGCTGGTTCGGCCCGAGGATGGCCATCGCTCGGCCGCTCGCCCGCAGCTGGGTCTCACCCGTCAGCCCAAAGACGAGCGCGAGGCCGTAGAGCAGCAGCGCCGAGCTCGCCATGCCCGCCACGAGGTAACCCAGCCCGGCGGTGGCCGGTGCGAGGCCGCGCCGCGCCAGCACGCTCAAGACATAAAGGTTGACGGCGAGCAGCTCCAATGCCAGGAAGAGCGAGACCATCTCCCCAGCGGAGGCGGCGAGCATCGCGCCCAGCGTGGCCAGCAGAAAGAAGCCCGGCAGCGCGCCGCCCTCACCGTCGCCGGGAAGGATGTCGGCCCGGCTGGCGAGCAGCGTGAGAGCAGCCGCCACCAGCACCACGACATCGACGACGATCGCGAAGCCGTCGAGCAGAAAGGAACCGTCGATGATGCTGATCGTCTGCTTGAATTGCGTCGCCAGTGCCAGGAACGCCCCCAGTAGGGTGACCAGTGCGACCGTCGTGGTCGAGACGTTGGGCACGAAGCGCGCCAGGAGGAAAACCACGATCGCGCCAACCAGCAGCCAAAGCTCCGGCGAGAAGGCGAGCAGGTTGCCGAAGGTCCTCATGCGGCGGCTCGCGAAAGGAGGGTGATCACCGAGAAGTTGATGCTGTCCATCACGACAGCGGGCAGCAGGCCCAGCACCAGGATCAGCGACAACAGCCCGATGGTATTGGCCAACTCGAGCGTCCCGAGGTCGCGAAACCGTCCATGCCGCTCGGGGACGGTTCCGAAGAAGATCCGCTGGACCGTCACGATCATGGCGCCGGCGACCGCCAGCACGCCCAGCAGGACCACAACGGTGGCGATGCGATGGGTCGGGTAGGCCCCGACCACGATCATGAACTGGCCGAGGAAGCCGGCGAGACCGGGGAACCCGATGGCGGCCAGCGCCGCGAAGATCCAGAGAACGGCCCCCTTCCCCATCTGCCCGGCCATTCCGCCCATGGCCCGCATGGAGGTTGTGCCGGTGCGCTCCGCGATGGCCGCCGCCAGCAGCACGAGCAACGCGGCGGTGAGGCCGTCGGCAACCATCAGCACGATGGCGCCGTTGAGGGCAACGGGCGCGCTGGAGGCGGCCCCCAGCAGGACCAGGCCCATGTGGCTCATGACGACGTAGCCGATCAGGCGCCGCACGTCGTTTTGCGCCAGCACGCCGATCGCGCTCCACAGCACCGTGACCACGGCGATCACGACGACGGCGCCGGCGAACTTGTGGAAGGCATCCTGGAATTCACCGACATCGACGCGGATGATGCCGTACCCGCCGAGCTTGACGAGCACCCCGCCAAGGATCAGCGCCACCGGCGCCGATGCCTCGGCCTGCGCGTCGATGAACCAGGTATGGAAGGGAAAGACCGGAAGCTTGACGGCGAAGGCGATGAAAAAGAGCCAGGCGATCAGCGTCGCGATCGCAGTCGGCAGCACCACGTCGTGGAGCGTCACGATGTCGAAGGTCCGCACCGGCGCCTTGAAATAGAGGATGAGGACCGCCAGTAAGAGGAGCGCGCTTCCAGCGATGTCGATGCCCAGGAATTTCCAGGCGGCCTGTAGCCGGCGCGGGCCGCCGAAGCGGGCGATGAGCAAGAACATCGGCACCGCCTGCATCTGCCAGAAGAGGAAGAACAGCAGGTAGTCGAGCGAGGCGAAGACACCGACGACGCCGGTCTCCAGCACCAGCAGCAGGATGAGGTACTCCTTCGAATGCTCCCGCACCCGACTCGACGACAAAACGGCAAACAGGAACAGGAAGGCGCTGAGCAGCAGCAGCGGCATGCTGATGCCGTCGACGCCGAGGTGATAGCTGGAGCCGATGGCCGGCAGCCACTGCCGCGTCTCCTCATAGGCGTAGGCCCCACTCTGGTCTCGGAAGCCGTACCACATGACGACGGCAAAGGCGAGTTCCAGCGCCGTGGCGGCGATCGCGAACGACCGGATCCGCTGGCGATGCAGCTCGGTACGGGTTGGGAAAAAGAGCAGCGCGAGCGCGGCCAGCGCGGGGACCCAGACCATCGCGCTGAGCAGCAACGTGGGCAGTGGGACGGGCGTGGCCGTCGTCGCTGGGATGGCCTGGAGAAGGGTCATCCCGCCTTCCCGATGATCCGACCGGCAAGCACGATCGTGATGGCCCCCAGGGCGACGACACCCGCGAAGAGACCGATCAGCAACTGGCGGACTCGTACCTGTGCCAGCCAGCCGCGCGGCTGGCCGGCGAAGGCGACACTGTCCGCGATCAGGTCCAGGGCCGCATCGACAAGGTGCGTCTCGACCCATTCCGTGGCGCGGCTGACCGGCAGCAGGACCAAGCCCGTGCCGAGCCGGTAGGCCCGATCGACATAGAGCCCCTCCCCCATCACCCGTCGAACAGGCTGCAGCGCGGCCGGCACGGCCAGCCGGCGCGCGTACACCAGCCAGCCCACCGCCGCGCCGGCGACGGCGGTGACGGCGATCACGACGGCCGCCGTGTAGTGCGAGTTGGGCAACGGTACGCCCGGGAATGTGACCAACGCGATGGGATCGGTCCGTAGCTTGAACCCGCGGAACCCGGCGATGATGCTGAGGATGGCCAGCAACGACATGGCGAAGGCGATGCGGCCGCCGGCGTCACGAATCCGCTCCGGGTCGAAACGGCGCCGGCGGGCCGTCTCGCCGGTAAAGACGAGCGCGAAAATCCGAAGCAGCGCCATCGCGCCCAGGAAGGTCACCGCCACGATCACGACGATTGCCAGCGGGCTGCCGAGCGCGAGCGCCTTCGACAGGATGGCGTCCTTGCTCCAGAAGGTGCTGAACGGAGGGATGCCCGCGCCGGCGGCAACCGCGATCAGCATCAGCCAACCTGTGAAGCGCATCCGTCCCCACAACCCGCCCATCTCCGCGAGCCGCTCGGTGCGGAGTTCGCGGATGATCACTCCCGCGGCGAGGAAGAGCAGTGCCTTCGGCCAGGCGTGGGTAAAGAGCTCGAAGACGCCGGCGCCATAGGCGCCGATACCAAGCGCCAGCAGCATCAAGCCAAGTTCGGCCATGGTGGTGTAGGCGATCGCGCGTTTCAGGTTGTCCTGGAAGAGCGCCCAGAGCAAGCCGAGCACGGCCGAGACCGCGCCCGCGATGGCGAGCAGCGCGAGGGCCCGAGGGCTGACGTGGAACAGCGCGTAGGTGCGGGCGATGAGATACACGCCACACACCGCGCTCCCGGCGGAGTGGATCAGCGCCGCGGCCGGCGCCGGTGCCTGGGCGCTGCCCGGCAGCCACACGTGCAGCGGGAAGATCGCCGATTTTGCCGCCGCAGCGATGAAGACCAGGATCGCCATGATGAAGAGGCCGTTCGAGCCGACGCGCCCGCCGCTGTACTGGCCGGCCAGCGTCTGGAAGTTGAGCTCGCTGAAACGAAAGTAGATGTAGGCGACGGCGGCGAGCAGCGCGAGGTCACCAATCGCCGAGATGATGAAGGCGCGGGTGGCGGCGGAGGTCGCTTCCTCCCGCTGCCACCAGTGAGCGATCAACAGGTAGGTCGACACCGTGACCATCCCGAAGAACAGCAGCATTTCGAAGTAGCTGAGCGACAGGGTCACACCCAACATCGCGAAGGTGGCGAAGAGAAGGACGCAGAAGAAGCGCACGACGCCATCCTCCCGGCGCATGAAGGAGACGGCATAGAGCTGGACGAGGAGGCTCACCAGGACGACCGCGAGCCCCACCGTCGCGGCCAGCGGATCCGCCAGCACCCCCCATGGCAATGTGAACTCGGAGGCGGCACCGGACTGCCCCGTGAAGAACTGGAGAAAGGTGGCCGGCCGCTCGAGGTGCAGAGGGTGGGCGACCTCGATCGCGACAACGAGCAGCGCGCAGATCAGCGAGGCCAGCGTGAAGATGATCGAAATCGCCGCGCTCACCCGCCGCGAGTCGATGGTGAAGGCCAGAATGACGAGGAGGGCGGCCAGCGGGAGCAACAGCGCGAACTGCGCCAGCAGCGTTGGGCTCCAGGTGTCGAGCGGCCCTTTGGGCGCCGCGGCAAGCAGGCTGAGCATCACGTCCGCGACCCTTACCCGCGGTCCGCGTCGATAGCCAAGCTCCGGTGTTCACGGTAGATCAACGCCGCCATCGCGAGCCCGACGGCGAGCTCGGCGACGGCCGTCGCGCCGGCGAAGATCGCGACCGCTGCGCCCGACGTCGCATTCCCCGCGCCGAGCCCGAAGCGGGCAAACGCGATGAACGCGATGCATCCGGCGATGAACATGAACTGGGTGCCCATCAGCATCAGCACGGCGCTGCGCCTGGCGATGACCGCGAAGGCGCCGACCGCGAAGAGCGCCGCCGAGGCTGCCAGGATCAGGTTGAGCCCGGCGTTCATCGGCGTGACCCGCGCGCTCGATCGCGCTCCCTGGCGGAGGGCAGGGTGGGGGCGGCGAGCAGCAGTCCGCTGCCTAGCGCGGCAGAGGCGAGGATGACCACCAGCACCGCCAGGCCAACGACGTAGGTATTGGTCAGCGTCGCGCCGAATCCGGCCGCCGCACTCGTGGTCGCGCGAATCGGCCACGACGTAGTCGCGATGACCACGATCAGCAACGCCAGCAGGGCCGCAGCCACGGCTCCACCGACGATCCATTCACGGCTGAAGGGCTCCTGGGTCGACTCCAGTCCGGCAGTCTGGCGCAGCAGACCGACCAGGAGCGCCGCGCTCACCGTCGTGAAGACCAGGAGCTGGGCCGCGAACAACAGGAAGGGGGCGATCGTGAGATAGAGCAGCGCGACGAGCACCATGGTCGCGGCGAAGGCGCCGATCGCGTAGAGCGTGTTCCGAAGCAGCACACTCGCCAGTGCGCTCGCCACCATCAGCAGCACGACCGCGTAGATCAGGATCACGAGCGGCGCCGAGGTAATGGGCTGCGGCAGGGCGCCGATCAAGGGCACGGCGTCAGATTCTAGCTGGCGGCGTCGGGGTCAGTATTCGACCTCGCCTTCACCGGGTGCCCAGTAGGTCTCTTCCTTGATCGCGGCGTGCTCGAAACCGCAGCGACGCATGATGTCGCGGACGTTGACGATCATCCCGGGATTGCCGCAGAGGTACACGGTCGTGTCCTTGGGTGTCAGGTTCAAGCTGTCGGCGTACTTGCGCACCAGGTCGTCCACCCTCCCCCTCTCCCCTGTCCATTCCGGATCCTCCCAATGCCGGCTGATGGTCGGAATGTACTCGAGCCAGGGGTACTCGCCGGCCGCCCGGTAGAGCTCCTTGTCATAGCCGAACTCGTTCGACTTCGACACCCCCTGCAGGATGACCAGACGAAAGGGTTGCGCCAGGCGGCCCTCCTTCAGATCGAGCGCGAGCGTGCGGACCATGCTGATATAGGGCGCGATCCCGGTCACGGTTGAGACCAGGAAATGCTGGCCGTGCCCCGACTTGACGTCGACATTGAAGATCCCCTTCGCCTTCTTGCGCATGAAGACGCTGTCGCCTGTCTGCAACTCGTAGAGCTTGGGCGAGAGCGCGCCTTCCGGCACCTTCTCGATGAAGAATTCGAGCTCGGGCTCGTACGGGCTGGAGACGATCGAGAAGGCCCGCTCCAGGACCTTGTCATGGTTGTCGACCCCGAAGGCGACGTACTGGCCCGCCTTGAAGGCGAGCGGCTCGGGCGGCTTCATCCAGACTGACCAGAGGGTCGGCGAATAGTCCTGCCGCCGCGTGATCGGCGCCGTCATGTACTTCTCGGGGTCTGCGGCCAAGGCCCTATCCTATTCGGCGGCGTCCGCCCCGGGCGGCTGTCCGAAGATCAAGTCCAGCGCAATCCCGAAAACGGCCAGCACCGCTCCGGCGGCCGTGAAGGTGAAGCCGGCCCCACCAGAGAGGTAGCCACCGCCCCAGAGCGTCCCGATGAGGAAGAGGAAGGCGCCCAACACCGCCAGCCAGTAGGAGGGCCGGCCGGCCCATGCGAGCCTGGCGGCCAACACACTGCCGAGAGAAGTCAGATACACGAGGCCGATCAA
>DASZJR010000015.1:0-2030 GCA_035947855.1 Candidatus Dormiibacterota bacterium
CTCCAGGTCGCTCCGCCCTTCCCCCGCCAGCACGTGATTCAACAGAAAGTCGTCAAGTACCTGCGTGATGCGCGCGTAGACGGCGACCACTGGGTCGACAAGTGGCATGGATCCCCCTTCTATGCCACCGCCCACGCCGTCTTCGCGCTCACCGCGTCGGCACCCGACCTCTGCACGCCGGCCTTCAGGTGGTTTTCCAAGACCCAGCGCGAGGACGGCTCCTGGGGCTTTTTCAACCAGGGCACCCCGGAAGAGACCGCCTACGCCGTCCAGGCCCTGATGCTGGCCCCGGCCCCCTTCCGGGCCGAGATCAAGGAGCAACTCCGCCGGGCTGCCGCCTACCTACATGAAACCGAGGGCGAACCCGTCATTCCTATGTGGGTCGGCAAGACGCTCTACGGGCCAACCCAGGTTGTCCGTTCAGCGGTGCTCTCCGCCCAGATCCTGCTCGCGAGGAGCGAACATGCTAGACCGGCGAATTAGCAAGCTCAAAGAGAACCTGATGCGGCAGGCCGACGAAGGCCCGGTGGTCCGCCACCTGGTGGACGCCAACCCGCGCGGGGACGACATGCTGGGCGAGGTCTGCCGCGCCGCCGTGCTGCTGCATCCGAGCGCGAGCTTCGAGCAAGCCCTCACGCTGGCGCGGACGATGGCCTACATCGTCTACATCGACGACTATCTCGAGGAGGAACACCCCGAACTGGACCTGGCGGACTACCGCCGGGTCTGCCAGAACTTCTTGCTCTGGCCCAATCGCGACCTCAGCCAGATGCCCCTGGTCAATGCCACGGTGGCGCGCAAGATCGAGGAGCAGTTCCGTGAAGACGAAGTCCCCGAGGAATGGACCGCCATGCGCCGGCTGGTCTGGGAGAAGTCGATCTGGACGATGCTCCAGGAGAACCACTGGCTCAAACACAAGGAGCGCGTGACGCTCGACGCCTACCTGGCGAACGGCATGTACAGCAGCTCCTTCCCCATCGTGCAGGTCTCGATCCTGGCGTTTTCCTACCAGGACGTCTCGCAGGAGCTGAAGAACCGAATCTTCGGCCACATCTGCCAGGCGGCGCGCGTGGTGCGCCTGGCCAATGACCTGCGTACCCACGAACGCGAATCGGCGCAGGGCCGCTTCAACTCGGTCGACCTGATCTTTGGCGGTTCCGCCGAGCGGACGCTCGAAAACGCCCGCGACGCGGTCCGCCATTTGATGGAGGAAGAGTTCGAGCAGCTCAAGAAGGCCATCGCGCGCGAGCGGCGGACCGGCATCACGCAGCAATTCCTCAGCCACCTGATCGACAGCACGCAGGTCTTGCTCGACTTCTACGAAGCTCCCGGTGGCCGCCACAGCCAGGGCCGGCCCGACCGGGTGCTGAAGGCCAGCTAACCGGATCCATGAGCAGCGCCATCAACCTGAAGCTCGGCGCCCGCAAGCCGGCTCCGGCCGGGAGACCGGATGCCTCGGCGATCGAGATGGAGCGGCGCATCATCTGGATCCGCTGGCTCGCGATTCTCGTCTCGCTGGGCGCCCTCCCCTTCCTGGCATCCAGCCTCAACAGCCAGTCACTGGTGACCCTGCTGGCCCTGATCGGCCTGGGCGCGATTTACAACCTGACGCTGCTCTTCGTAGTACTGCCGCGCAAGCCGCAGTGGCTGACCAGCGGGTACATCTCGGCCATCGGTGACGTCCTGCTCGTGACCGGCGGTGTGGCCGTCACCGGCGGCACGGCAGGCCCCCTGGCCTCACCCTTCTTCCTCGCCTACTTCGTGGTGACGGTCACCACGGCCGTCCGATTCGGTGGGCTCGCGGCAATCGTCGCCGTCCTCACCATCGCGCTGAGTTACACCGCCGTCGTCTACTACGGCAACACCGTGCTGGGCACGGCGCTAACGCTGAACGACCTCACCAACCTGGCGATGCGCACCGGCTTCGTCGCCCTGACCGGCATCTTCGTCGGTTTCGTCGGCGACCGAGCCCGGCGCGCGGAGCGAGCGCTGCAGGAGGAACTGGAGCGGGCGCACGCCTCGCTGTCGGA
>DASZJR010000016.1:0-8234 GCA_035947855.1 Candidatus Dormiibacterota bacterium
CGGGCACCAACCGCCAGGCCAAGGGTGAGCCGCCCACCCGAGAGCGCATCCAGCGAGGCCGCCTGCTTGGCGAGGATGGCCGTATTACGAAGCGGCGCGATCGCGACCATGGTGGCCAGCCGGACTCGACGGGTTATCGCAGCCGCGGCCGCCAGCGCGGTGAAGGGCTCGTAGTTCTGGTAGGCGACCCGGTCCACCACCCCCAGCGTGCTGAACCGACCGGCGTCCGCCCGCTTCGCCCACTCGAAGAGGAGCTCGGCGCCGATTCCGGACGTAGAGGTCGGCAGGCCGACCCCGATATTCATGTATCCGTCGCTCCTTCGGAGGAGATGATAAGTTTTTGCGCATGACAGCGTTCCGTGGGTCGGCGGCCCCGCCACAATCGTGGAACCACTTCGGCTTCGCCGTCGAGGACGGGATCGCCACGCTCACCTTCGACCGTCCGCAGAAACTGAATGCCCTGACCTTCGAGGTCTATGCGGATCTCCGCGACCTGCTGACCGATCTCCCGCAGCGCGACGACGTCCGGGTGCTGGTCATCACCGGCACTGGCCGCGGTTTCAGCTCGGGTGGCGACGTCACCGAGATCATCGGCGAGCTCCAGAAGATGGATCCGCGCGATTTACTGGCCTTCACCCGCATGACGGGAACCGTCACCCAGCGAATGCGCGACTGCCCGCTGCCGATCATCGCCTCGATCAACGGGGTCGCGGCCGGGGCCGGCGCGGTGATCGCGCTCGCCGCCGACCTTCGCCTCCTCGCCCGCTCGGCTACCTTCTCGTTTCTGTTTACGAGAGTCGGGCTATCGGGGGGCGACATGGGCTCCGCCTACCTGCTCCCGCGGTTGATCGGCCTGGGCCGCGCCAGCGAGCTGCTCTTACTCGGCGAGCAGGTGACCGCGGATCGGGCCCTCGCCGTCGGGCTCGCCAACGCCGTGGTGGACGATGGCGAGCTCAGCACGGCCACCACCGAGGTGGCCAGCAGGCTCGCGCACGGCCCGGCGCTGGCCTACGCTGCCACCAAGATGCTGATCTCGAAACAACTGGACATGAACCTCGGCGCCGCGCTCGAACTGGACAGCATGACCCAGGCGCTGCTGATGAAGAGCGCCGACCACGCGGAGTTTTACGCGGCGTTCCGCGAAGGGCGGCAACCGAATTGGACCGGCCGATAACTAGCCCCCACGAGATTCGCAATCCGGAAACCCTACCGCCTCCGATGGGTTTCTCTCACGCGGTGGTGGCCCAGACCGGCCGCACCGTTTACCTGGCTGGGCAGACAGCACAGCGGCCCGACGGCAGTCTCGTGGCCGGCACGATGGCCGAGCAATTCGACGTGGCCGCCGGCAACGTCGTGCTGGCCCTGGAGGGGGCCGGCGCTCGTCCGCATGACCTGGTCAGCTTGCAGATCTTCGTGACCGATGTCGACGAATACCGGCGCCTGTCGAAAGAAATCGGGCAAGCTTATCGGCGGCATTTCGGCGACTACTACCCAGCGATGGCGCTACTCGAGGTCCGCAGGCTCTTCGATCCCAAGGCCCTGGTCGAGCTGATGGGGATCGCCGTCACCGCCTGAGCATCTGGGTGCGAGGAGAGGGCTCGCCCTGAGCGCAAGCCCTCTCCCTGCGTCGATCGACTAATCGCCCTGGTTGTCCGCCCGCATGATGAGCTGACCCCGGATCTCGCCGCCAGGGTGGTTCGGCAACGTATGGACGTTTACGTAGGCATCACCGCTTCGAATATCGGTGAGGAGTTCCGCGAGTGGATGGCCGGCGAGCGGTCCTTTGAAGTCCGCAGCCGTAAACGTGCCCTGCGACAGGAGACCGTTAACCGTTCCGGTTGGCGTTGCCGAGCTAAAGAGGAAAACGACAATCGGACCGTTCACGCCGGAACCGTTCAGGTGGATGTGCGATGCGAAGACACCAGTGATGTTGTGGACCTCGAGCCGGTAATGCACGGCACGTCCGTTTTCGTCCATCCAGAAGACGGCGCGTCCGGTGGCCAGCGAGGTGCCGGGTGTCGATGACCCGCTGGTGATGACCTCGCCAGTGCCCGTGAGCGACGCCTTGAACCCTTCGTCCCCGGAGACGACTTGCCCTCGAATCTCGCCGCCCGGATGGTTGGGCAGGGTGTGGACGTTGACGTAGGCATCGCCGCTGCGGATATCGGTCAGGAGCTCCGAGAAGGGATGCCCGAAGAGCGGGCCGACCATGCTGGCGGCCGTAATGGTTCCCTTGGATAGCAATCCGTTGACCTCACCGGTCGGCGTGGCGGAATTGAACAGAGGGACAACGACCGGCCCATTGACCCCAGCGCCATTCAGGTGGATGTGCGCCGCAAAGGCCCCGGTCAGGTGGGAGACAGTCAGGCGGTAGCCAAGCGACTGCCCATCCTCACTTAGCTGGAAGGTCGCCATCCCCGTTGCCTGGGAGGTCAACGGTGCGGACGTGCTGGTGGTGATGACTTCTTGCGTTCCGGTAAGGTGCGCGGCGAAGCCACCGTCTTCGCCGACGTTGGCAAGCACCTGCCCACGGATCTCGCCGCCCGGATGGTTGGGCAGCGTGTGGACGTTGACGTACGCGTCACCGTTGCGAATATCCGTGAGGAGCTCTGAAAATGGATGGCCGAACAATGGCCCGACGAAGTCGGCTGCCGTGATCGTGCCGTGCGAAAGGAGACCGTTTACTTCGCCTGTCGGCTGGGCCGATTTGAACAGGAAGACCACAACTGGACCGTTGACCCCGCCGCCGTTCAGATGGATATGCGCCTGGAAGATTCCGGTGAGGTGTGACACGCTCAGCCGATAGCTGAGTGCCTGCCCATCTTCACTCAGCCGAAAGGTGGCAAGCCCGGTTGCCAGCGAAGTCCCCGGCGTCGAAGTCCCGATCGTGATGACTTCCTGAGTGCCGGTGAGATTGGCAATGGCGGCGCCCTGTCGTGAAGCCGTCGCCGAAGCCGTCGTGAATACGGAAACAACGAGCACACTGGCGATCGCCAAAAGTCGCCTCATCAGAATGCCTCCTCCACAACCCCAAGAGCCTTGACGCGACGCATTGGACGTTACCCCAACCGACGGTCGAAGTCGAACCCTATCTCGGTTTCTTCGGGCGGTGGTTACAGTCGAGTCTGGGCTACGGCCGACCTGGGTCTCGAAACAGGTCCCGGGCGATGATCTCCCGCTGGATCTCGGACGTCCCCTCGAAGATCCGGGGTGCGCGCACCTCCCGGTAGAGGTGTTCGAGCAGGTGGCCACGTTCGAGGGCGACCGCGCCATGCACCTGGATCGCGACGTCGATCACCTGCTGCGCGGTTTCGGTGGCAAACAGCTTCGCCATCGCGGAGCGCCGCGCGACGTGCGGCTCTCCTCGGTCATAGGCTTCCGCCGCCGAGTAAACCAGCGCGCGGGCCGCCTCGAGGCGGGTGGCCATCTCGGCAAGTTGATGGGAAACGGCCTGGAACTCTTTGATGGCTCGCCCAAAGGCCTGCCTCGTGGAGGCGTGCGCAACGGCGGCCTCGATCGCAGCCTGTGCCATCCCGGTGACGGAAGCGCCCACACTCGGCCGGAATAAGTCGAGCGTCCGCATCGCGAGCCGGAAGCCACCGTCGACCTCACCGAGGACCTGCTCCTGCGGCACGAACACGCCGTCCAACTCGAGCCGACCGATCGGGTGGGCCGACAGCAAGTGGAGCGCGCTTCCGCTCAGCCCCTTCGCATCGGCATTCACGATGAAGGCGGTGATTCCCTTCGTGCCAGCTCCGGGCGTGGTCCTCGCGAAGATCGTGTAGACATCGGCATCCGGCGCGTTCGAGATGAAGACCTTGGTGCCGGAGAGGCGGTAGCCCGTGCCGTCGCGCTCGGCTTCGAGGGCGAGCGCGCCGGCGTCCGTGCCGGCGCCCGGCTCGGTCAGGGCAAAGGCCGCGACCGACTCGCCGCGAGCAACCGGGCCTGCATACCGCGCCGCCGCCTCAGCGGAGCCTGCGAGCACGATCGGGTAGGCGCCGAGCGTTTGGATCGCGACCGCGTTCTCGGCCTGGGTTGATGCCCGGCCGAGCGCTTCTCGCACGACACAGAGGTCCACGGCCGACACACCCTCCTCGCGCGTTCCGCCGGCGCGCCGGGGAAAGAGACCTCCAAGCAATCCCTCATCGGCGAGGGCTCGGATGAGGCGGCGGTTGACCCTCCCCTCTTCGCCGCTGGCGGCGATGGTGGCAACCTTGCCGGCGACCTCCGTGGCGAAGCGTGCCAGTTGCTCCCGGTCCATCATGACTGCTGGGAACCCCCGTCGAGGACGATCCCCTGGCCGGTGATGCCCCTCGCTGTTTGTGAGCAAAGGAACGTGATCAGCGCGGCGACTTCCCCCGTGGTCATCAACCGGCCTTGAGGGCTGAAACCCTCGAGGATCTTGCGAGCGTCCTCCTCGGACCGTCCGGTCCTCGCCGAGATGTTGGCGGTCGAGGCGTCGGTCATGCCGGTGTCGACGTAGCCAGGGCAGACGGCGTTCACCGTGATGCCCCGCGTCGCGACCTCGGCCGCCACGGCCCGGGTCAGCCCCAGCAAGGCGTGCTTGGACGCGGCATAGGCGGCGATATAGGGCGCCCCGACCTTGGCCGCGATCGAGGCCACGTTGACGATCCTGCCCCATTTCGCCAGCAGCATCGACGGCAGGATCGCCCGGGTGCAGTAAAAGGCACCAGTCGCGTTCACGCGCAGCATGCGGTCCCACATCTCATCGGTGGTATCGGTGAGCTTGGCGCTGCCCGCGATGCCGGCATTGTTCACGAGGATCAACGGATCGCCGAGTGCGCTTTTGACCTGGGCGAACGTCGCGTCCACCTGCGCGCGGTCGGTGACGTCGCAGACGAACGCCTCGGCGCGCTGCCCCGTGGCACGGATCGCCGCCACCGTGTCGGCCAGCTCATTGCCGGAGCGAGCCGCGACCGCGACGTCCGCGCCGGCCGATGCCAGAGCAAGGGCGGCCTCGCGGCCGATGCCGCGGCCCCCGCCGGTGACCAGGGCAAGGCGGCCGGTCAGCTCCGCCAACGTTAGTGCGCGCCCAGGATCTTGGTCAGCTTGGCCAGGTCGATGTTGCCGCCCGAAACGATGCAGGCGATGTGCCCCTTCCCGGCATTCCCCGATAACGCCACCGCGAGGGCGACGGCGCCGGCTCCCTCGGCAATCACCCGATTGCGTTCCGACATCAGGCGCAGGGCCGCCGCGATCTCCTCGAGGCTCGCCGTGAACGAGCCGTCGAGCAGCTCCTGTGCCATGGCCAGCATGTTCGGGAACACCGTCTTGCTACCGATGCCGTCGACGAACGAGGGCTGGTAATCGACCACCTGCGGCGAGCCGGCTTTCAACGACGCGGTGAGCGGCGCGCCCGTCTCGGCTTCGACCGCGTAAATGCGGACCGCTGGCTTGAGCGCGCGAAGCGCCGTGGCGATGCCGCCCGCTAGCCCGCCGCCGCCCCACGGAATCAGGACCGTATCAACCTCGGGAAGATCATCGAGCAGCTCGAGGCCGATAGTGCCGTTGCCGGCCATCACGCGATCGTCATCGAACGAGTGGATGAAGACGGCATCGATGCCGGGATAACTTCGATCGGTAAAGGTCTGCCACCAGCGATCGAAAGGGACCTTGATCACGCGGCCGCCGAGCCGCTCGATCGCCTGCACCTTCGTGTCGGGCGCATAGTCGGGCGCGATCACCGTGCACGGAATGCCGAGGCGGCGCGCGTTCCAGGCGGCCCCCTGTGCCATGTTGCCGGCGCTGGCGACCAGGACCCCTTTGGCCAGCTCCGCCTTCGACATCGCGCTCATCGCATTGGCGGCACCGCGGATCTTGAAGGACCCGATTGGCTGCAGGTTCTCCAGCTTGAGATAGATCTCAGCCGGTGCATCCCAGACGTTGAGCCGTACCAGCGGGGTGCGGATGGCGGCCTGGGCCACAACCGGTTGTGCGCGGCGGATTTCGTCGATGTCGAGCCCGGTCGCCTTCACATCTGGACCGTTTGGCCGGTCCCGGTTTCACGCGCCCGGCGAACCAGATAGGCGGCGGAGGCGACATCTTCTACCGCGAGCCCGAGCGATTTGAAGAGCGTCAGCTCGCGCGGCGACCGGCGGCCCGGGTTCTTGCCGATGATGACATCGCCCAGCTCGGCCTGCACGTGGTCACCCGTGACTGCGTCCTCGCGCATCGCGATCAGCAGGTCACCGGCCTCTGCGAGCGCCGACTCGCGACGGTCCACGAACAGGCGCGCCGCCACCATGGTGGCGGTGTCGATCTCGCGCGTCGTCGGAATCGAGGATCCCACCGCGTTGATGTGCACGCCCTCCTTGAGCCACTCGCGCTTGAGGATCGGTTCGGGGCTTGCGGTTACGGTGGCCACGACATCGGCCTCGCGAACCGCGGCTTCGGCGCTTGGCGCGGCCTCGATCGGGAACCCGAAGCGGCGGCGCAGCTCGGAGGCCAGCGCGGCCGCATGTTCCGGGTTGCGACTCCAGATGCGGACGCGACGGAGCGGCCGGACGGCGGCGATCGCCTCGATGTGGGTGCGTGCCTGCACGCCGGCGCCCAGCACCGCCAGCTCGCTGGCATCAGGCCGGGCGAGCACGTCAGTCGCCACACCCGACACCGCCGCCGTGCGGATGGCCGTGATCGCCGCTCCGTCGAGCAGCGCGGAAAGGCGTCCCGTGTCCGCCTCGAAGAGGAGCACCGCGCCCTGGTGGGTATCGATGCCGCGGCTGGCATTGCCGGGGAAGACGGACACGGCCTTGAGGCCAAGTGCGCCTTCCCGTCCCTCGCGTGGCGAGATATAACCGGGCATCAGACCGAGAAAGCCACTCACGCCGGGCACGCGCATGACGGTCCGCAGCGGGACCAGCGCCTCTCCTCGGGCGAGCGCCGCCAGGGCATCACGCATCACCTTGATGCATTCCGGCATCGGCATCAGCTGCGCGACCTGCTCGCCATTGAGGACCAGGACCTCCATCAGGCCGCCGCCTCCATTCGTGAGGCCAGCGCCTGGCGCTCGTCGCTCGTCAGATGCATGTCGACGGCATCCAGCCAGGGCCGGAACTGCTCGACCGTGCGCGGGCCGATCAGCGCCGAGGTGACCGCCGGGTGGCTGAGGACCCAGGCCAGCGCCAGCGTTCCGGTGTCCAGGCCGCGTTCCGCGGCGGCGGCGCGCAGGGCATCGATCGCCTTGAAGGTGCCGGCGGTCATCAAGTGCCCATAGGGCTGCGGTCGAAGGTCGACGCGCGACCCCGCCGGTGGCCGCTCGCCAAACCGATACTTGCCGGTCAGCAGGCCGCCGGAGGTCGGACTGTAGGGTGTGACGGCCATCCGTTCCTTGGTCGCCAGCGGCAGGACCTCGTCCTCGATGGCGCGCTCCAGCAGGCTATAGCCGTTTTGGACCGATTGGTACCGATGCACGCCCAGCCGGTCGCTGGCGGCCAGCGACTCGCGCAGTTGCGCGGCCGTGATGTTGCTGGCGCCCACATGCCGCACCTTTCCCGCGTGCATCAGGTCGTTCATCGTCTGCAGCGTCTCCTCGACGGGGGTGGCCGGGTCAGGCTCCATGATGACGTACAGGTCGAGGTAGTCGGTTTGGAGGCGACGGAGGCTGCCCTCGATCGCCTGCATGATGTGGCGTCGTGAAAGGCTCCGGTCGTTGGGGCCCTCGGCGATGGCGTAGAAGACCTTGGTGGAGAGCACCAGGCGGTCCCGCACCTTGCGCTCCGCCAACCAGGCGCCGATGATCGTCTCCGAGACCCCACCGCCGTAGCTGTCGGCTGTGTCGAAATAGTTGATGCCGGCATCCCAGGCGCGGTCCATCAAGGCAAAAGCGGTCGCCTTGTCCTCCCCTTTTCCGAACAGTTCCGGCACCGAGCCAATGCCGCCAAATCCCCCGCAGCCCAGCCCCAGCACCGAGACCTTCATCCCGGTCCGTCCGAACGCGCGGTACTGCATTCCCTTCGTCGAGATGGTAAGCGTTTCGGCCATTGCTATCATCGGCAGCACCAGATGTCCGTGCAGCAGAGGGCGCGCCTACGCCATCAGTCCGAGATTGCCGGCCTTCCCCTGGACGGCGGCACGCTGCAATGGACGGTCGATCGGGATCTCGGGGCCCAGCATGTGATGGCGTACCGGCTGGTGCTCGAACCCGACTCCGCGCTGAGCCATGTTCACATTGGCGCCGAGGAAGCCCTCTACGTCCTCGAGGGCACGGGCGAGGT
>DASZJR010000017.1:0-4343 GCA_035947855.1 Candidatus Dormiibacterota bacterium
ACCGCCGGTATGGGTCGCCCCAGCGCAACAGGTCGAACTCGCTGGTGAAGGCGATGCCCGACCAGCGCATCCCCTGATAGCCGGCCGCCTCGCCGACGGCGATGACGTCGGCCGCTCGCCGTTCCTCGAGGTACCGTCGCAAGTTGGCGAGCCGGATCGCTGGGGCATTGGGCACATCGTCCGGTCCGCCGTCCCGGAACTGGTTGAAGGTGGCGCCAATCGTCACCGTCGGCAGCTCACCGAGCAATGCCTCGATCGCGGTCGCCTTGCTACGATCGGCCAATGGTTGTGACCGTGCTGGCGATCGGCGACATCATCGGCCGCCCCGGGCGCGAGGCAGTAGCCAAATTGGTGCCACAGCTACGCCGAGAGTTTTCCATCGACCTGGTGGTCGCCAATGGCGAAAACGCGGCGGGCGGCTTCGGGCTGACGCCCAAGATCGCCGATGACCTCTTCAGCCTGGGGATCGATGTGCTCACCTCCGGCAATCACATCTGGGACCAGCGCGAGATGATGACCGGCTTCGATGACCATCGACCGATTCTCCGTCCGCACAACTATCCGTCCGGGGCGCCAGGACGGGGCTGGTTTTGTCACGACCTCGGGGAGAAGGGCCAGGTCTTGATCGGCAACGTGCAGGGCCAGCTCTTCATGCCGCCCATCGATTCGGCCTTCAAGGCGGCCGACGAGGTGCTTCGCCAGGGGCCCGGGACCAAGCTCCGGTTGATGGACATCCATGCGGAAGCGACCTCGGAGAAGATTGCCATGGGCTGGTACCTGGACGGCCGGGCCAGCTTCGTGTTCGGGACCCACACGCATGTTCCCACCGCCGATACCAAGATCTTCCCGGGCGGCACCGCCTTCGTCAGCGACCTGGGCATGGTCGGCCCCCGGGATTCGGTGATCGGGATGGACAAGGAAGCCAGCCTCCAGCGCTTCTTAACGGGGGTCCCATACCGCTTCAAAGTGGCCGAGGGACCGGTCCAGTTCAACTCGGTGCTGGTCCGGATCGATGCCCTTTCGGGCAAAGCGGACGCGATCGAGCGGCTGGACCGAGAGGTTGAGATTGGCTAGCAGCTTGACGACCCCCTAAATGGGGGTTAAGGTGTCGAGGGGCAATCAAACGTTCGGTCATTGCTCGATAGAATAGATGGACACTCTGGAAACCACCACACCACCATCGCCAGCGAACGGCTCGACAGGGGAGAAGACGCTATCAGCTAGCCCGGCTGCCGGTGTACCCCGCACGGCGCGTGCCGCGATTGAGATCCTGAAGGTCTCCGCCACCTCGAAGCCCGTTGCCGTCGCCGGGGCGATCGCCGGCGTGGTCCGCAGCCAGAGCCGGGTCGAGGTGCAGGCTATTGGGGCCGGTGCCATCAACCAGGCGGTCAAGGCGATTGCGATCTCGCGCGGCTACGTCGCGGCCGGCGGCTTCGACCTGGTCTGCATCCCCTCGTTCATCGACATCTCTATCGACGGTGAGGAGCGGACCGGGATCCGTCTGCTGGTCGAGTCCCGTTAAACTCGGTCGATGCCTGAATCGGCCGCCCCGCCCCGGCTCCGGATTCCCGGCGCACCTTTAACCTTCGAGCCCCACGCCTTTTCCCGACCACGTCGCAATGGGCACAAACGCCCGCCGTCGGGGCAACGTTTCCACCTCTGGGTGAGCGGCTGCCAGATGAATGAGTCGGACGCGGATTATCTCTCCCAGGGCTTGACCGCCGCTGGCTTCAGTGCCGTCGCCGAGCTGGACCAGGCGGACCTCGCGATCCTGGTCACCTGCTCGGTGCGCCAGAACGCCGAGCAAAAGGCCTACGGAAAATTCCGCGAGCTCAAGGCGTGGAAACGGGCCCGTCCCGGTCGCGCCATCGCCATTACCGGCTGCATGGCCAACAAGGAAAAGGACCGCCTCTACGAGCGGCTCCCGGACCTCGACTACCGGTTCGACATGCGCCAGTACGAGGCCTTCATCGAGGACATCCAGGGCGAGTACGAAACCGACCCAGCGCAAACCGGTGGGGCGGTGTTACAGCATGGCCTGACCGCCTACGTGCCGGTGATCTTCGGCTGCAACGAGGTCTGCAGTTTCTGCATCGTGCCCTTCGTCCGGGGCACCGAGCGCAGCCGTCCGATGGCCGATGTCGTGGATGACGTGCGCCGCTTTGCCAACCAGGGCGTCCGGGAAGTCACACTGCTCGGCCAGACCGTCAACTCCTATCGCGATCCGGAGACCAAGGCCGGTCTCGCGCCGCTGCTGGCAGCGGTGGAGCGGGTGCCGGGCATCTGGCGGGTGCGCTTCTTGACCTCGCACCCTCGCCACGTGCACGACGACCTCCTCGTCGCCATTCGTGACCTGCCGCGGGTGTGTGAGCACCTGCATCTGCCGTTCCAATCCGGCGACGACGCGATCCTCAAGCAGATGCGCCGTCGCTACACGGTTGAGGAGTACCGGGGGATCATCGCGCACGCTCGCCACGTGATCCCTGGCCTCTCGGTCTCGACCGATGTCATCGTCGGCTATCCGGGCGAAACGGAAGAGCAGTTCCAGCGGACGCTGGCCCTGCTCGAGGAGATCAAGTTCGACGTGGTCCACATCCAGGGCTTCTCACCGCGACCGCGCACGACAGCGGCCCGACAGGCGGACGACGTGGCGCCGCCCGAGAAGAAGCGCCGGATCAACGTTTTGCTCGAGGCGCAACGACGGATTTCGGAGGAGGCCAACCGGCGCTGGCTAGGGAAGACGGTCGAGGTGCTGGTCGAGCGGACACAGAACGGGGAGGCCACCGGCCGGAGCCGGCAGAACCGGGTCGTCATCGGCGCGGCGCCGCTCGGCGCCGAGCCTGGCACCGTTCGCCGCGTCACGATCGAGCACGCCACCGCCTGGCAGCTTCGGGGCCAGGTCGTCAACTAGGCCCAACCCTGAAGCCAGTCCCCGTCCTCGAGCAGTATGAGGCGGTCAAGCGTGGGCACCCTGACGCCATCGTGCTTTTTCGCCTCGGCGATTTCTACGAAACCTTCGGCGAAGATGCCGAGCGGGCGGCGCCGATCTTAGGCATCACCCTGACGTCGCGCGAGCTCGGCAAAGGGCAGCGCTACGCCATGGCCGGCGTACCCTACCACGCGTACGAGAGCTATGTCGGAAAGTTGCTGCGGGCCGGACTGAAGGTCGCCCTCTGCGACCAGGTCGAGCCGGCGGGCGAGGCGCGCGGGCTGGTGCAGCGCGAGGTCGTCCGGGTGCTGACGCCCGGCACCGTTGTCGAGGATGCGTACCTGGACGGCGGCGGCAGCAACTACGCCGTCGCGGTCTGCCTGCGGTCGCACTACCACGGCATTGCGGCGCTGGACTGCTCCACCGGCGAGCTCGCGTTGCTTCGGGTCGAGCCGAGCGACGACGTGCTTCGCGATGAGCTGGCCCGGCTGCGACCGGCTGAGTTGATCGCCTCGGAAGCCGACCGGCCGCGTCTGCTCCCGCTGGTCGGAGTTACGCCGGTGACCTGGGTCGATGCCCAGGACTTTGATGCTCGCGCGGCCGTCGACCGACTGCTGACCCTTCTTGGCGTCGAAACGCTGGCGGCCTTCGGTTGCGACGAATGGCCCGAGGCGCTAGCGGCCGCCCACGCCCTGCTGCGCCACACTGAGCGATCGCACCTGCGATTGGAAGCGGGGCTGCTGCGGCTCCATGCCCAGCATCCACGCGCCTACATGCACCTCGACCCGTCGACGCGACGAAGCCTTGGACTCAGCGGCGACCGCAGCGCGGCGGGCGACGACCTCGTCGGCCTCATGGTCCGCGAAGCGATCACGAGCATGGGTGCCCGCGAGCTGCGGCGCTGGCTCGACCAACCGTTGCGCACGCGAGAGCCACTCGATGACCGGCTCGGCTGGGTGACCCAGCTCGTCGAGGATCCGCTGGCCCGCGGCCAGCTTCAAGGGGAGCTGCGCGGTTTGCCGGATCTGGAACGGATCGTTGCCCGAACCGGGCAGGGCCTGGCGACACCGCGCGACCTGCGCGCCCTGCTCAAGGCGCTGCTGGCCTTGCCGGGCGTGCGGCGGATCGCGGCGCGCTGGCCCGATCTGACCGGCCCAACCCCGTCACCATCAGACGGCGAGCTCCGCGATCTGCTGGCCACCGCGCTGGTGGACGAGGTCCCGGCAACCCTGAGAGACGGCGGAGTCTTCAAGCCCGGGTTCGATGCCGAGCTCGACGGTGTCCGGGATGGGTCCAGGGCCGCCCGCGACTGGATCGCCGCCCTGGAACAGACCGAGCGCCAGCGGAGCGGAATCCGGTCGCTAAAGGTGGGCTTCAACCAGGTCTTCGGCTACTACATCGAGGTCAGCCACGC
>DASZJR010000018.1:0-3679 GCA_035947855.1 Candidatus Dormiibacterota bacterium
CAGCAGCGCCAGTACGCCGCGAAGCTGGCCGCGAAGATCCTCGCAGGCGAGCCCGACAGGGTCCGCCGGGTATTCCCTGGTGAGCACCCGCAGCCAGTTCGGGTGATGGTAGATCAGGCCGTCCGGGTGGTTACGAACGAAGGCCTCCCAGCGCCGGTCGGTTCGGGGATCCAGTCGCACAACCCGAAGCGGTGGGTCGTCGGGAAGAAGCTGACCCCGTCGCGGGTCCGGCGCGATCACCTCACCGACCGAGGTGACGGCGGATGGCTGCCGCCACCCACTCGACGTCCTCGAGCGGTAGTTCCGGATACATCGGAAGCGACACCATCTGTGCGGCAAGCGCCTCGGTGTTGGGGAAGGCGCTCGGCACGTAGCCGAGATGCCGCAGCGCAGGCTGCCGGGGAAGCGCAATCGGGTAATGGATCCCGGTCTCGATGCCGTCCGCAGCGAGGGCCGCCCGAAGCGCATCGCGTTGCGCGACACGAATCACGAACAGGTGGTAGACGTGCCGCCCCGCCTCGTCCGCCTCAGGGAGGACGAGCGGCGCATCCTCCAGGAGGTGCCGGTACGCGCCGGCGAGCGACTGCCGGCGGCGGGTCCACTCGTCGAGGTGTGGCAGCTTGACCCGTAACACCGCCGCCTGGATGGTGTCGAGGCGTCGGTTCAGCGGGGTCGTCAGGTGCTCGTACTTCACCTTCTGTCCGTAATGGCGCAGCACGCGCACCGCGTCGGCGATCTCCGCGGAGTCGGTGACCAGCATGCCGCCATCGCCGAAGGCGCCGAGGTTCTTGCCGGGGTAGAAGCTGAACGCGGCGGCGAACCCGAAGCTGCCGGCGCGCTGTCCGCCGAGGACCGCGCCATGAGCCTGGCACGAATCCTCGATCACCATCAGGCGTGCCCTGGCCGCGATCGAGAGGATGGCCTCCATGTCCGCGATGCGCCCGAAGAGGTGCACCGGGATGATCGCCTTCGTGCGAGGGGTGATCGCCTGCGCTACCGCGCCCGGGTCGATCGCGCCCTGCGGATCGCAGTCGGTCAGGACAGGGTGGGCGCCAACCGCCAGCACGGCGCTGACGGTCGCGATGAAGGTGTTCGCCTGGGTGATGACCTCGTCGCCCGGACCGATTCCGGCGGCGCGCAGCGCCAGCTCCAGGGCAGAAAATCCCGAGTCGACCCCCACCGCGTGGCGCACCCCGCAATAGGCGGCGAACTCCTTCTCGAATCGATCGACCTCGTCACCCAGGATGAAGTCGCCGCGATCCAGGACGCCGCCGATGGCGGTCATGAGGGCCGGGCGGAGCGCCCGGGTCTGCTCTCGCAGGTCGACGAAACGAACGGCCCGCTGCCCGTTCGGAGACGTGCGAGTGGGCACCACTGGGCCGGCGACGATGTGGGGGGCCGTCACATCGAGTCACGCTAGCGAATACTTGCCGCGAGCGCGATGGGGCGTTTGTCCCGAGGACGGTGGGACCCTCAGCCCGCCGACCGTGCCCGGCGACACCCGGCGCCGCCCTTTCCCATTTCCGCGCCCAGGACCCGCTCGATAGACTCGAAATCGAGCCGCCATGTCGATGGAGAACGAACCGTGCTAAACCTCGCGCCGGCCGAGCAGACCGCCGACGATCTGATCTACGCGACCCCCAGGGTCGTGACCGACCTCCGGGAGTGCTACTTCTACCACACCATCGACCTACCCGGGTATGGCCTGATCAACGGCGAATGGGACCTGCGGGCGGGCATCCGCGCCTACCTGGGAAACGTCGATCTGCGCGGGAAACGCGTGCTCGAAATCGGCACAGCCAACGGCTTCATCGGCTTCCACATGGAGCGCGAAGGCGCCGACGTCGTCGCCTACGACCTATCCGAGGAGCAGGACTGGGACGTGGTGCCCTTCGCGCGCTATGACCACGACGCCTTTCGGGTGGCCCGCAAAGCCCACATTCGCAAGCTGAACAACGCCTTCTGGCTGGGACACCGCGCGCTGCAATCGAGCAGTCGGGTGGTCTACGGCGACGTCTATTCGATTCCGGCAGCGATCGGACCGGTGGACGTCTCCACGTTTGGATCCATCCTGCTGCACCTGCGCGACCCCTTCCTCGCGTTGCAGAAGGCGCTTCGCCTCACGCGCGAAACCGTGATCGTCACGGATGGTTGGGGCCTCTCCGACCTTCCCGACCATCTCCCCTTCTATCGCAGGCTCCTTCCCGGCCAGCTGCGACGTCCGGCCATGAAATTCCTGCCGGAGTGGGAAGCCTGCCGGTCCAGGGAAACCTGGTGGCGGCTCACTCCGGAGCTGGTCAAGCAGTTTCTGGGCGTGCTGGGCTTCGAGCGGACGGTAGTCAGTTATCACACGCAGGGATGCGGGTCCGGAAAGGGCCGGCTCTTCACCGTGGTGGGTCACCGGACGGCCGGCGGTCCGCGGTTCGATGGCCGTTAACCAGCGGCAGGAGACCTCGGTGGTCGCCACCGCGCTCACCCCTTCGGCCCGAATGTACCTGGATCTCGTGAAAGGGTGCCTGACGCGCGACCTGTTCGGCCAGGCCTACCGGTCGCTCGCACCCTACGCGCGGGTGCCGGCGATGATGGTTCGCTTGGGCCAGCGTCTGCTCGCGAAGCGAAAGCTGGTGCTGATGGTGAAAACGTCATCCGAGGCTCGGGCCGAGGGACGCGACTGGCCGGCCGATGCCGAGACCATGATCGGACGGCGACGGCTGGACAACCTCGAGGCGTGCATCGTCGACGTCCTCGATCGCGGTGTCCCCGGAGACCTGCTCGAGGCCGGTGTCTGGCGGGGCGGCGCGTGCATCTTCATGCGGGCGGTGCTCGCGGCATGCGCTGACGAGGTGCGGACCGTCTGGGTCGCCGACTCCTTCCAGGGACTTCCGCACCCGGATCCTGAGCGCTTTCCGGCGGATCGCGTCTACGAGTCGCTTGACCTGGACATCGCGGTGCCGCTAGCGGATGTCAAGGCCAACTTCGCGCGCTACGGTCTGCTGGACGGCAGGGTCAGATTCCTCGTTGGCTGGTTTTCGGACACGCTCGCGAGCGCACCGGTTGAGCAGCTGGCGGTCTTGCGCCTCGACGGCGACATGTACCAGTCCACCACCGAGGTGCTCGACGCGCTCTACCCCAAGCTCTCGGTCGGAGGCTTCCTGATCGTCGACGACTATGCCTTGCCGAGCTGCAAGGCCGCCGTCGACGACTACCGCGCCAAGCACGAGATCGTCGATCCAATCGAATCGATCGATTGGACCGGCGTCTACTGGCGAAAAACCGGCAAGGGTTAACTCCGTCGGATCCAGAGGCTGCCCGGCCAGCGGGCCTCGTGGGAGTACGAGGCAAACGCGGCCTCCAGGCGGTCGGGGTGCGCGAGGTGCATGAAGCTGCCACCCCACAGGACCTCGAAGGCGTCGTTGAAACTAAGGAAGGCCTGCACAATGTACTGCTCGTTGGGAAACTGGTAGCCCTTGAAGATCGTGTCCGGTGGGTACTCCGACGGAAGGAAGATGTCATGAAAATGCACCAGCACGCCTTGAGACAGCCGCGGCAGGATCTCCAGGCACTCGTACTGCACATCGCTGCCGATCCGCAGAACGTGGCTGGAGTCGATGAAGAGGATGTCGTTCTCCTCCAGGCTGGTGAAGAGCGAGAGCGGGACGTCCTGCACCTCGGTGTCGAT
>DASZJR010000019.1:0-26553 GCA_035947855.1 Candidatus Dormiibacterota bacterium
TCGAGGTCGCGTCGTCTCCTTCCCGGTGCTCGGCGTCCTCGGCATGATCGGCGTGGCCATCACCCTCTTCGAGGTGGTCCTGACCCACCCGCTGGGCCGCATCGCCGGCCCCCTCTGGGTCCTGATCGCGGCCTCCCTGTATTTCGCCTACCGCAAACACCAGGGTTTGCCGGCCTTCGGCAACGTCCAGCGCAACTGGGAAGACGCCCAGAAGCGCGTCCTTCGAGAGGCCGAAGAATTCGAATCCCTGGAGGAGTATGAGGCGACGCTCGCCGAGCGCGACGCCGGCACGACCCCCCCAGCATGACGCCGTATCGCTTCACCCGAATCGTCGGCTTCGCCGCCCTCGTGATCGGCGTGTTGATTCTGGCGCGTGACGTCATCGAGGTGCACTCGGTGCCCTATGGCATCGCCGGCGTCGGCCTGCTGGCCTTCGGTGCCTGGCGCCTGCAAGCGGCCGACCGGCTGCGCCCTTGACCCTCGTCCTCAGCCCGCTTGGGATCACCCTGGCGGTCGCATTCACGGTCGGACTGGCCGGAACGCTGGGCTGGATGCTCCGCGTACCACCGCCGGCCCCCCGCGGCGCAACCAGCAGCGTGCGGTCCGTGGAGTCGATCCGCAAAGTCCTGGTGCCGATCCTCGACCTCGGCGCGTCGGTACGCGCGGTCGAGCTGGCCGCCCGGCTCAACCAGGGACACAAAGCGGAGATGGTGATCGTCTATGTGCACGAGATCCCGCTCCAGGCGCCGCTCGTCATGCCCGAGAAGGACGCGCGCATTCAGCGTGCTCTCGACGCCGCCGCCTTCATCGCCACGCAGCATGCCATCACGCCGCGCACCAAGGTCAACGTCGCCCGCCAGGCCGGCCACCGAATCGTCGAGATCGCGCGCGAGGAAAACGCCGACCTGATCGTGATGGGCATCAGCCACCAGAACCGGCCGAATGAGAGCCCGCTCGGGCGGATCGCCGAGCACGTCGTCCGCAACGCCCATTGCGAGGTTGTCGTCGACCGGGTCCCGCGTCAGAAGGTTTCCCTGATCCCCACCGAGTTCAACTGACTTAGCGGATCGCCTGGTAATAGACGGCGACGGTCGCGATCGCGTTGCTCGCGGCATGCAAGAGAATGTTGTTGGTCAGCCAGCCGGTCCTGGCGTAGACCACGGCCAGCACGATCCCCATGTAGACGAAGGTTGGTAAGAGGGCGGCACTTACGGCCGGGCTCGCATGCGCGAGGCCGAACGCCATCGCACTGAGGAGCACCGCCGCCCACAGCGGGACTCGGGTCCGCAACAGCCGAAAGAGCATGCCGCGGAAGAACACCTCCTCGCAGATGGGAGCGGCGACGGCCGTGACCAGCAGCGCGAGGAGCAGCAGCCCGACCCCGCCGGGACGCTGCACGAAGATCAGGCGGCTATTGCTGGGAACCACGCGGCCGCCGTTGAAGATGAGCGCCGACGCGGCGGACACGAAGATGATGCCCAGGTACCAGGGGATCAGCAGGGCGATCGTCAGGCCGATGTCACGCAGCGTCGGCCAGCGGAATCCGAGGAACGCCAGGGGCGCCCGCAGCCGCCGGAGCGCGACGGCGATTCCGGCTCCGAAGGCCAGATAGATGGCGAGCGTCGCGCTCAGCGAGATGGTCTCCAGGTTGGCGCGGTAGACGGCACGATTACTGCGAGCCAGGCCCACCAGCACGGCGAACACGAGGATGATGCCGAGCAGCGTGAAGGCGATCACCGGAAGGAGGTCCAGCCAGCGCAGCCGGTCGACCGCCTGGGGTGGTGCGGCCGGGGCCAGCCCTTCCATCGACCTCATTATCGGTAGGCCAGGGAGTTCAGCCGGCGAGGCGCTGCCCGATGCGATCGCCGTAGGGCAGGCCGAGCGTCGCGCGGATCTCCAGGCTCAGCCGTGTCAGGACGACTTTCGACTTCAGAAAGTAGCGCTGCACGTTGGGGGCCGTGTGCCACCACAGGTTGTCCTCCGGCGTGATGTTGCTCACGATCCAGATCGGGATCCCGCCGGAGACCGAGTCAGCGGCCCAGCGCTCGATCAGCTCCCGGCCGTCGAGGTCCGGCAACTTGAGATCGACCAGGATAAGGGCGGGGACCCGGCTGCGCACGAAGGTATCGGCGTCCTGGCCGGTGCGCGTGTGCTCGAGGGGGATGCCATCGCGGCGAAGCTGCATCAGGTAAAGATCGGCGAGATCCTGATCGTCGTCGATCAGGAGGACCCTTCTCTCCCTCGTCACACCAGCGACGATAGGAGGGCAAGCTTGCGGGTGGCCTTGCGTCAGCCTGCTGAGGTTGTCGCGGGAAGCTGCGGGTCAGGCGGCCGGTCGCATACGTTTTTTTGCGGTGCGATACGCGTCGTAGGCACAGTAGGCCCAGAGCCCGAGTCCACCAAGGTCCAGCGGAATTCCCAGCGTGGCACCCACCACGGTCAGGTCCAGCTCCGTTCCGATCACGAGCGGACCAACGATCGCGGCGAAGAAGGCCAGCCCTTTGACCGGTGCCCCCGCGTACCAGTGACCGAGACCTGGAATGAGCGAAAGGCGCGCGGCCCGGGCGGGGTTGATCGCCCGATTCTTCTTGAATCGGTCGGTTCCATCGATGATCTCGCCCTCGACGGGCTGCACCTTTAGCTGGGCGCCGCAGTAGGGACAGAACGCCGCCTCGGCGGCTACCGATCGTTCGCAGCGTGGACACCTCTGCATGGATCCAGCGTACTAAGTTTTTTCCCGGCCGGGGGATTGCCCGCATGTAGCATTACCGACGGTGCCGGCACCCGAGTCGCCATCGGTTCCAGTCACGGTCGGGGTCCAGGATGGGGTCGCTCGCATCACCCTGGATCGCCCACCGCTGAATGTGCTGGACACCGACACGCTACGCCGGCTCAATGACGCGCTGCGGCAATGCGATCGAGCCTCGATCCGCGTCGTCCTCCTCGCCAGCGCCCTGCCGCGGGCTTTTTCCGCCGGCGTCGACGTGGCGGACCATGCCGCGGGCCGTCTCGACGCGATGTTGACGGAGGTGCGGGAAAATGCCCGACTGCTCCTCAACCTCGGGCCGCTCACGCTGGCGGCCATCCAGGGGTCAACCCTCGGCGGTGGGGCCGAGATTGCGCTGCTCTGCGACCTGGTGATCGCGGCCGACGACACGACGTTCGGCTTTCCCGAAATCACGCTGGCCGCCTTTCCGCCGGTCGCGGCGGCCGCCCTGCCGGAGCGAGGCCTGGGGCCCCGCGCGGTGCGCCTGCTCCTCGGCGAAATGGTCGACGCCAGCATGGCCCTCGAGCTCGGCCTGGTGAGCCAGGTGGTGCCAGCCGACGGGCTGGTCGAGACCGCCGGCCGGCGAGCCGGCGAGCTTGCCGCCTTCAGCACCGTGGCGCTCCGCGCCGTAACGGCGGCGACCCGCCGGCAGCGAGCGGCGGCGACGCTGCAGCGCCTCGATGCGGCGCTCGCGATTTATCGGACGACCGTGGCACCGTCGCAGGACGCCGAAGAAGGGATTCGCGCCTTCATGGAAAAGCGGGCGCCCCTCTGGAGCCACCGTTGAGCGACAAGCGGCGCTCGCTGCGCGAGGCGATCGCCGAGCAGGTGCACGACGGCGACACCATCGCGCTCGGGCTGGCCCTGGAGTCCGGCATCCCCTTCGCCGCGGTGCACGAGATCATCCGCCAGCAGCGCCGTGACCTGACGCTGGTTGGTCCCATTTCCGACATGGCGTTCGACCAGATGATCGCGGCCGGCACGGTGGCGAAGGTGATCGCGGCCTGGGTGGGGAACGTCGCCGGGGGGTCCGGATATGGCTTTCGCCGGGCCTACGAACAGGGGCAGCCGCGACGCATCGTCATGGAGGATCACTCCAACT
The DNA here is from genome assembly GCA_035947855.1 of Candidatus Dormiibacterota bacterium. Taxonomy (GTDB): domain Bacteria; phylum Chloroflexota; class Dormibacteria; order CF-121; family CF-121; genus CF-13. Next base: position 3,870 of record DASZJR010000019.1, read on the forward strand.
TCAGCGTCGGATTGGCCCTGAAGGCGGCGGCGATGGGTCTCCCCTTCTTGCCGACCTTCACCGGCCTGGGCGGCGATATCGTGCGCGGCCATCCCCGTATCCGGCCGGTGGACGATCCGTTCGGCGGCCCCACGCTGCTCGCGGTCGGCGCGCTGCGGCCGGACATCGCCATCGTCCACGTCCAGCGCGCGGACCCACAGGGCAACGCCCACCTGTGGGGAAACCTCGGCCTCACCGTTGAAGCGGCCTACGCCGCACGCCGCACGATCGTGATTTGCGAGGAGGTCGTGCCGGAAGCCGTGATCCGCAGCGATCCCAACCGCACCGTGATCCCCGGCTTTCTCGTGACCGCGCTGGTCGAGGAGCCGGGTGGCGCGCTCCCCTCCTCGGTGCAGGGCTACTGGCGGCGTGACTTCGCGCCGTTTCTCGCCTATCACCAGCTCTCACGGACCCTCGACGGCTTTCAGTCGTGGTTGCGTGAGTGGGTCCTCGACCTCCCCGACCGGCCGGCATACCTGCGCCACATGGGTGAGGCAGCGGTCGAGCGCCTTCGGGTCACCGATCGGCGCCTCGCGGCCGAGGCGAACTTCGCGCCATGACGTCGCGCTATACCCGGCGGGAGCTGATGGTCGTCGCGGCCGCGCGCGAAATCCGTGACCACGAGGTCGTCTTCGTCGGCATGCGCCTTCCCCTGCTCGGCTTCGGCCTGGCCAAGGCGACGCACGCCCCGGACGCGGTCGGCCTGTTCGAGAACGGCGTGATTCGCGACCGACCCGCCGAAGCCTTCATCTACACCATGGGCGATCCGCCCAACATCGTGGGCGCGGTCGCCTGTCTTGGACTGCTCGACGTCATGAGCCTACTGCAGCAAGGCCGGGTCGACGTCGGCTTCATCGGTGGGGCGGAAGTCGATCCGCTGGGCAACCTCAACACGACGCGAACCAGCAGCAGCGGCGCGCTCGTCCGCCTACCCGGCAGCGGTGGCGCCGGCGACATCGCGTCGCTGGCGGGCCGCACGGTGTTGATCATGGAGCACCAGCCGCGCCGCTTTCGCGAGCGCGTCGACTACGTCACCTCCCCAGGCCACTTCCCAGGGCGGCGCCGCGGCGGTCCCGCCACTTTGATCACCACGCTGGGCGTCTTCGACCTCTCGAGTGGCCGCGTCCGAGCCGCCAGCCTCCACCCGGGCGTCACGCCGCAGCAGGTGCGTGAGGCGACCGGCTTTCCGATCGCGATTGATGACCACACGCCGGCCACCGCGACACCCTCCGCCGATGAGCTGGCCTACATCCGTCATGCGGATCCGGAAGGGTTCTGGACGGGCGATAGCATGAAGACCGGATGAGCCCGGTCGCCCCAGCGTGGTCACCGACCAGCGAGCAGGCGCAGGCGAGCCGGCTCTGGCGTTTCATGCAGCAGCATCACATCGGGAGCTATCCCGAGCTCTGCGAACGAGCGGCGCGCGATCCCGACTGGTTCTGGGACGCACTCGTCAAGGAGCTGGGCATCGTGTGGTCGGCGCCCTACCAGGCGGTGATGGATACCTCAGCCGGCGTTCCCTTCACGCGCTGGTTTCCCGGCGGTCTCCTCAATGCCTATGACTCCGCCGTCGTGCGTCATCGCCGGTCCGACCCGGAGCGCGTGGCGCTCATCGGCGAGACCGAGGCGGGGACCGTCCGGCAGTTGACCTACGCGCAGCTGGAGGACGCGGTCGAACAGGCCGCCGCGGGGCTGCGTGCCATCGGCGTCGGGCGCGGCGTCGCGGTCGGCCTCTATCTCCCGCTCGTGATCGAGAACGCCGTCGCCTTGCTGGCCTGCACCAAGCTCGGCGCGGTGGCGGTCCCGCTCTTCTCAGGCTTTGGTGCGGAAGCGATCCGCCAACGGCTGGCCGACGCGGATGCGCGCGTCCTGATCACCGCGGACGGCGCGTTGCGGCGCGGGCGCCCGGTCTTGATGAAGCCGATCGCGGACGAAGCGGCCGCCGGCCTGCCCCAGCTGGAGCGGCTCGTGGTGGTTCGCTGCGCCGGCGTGGATGTCCCCATGCAGGCGGGTCGCGACCTCGCCTGGGACGACCTGGCCCGGTCGGCGCGAGTCCCGACCGAGCCGATGCGCCCCGATGAGCCCTTGCTCCTTCTCTACACCTCGGGCACGACCGGCCGGCCCAAGGGTACGGTCCACGGCCACGCCGGCCTGCCGATCAAGGCGGCGCAGGACTGGGCATTCGGCATGGACGTCCGGCCGGCCGAGCGGGTCATGTGGGTGACCGACATGGGCTGGGTGATGGGGCCACTGCTGGTCTTCGGCAGCCTGATGCTCGGCGGCACGGGCGTCTTGTACGACGGGGCACCCGACTACCCCGATCCGCGGCGGGTGTGGGCGGTGGCCGAACGGCATGGTGTCACCCACCTGGGCATCTCCCCGACGCTCACCCGGGTGCTGATGGCGTCGGGCGATCGAGCGGTGCCGGCAGAGCCACTCGCCCGGCTTCGGGTCCTGGCCTCCACCGGCGAACCGTGGACCCCCGAAGCGTGGAGCTGGTTGTTCGGTGTCGTTGGACGCGGCCAGGTGCCGATCATGAACTACTCGGGCGGCACAGAGTGCGGCGGCGGCCTGGTCTCCGGAAACTTCCTGACGCCTTCGAAAGCCGGCAGCTTCGCCGGTCCCATTCCCGGCATCGACGCCGCCGTCTTCAATGAAGAGGGCCACGCCGTGAAGGGCGAGGTGGGCGAGCTCGTGGTCCTCCAGCCGTACCTCGGCATGACGCTCGGACTGTGGAAAGATCCGCAGCGTTATCTGGCGACCTACTGGTCGCGCTGGCCCGACGTCTGGGTGCACGGCGACTGGGCGATGATCGATGAGGAGGGGCTCTGGTACATCCTGGGTCGCTCCGATGACACCATCAAGGTTGCGGGCAAACGGGTGGGGCCGGCCGAAGTGGAGGCTGCCGCTCTGGACGACACCAACGCGGCCGAGGCGGCCGCTGTCGGGATTCCGGATCCGCTCAAGGGCCAGTCAGTGGTGGTCTTCGTGGTGCCGCGACCGGATGCCGAACCGGGGCCGATCCCTGCGGCGGTGTCGCGCCGCATCGAACGCTCGTTGGGAAAGCCGTTCAAGCCGGCAGCGGTTTACGTGCTTGCGCGCCTGCCCAAAACCCGCAACGGCAAGATTCTCCGACGGGTCATCCGCAACGTCTTTCTCGGCGACCCACCGGGAGACTTGTCCGGGATCGACGACATGGCAACGTTGGACCCGATCCGCGCGCTCGGGCCCAAGAGCTAGCGGAAGTACTCGCGCAGGGGGACGCTGCTCGACCAACCGGCCGCGCCGAGATGGGCGAGACTGAAGCCGTCTTCAATCGTCCGCAGCAGGCTGTAGTGATTCTCCGCAATTTTCGAGCGGAAGCCGCTGATCGACGTCGGCGAGATGACCAGGGTCGCGACATGCCCGCCCCAGGCATCACCACAGCAACCTGCGTTGCTCGACCCTTCGTCCCAGGTGATGAAGAGGACGCCGCCGTTGCGGAACGCCGCCGATCCGGTGATCGTTGGAACGACGCTGCGCAACCACGCGTCACCGGTGGAGACCGGGCAGTCGTGGGTGTCATTGCACATGTTGGGCGTGATCCACACGAAGTTGGGGACCTGGCCGCTGCTCATGTCGACGCCGAACTGCGTGAACGGCATGACGTGGGCGGCGCAGCGCGCCGCGTTGTTGCGGACGTCGGTGTAGTAGACGAACGGATCGTGCTTCATCGCGTAGTTGCGGGACGAGGTCCCCAGGTAGCAGGGCGTGGGCATGTCTTCCATGTACGCCTTCCAGGAGCGACCACTCGATTCCACCTGGTCGGCGATGTTGGTCGCGCTCACATAGCAGGTGGTGCAGTCGCTCGCGACCCCAAAGGTGCTGCCGGCGGTGAGAGCAAAGTAATTGGGCAGGCTCGGATGGGAGGCCCCGTAATAGTTGGTGGCCAGGCCGTAGGTGGCAGCCAGGTCGTTGATGTAAGGCGCCTCTGCACTGCCGATTACGGCGCCGTACTCATGGTTCTCCATGACGATGACAAAGACGTGCGTGAAGGCCGGCACCGCGGCCCGCGGCCGGACCGGAGGAGGAGCGGCGGGGGTTGGGGCTGGCGTGGTCGCGGCCGCCGCCGGCGTGGCGGTGGGAGAGGGCGTGGGGCTGGGGGTGAGTGTGGGCGTGGGAGTCGCCGACGGGGAGGTCGCGCTGGTGGATTTGGCGGGCGTGTGCCCCAGCACCATCGCGGTCGGGACGGCGATCACCGCGGCCGCGCCCACGCCGATGAGGGCCGTTCGCAGGCCGACGAATCGCATGACCCGATTGACGCGATCGGGTTCCCCGTCTTGCGGATTGCACGTTGCGTGACACGACGTGCAGGTGAATCTATTTGCCCACTCCACACGTTGTATACGGGTAGGAGAGCCATGATGAAGCCGCTCAACGCCGAACTGGCTGCCCGAGCCTGGGAATTTGCCCAGGGCCTCGACCTCGAGGAATATCGCCGGCTCCAAAGCGAGGTTCGCAGCACCTGGCCGGCCACCGCAAAACTCAACGGTCTGGACTTCGACCGGGCCTTCCTCGCGTTCATCGCGGAGCGCTGGCTCGACAAAGCCGCGTAAGTTCGCGGCAAGTGCGTCGTTACTCGCGCAGGCCCGGACATGTCCATCAACGATGGCCTGGCGCTCATCCGCCGGCATGACTTCGAAGGCGCGCTGCCGCTACTGGCTGCCGAGGTGCGCAAGCGTCCCGATGACGCCTACGCCGCCTATTACCTCGCCTACGCCTTCGTTGGCGCGCAGGACCCGCAGCCGGCGGTGACCCTGCTCTCGAAGATCATCGAGGTCCATCCCGATTTCACCGACGCCCACACCCTGCTCGGCCTGGCCCGGATCCGGACGTCCGACTTCGCCGGTGCCGCCACGGAGTACGAGGCGGTGCTCGGACGGGAACCGAAGAATGCCGCCGCCCTGCTCGGCCTGGGGATGATCGCCTACTGGAAGCGCGAGACCGCAATGGCGGAGGACTACCTCGATCGAGCCTTGCGTGGAGATCCGGCGGCGCGCGATGCCCTGGTCTTCAAAGCCGACCTGCGTTACGCGGCGGGGGACATCACCGGCGCCGTCATGCTCCTGCGTGACGCGAAACGGCTGCGCAAGCCTTCATTGCCTGAAGTCGCCGATGCCGAGATCGCCGACCGACTGCTTCGCTACGAAGCGGCGCTACAGCCACTGCGCAAAGCGCGCGGCGGCCTGCCCGACATGCCGGGCTGGGTGTTGTGCGTGATCGGCGTCACCCTGGCGCTCACCTTCCTGGCCGCGGCCGGCCTGCCCGGCGCCTGGAATGGGCTGCGCCATTACCAGGACGGCAAGGCGCGGCTGGTGAGCCTGGACTATTCGGGCTGCGCCAGCGAGATGGAACTGGCGGTTGAGGCCGCGCCGACGTCGCCCAAGGCCTGGGCCTACGAAGCCTATTGCTACATGCTCGACAAGGACACCAAGGCCGGGCTCTCCGCCTGGTACACCGCTCGCAGCTACGATCCCGCGATTACGCTCGATACCAATGCGGACCAGCAGGTGCTGCTCACCAGGATCAAGCAGGCCACCGCGAAGCCGGTGACCCCGAAATGAGCGGAGCCCTCGACCCGATTCAAGAAGACCTGCCGCTGGACCTGACGCCTTCACCTGCGAAAGTCCCCCCGCCACCGCCATCGGTGGCGACGCCCGCTGGCGGGCTTCCACCATCGCTCTTTGAGCAGATCCTGATGCGCGTGCGCGCCCTACCCTGGGCCCGCTGGCGCGCCCAGGCCGCACCCGTCATTCGGACCGGGGCCGAGCAGCTCGGGACGGCCGCGAAAGTCGCCGTGACGCGGAGCAGCACCGTGGCTCGGGTGGCGGTAAAGCACGGCACACCCTATACGCTCCAGCTCGCCAAAGCGACAGCCCGCATCAGCCTGATCCGCGCCTTCCCGCTGCTGGTCGCCCGTACCATCCACTTATTCGGCTTCCCGGCGGTCGTGATGCGAACGTCCATCCAGTTCACCATCGCCCACCGCGCCGGCCTGGCGATCGACGAGGTCGTGTACTTTCGCGTCGACGATCCTGCGGGGTACACCGTCTACGAGGCACCACCGCGACTGGGCACGGCGATCGCGATCACCTACGTGCCGACCCTGCTGCTCGCCATCCTCTCCGTGCTCTGCCTCGCTCCCGCGCTCACCCCGCGGGCCGTCCTTCATTTGCCGATGACGTGGGTCACCTGGGTGCAACTCTGGCTCGGGCTGTCGTTCGCGGCCCACATGCTCCCCTCCTATGAAGAGGCTGGTCCGGTGGCGGAACAGGCGCGGGTCGGTGTCGCCAAGGCCGATCCCATCTCGGTCTTCTGGGTGATTCCGGCGCAGATCGTCGCCCTCGTGACCCGGCTTGGTGGCATCCTGCCCGCGGTCGTTGGTGTGGCCGCCTGCTGGTGGCTGGCCAGCGCGATCTTCCGCTAACCGCGGCGGTCTCAAGCACAGCATTTCCTGTAGGCTTCCCCGGTGGCCAGCGCCCACTTCCGGGGGGTACTGCTCAGCCTGCTTGCGGCGACCGTCGTTTCAGGATGTAGCGGCGAAGCGAGTGCACCCCCTCCCCTTCAGGCGACCGCGTCGTCATCGGTCAGTTGCACGGCAGGCCAGGGCTACCAGCACACGACGCTTGCCTACCATCTCTGTTTCCCCACTGGGTGGATCTCGCGCGACTACACGTCCGAGCCGGGTGCCGGCGGCGCGGTGAGTGTGGTGGCATTCGGACCGCCAGCTGCGGTGCCGTCCCACGTGCCCGCGTCAGGATCCTTCACGCCCCCAATCGAGGTCCGGGTCGTTGGCGGCCCCAAGGATCAAGCAGAGACGAGTCTTGCCCAGGGCAACCAGGTGACCCACACGACGGTCGCCGGCATCCCTGCGGACAAGATCGTGGTCACCCAGTCCGGCCCGGCCAGTGGCGCGGTGATCGTCGTCTTCGAGCACCAGGCCAACACCTACGAGATCGAGGAAGCCCCCAGTGGTAACGACGCGGCGTTCCAGTTGGTCCTGGACAGCTTCTCCTTCCCGGCGACCTAACTCAGGGAGAAGCTTCCGGCTCCGGCCGGCTGGTGGAGGCGGCGAGAATCGAACTCGCGTCCGAAGCAGCGTCCCGCAAGACATCTACGAGCGTACTCCCGGTTTTGCATCTCACCTGGCCGGCTCCCCTGGGAGCGGATCCGGTCAAGCCAGTCGCGGTGTTGAGTCCCCCCGACGGCCGCGACGCCCGCCGGGAGCGAGTCAGCGGAGTTTACGCCGGACGCCGCTCCTGCTGACCGAGAGCGGGCCGGCGCCGGGGATAAATCCCCGGGTGACTTTCGCTACTTACGCAGCGTAAGCCAGTTCGCGATTGGCGTTTATAGCCTTGCCGCTTTTACGTGCTCGGCGACACGGCCCGCCATCTTGCAGACCACTACCCCGTCGAGACCTGGCGCCCCCGCCAGCCTGTCGGAGCAACTCCAATTCTACCCCCTCGATTCGGCCTAAAAACCCCTACGGTCCTCTCCGTAGCACGATGCGTCGCCTGGACGGAGTGGGCACAAGGCCGTAAGTCAGCTCATTAGGCGCCGGTCCCAGGCTAATCGGATGACGACGTTTTGGCGTTTTCTCAAGACGGCCGACGAGAAGGCGGGTCAGTCACTGGTGGAGTACTCGCTGATCCTTTGCCTGGTGGTCGTCGTGCTCATCGTCATCGTGATGATCATGGGCAACCAGGTCCTGAACCTCTACTGCAACATCTCCGGCGGCGTGGGCGCCTAGGCTCGGGTCCGCACCGCGCGGTCCATCTCACGTTTCGCATCTCGGGCCGAAATCGCCTCCCGCTTGTCGTAGAGGCGCTTGCCCTTGGCCAGGCCGATTTCGACCTTGACGCGGTTTCCCTTCCAGTAGAGGCGTAGGGGCACGAGGGTCAGCCCCTTCTGCTTGATCGTGATGCCCAGGCGGATGATCTCGGCACGGTGGAGCAGCAGCTTGCGCTCGCGTTTCGCCTCGTGGTTGCTGCTGTGCCCGCGCTCATAGGGACTGATGTGCACATTGACCAGGAACGCCTCGCCGTCCCCAATGCGAACGTAGCCCTCGCGCAGGTTCGCTCCGCCCTCGCGCAGCGACTTGATCTCGGTGCCCAGCAGCTGGATGCCCGCCTCGACCGACTCCAGAATGAAGTAGTTGTGATAGGCGGCGCGATTGCTGGCGATCGTCGTGTCGGCGTCCCGCTTCTTCTTCCCCACTAGCGCCGCCCACGCGCCCAGGCGGCCGCGGGCATCCGCTGCCGGCCGGGCGGTTGGACCTCATCGACCACGTAAGTCCCGTCGGTCGTGGGCACCGGGATGCCATCGCTCGTGGCTCGGTCGAGGTGACCGCGAATGACCTTGACCTCGGCGCCGTTGAGCGTGATCCAGCAGCCGACGCGTTCGCTCAGGGCGCGGACGCGCCGGTCGATTTCCTCGGCAGACATCGTCGCAGGGTCAAGCTTGCCATCCTCCGAGCGCAGCCGCGGAGCGTGCGTCGCCCCCTCGGCGGGCTGCAGCACCGGCGTGATGCGCCCGCCCACCAGATCGTCGAGCGTGCGCACCAATAACCGCGCGCCGAGGCCGGCGAGCTGGCCTTCGAGCGGACCCGCCGTCGCGTCCGGCGCGAGCGGCACGCGAGCCTGCGCCAGGATGGGACCGGTGTCGACGCCCGCATCCATCTGCATGATGGTGACGCCGGTCTCGGTGTCGCCGCTGAGGATCGACCATTCGATGGGCGCTGGTCCACGATGGCGGGGCAGCAAGGAGGCGTGAATGTTGAGCGTTCCCAGGCGCGGCGCGTTGAGCAGGCTGGCCGGAAGGATCTGCCCGTAGGCCACCACGACCATGACATCCGCGGTCAGCGCTCGAATCCGGGCCTGGGCGGCGTCGTCCCTGATTCGCTCGGGTTGATAGACGTCGAGTCCCATTTCCAGAGCGAGCAGCTTGGTGCCCGATTGGAGCAATCGCAGTCCGCGACCCGCAGCGCGGTCGGGTTGCGTCACCACGAGGACGATCTCATGTCCGGCGTCCCGTAGCGCGGTCAACGCCGGTTGGCCGAACATGGCCGTCCCGGCGAACACGATGCGCAACGCCGCGTCAGGCGCCGACGAGTTCCGCTTCCTTCTCCTGCTCTTCGGGTTCCACTTTGCGCAGCGTGTCCAGGCTAGTCAGCCGGTCGGTGAAGAGGATACCGTCGAGGTGGTCGATCTCGTGCTGGATGGCGCGTGCGAGCAGCGCGTCGCCCTTGATCTTCACCGGCTTGCCCTGGCGGTTGAGCCCGCGCGCCACCACCTGCATGTAGCGTTTCACCTCGCCGACATAGCCCGGTACCGAGAGACAGCCTTCCAATCCGATCTGCTCGCCCTCCCACTTCACCATCTCGGGGTTGATGAGCGTGTGCAGGTTGGTGTCGGTCTTGATCACGACCACCCGGAGCCCGACACCGACCTGGGGCGCCGCCAGCCCCACGCCGGGGGCGGCGACCATCGTATCCACCATGTCGTCGATCAGCTGGCGGATGCTGCTGTCGACGCGCGCCACCCGCTTCGCCTTCTGGCGAAGAATCGGCGCTTCCTGGGTCAAGATCGGTAGAACTGCCATTGCTTTCTCAGTTACATCGGATCGACGTCGAGGACCCAGCCCCGGCCGCGCGGTAAGCCGTCTGCCACCCGGTGCAGGTCGCTCCCCTTGAGGGTCACCTCGAAGCGGAACTCGTCCTTGAGGCGGTAGACAAACGCGGGAGACGGTCCGAGGACCTCGATGTCGCCTAAATTGAGCAGCGCGATTGTAGCAGACAAATGTTTGGCGGCCGCCTTCGCTTCCCGCTCCGCTCGGGCCTCATCTCGGTGTCCATAGGTCGCCACGATCAGCTCGGCATACGGAGGGAATCGATACTGCGACCGGATTGCACGCTCCTCACGAAAGAAGCCGCGGTAATCGTGGTAGCGGGCGTGGCGGATCGCGGGATGATCGGGCGTGTAGGTCTGGATGAACACTTGTGACGCCGCGCTGCCGCGACCGGCCCGGCCCGCCACCTGGGTCAGCAGGCTGAAGGTCCGCTCCGAGGAACGGTAGTCGGGAAAATGCAGGCTGGTATCGGCGTTGACGACCCCGACGGTGGTCACGTTGGGCAGGTCCAGCCCCTTCGCCACCAGCTGGGTGCCCACCAGCACGTCCGCCTCACGCGAGCGCATCTGGTCGAAAACGAGGTCGGCCGCGTCCGCCGTCTTCATCACGTCCCGGTCGAGCCGCAGCACCCGCGCACTGGGAAACAGCGCGCGCACCTCCTGCTCGATGCGTTCCGTGCCCACGCCGAAGCTCTTGATGTAGCGGCTGCCGCAGGCGGGGCAGCGTCGGGGAAGCGGTTCGGTGCTGCCGCAGTAGTGGCACTGCAGGCGGCCCAATGACGCGTGATAGACAAGCGCCACGCTGCAATGCGGACATTCGCGCGCCTGGCCGCAATCCCGGCAGAGGACGAACGTCGCCAGTCCGCGACGGTTCAGGAAGAGGATGGATTGCTCCCGCCGCTCGAGCGAGCCGGCGATCGCCGCCTGCAGCTCTCGGCTCAGGGGGCTGAAGTGTTGCGCCGCGATCTCCGTGCGCATGTCGACGATGGTCACCGGGGGCAGGGGCCGTCCCTGGGCACGGTGCGGGAGCTCCAGCAGGTGCTCACGGCCGGCGAGCGCGGCGGCGTAGGTCACCACACTGGGGGTGGCGCTGCCCAGGACCAGCACGGACCGCGTCCGATCAGCCAGCCAGCGCGCCACGGTGGGCGCGTGGTAGCGAGGGATGCGGTCCTGCTTGAAGGCGGACGATTCCTCTTCGTCGATCGCGATCAGGCGCAACCGGGGCAGCGGTGCGAAGACGGCGGCGCGCGGCCCGATCACGATGTCGGCCTCACCACGCCGGATCCGCCACCACTCGGCAGCCCGCTCCGCCTCGGTCAGGGCACTGTGCAGCACCGCCAGCCGGCCCGGGAACCGCGCGGCAAAGCGACCCACGGTCTGCGGCGTGAGCGCGATCTCGGGCACCAGTACGAGGCCCTGGCCTCCGCCGGCCAGCACCTGCTCGAGCAGAGCCAGGTAGACCTCGGTCTTGCCGCTGCCCGTGACGCCGTGCAGCAGGAATACCTCCGACTCCTGGCGGGCGAGGGCGATCGCGATCCGGGCCCGGGCCGCTTCCTGCGCCGGTTCGAGCACGATCGTTCCGGGCACGCTCACCTCGGCGGCCTGGCGCAGGATGCGGCTCTGCCGGCGCCGTTTCACCGTTCTGCGGACGACGGCACGTACGCGAGGCGGCACGATGGCCCGGATGACTTCGTCGAGCGGCACCAGGTAGTGGGCGGCGACGAAGCCGGCCAGCTCCACCAGCGGCGAGGGGAGCACCGGTTCGGCGTCGAGCAACGCCTCGATCGGTTTGAGCGTGAGGACGGTTGGTCCCTGATCGAGCGCGTAGACGAATCCCGTCACCGTCCGCTTCCCGAAGGGGACGCGGACCCGGTGTCCCACCTCGATCAAGCCGGTCAGCGCCTCGGGGACGGCGTAATCGAAGAGGCCGGTCTGGCTCCCGACGCGCGCCTCGACGGCAACTTGCGCGATCGGGCGGAGCGCCTCAGGCGCCGCGGTTTCGACCGGCATCGATCGCATCCCAGATGCGCCCGGCCACCTCCGCTTTTGGCAGTCGCGGCACCTCGGCAACCACGCCGGATGGTGTGACGATGGTGACCGCATTGAAGTCACTGGCGAGGCCCTGCCCATCGACGCCCACCTGGTTGGCGACGATCATGTCCAGCTGCTTGGCAAGGAGCTTCTGCTGCGCCTGGGCGCGCAGGTCTTCCGTTTCCGCGGCGAAGCCCACGCGATAGAGCCCAGGACGGGGGCCGAGCGTCTTCAGGATGTCGACATTCGGTCGCAGTCGCAGCTCCATGGGGCGATCGGTGCGCCGCAGCTTCGAGGCGGCGACCTGCTCGGGAACGTAGTCGGCGACCGCCGCCGCCATGACCAGGACGTCGGCATCGGCGCAGGCCAGCTCCAGGGCCTTCAGCATTTCGGTCGCGCTGCCGACCACGACCTCCGCCATGCCTTCGGAGCTGGAGGGCACGGTGGTCACCAGGGTCACCTCAGCGCCCCGCGCCGCCGCCACCTCGGCGAGCGCGCGACCCATCTTTCCGCTGGAGAAATTCCCGACGTAGCGGACGGGATCGACCGCTTCCCGAGTGCCACCAGCGCTGACGACCACGCGCAGGCCGTCGAGGGTGCGGCGACCCGCCAGCACCGCCGCGATAACGGCGACGATCCGCTCGGCTGAGGCCAACCGGCCCACCCCGGAATTGCCCGAGGCCAGGCGCCCGCTTGCCGGCTCGACGATGACCGCGCGTCGCGCCCGTAGCGCGTTCAGATGATCCTGGGTTGGCTGCTGGGTCAGCATCACGTCGTTCATCGCAGGGGCGATCACCAGCGGGGCACGACTCGCTAGCACCGTCCCCGACACGATCTCATCGGCGAATCCCAGGGCCAGCTTCGCCATTGTGTTGGCGGTCGCCGGAACGATGGCGATCACGTCGGCCCACGCCGCCAGGCTGATGTGGGTCTCTCCCCCACCCTGCGGCGCGAGCCAATCCGCGGCAACGGGGTTGTAAGAGAGGGCCTCGAGCGTCAGGGGTGTCACGAACCGCGTCGCCTCCGGCGTCATCAGCACCCGAACCTCGGCACCGGCCTCCGTGAGCAGCCGGAGGCACTCGATCGCCTTGTAAGCCGCGATGCCGCCGCTGATGCCGAGCGCCACCCGGCGTCCCTTGAGCCCGCCTTCACTCATACCGGCGCCTGGCGGCGGTCGTGCTCGGCCGCAATCATCGCCAGGATCTCGCGCGCGGTCTCGTCGACATCCCGGTTGCAGACCACGTGTTCGTAGTCTTTGGCCAGCCCAAGCTCGATCAGGGCCTCTTTCTGCCGGATCGCGAGCGCCTCCGGTGACTCCGTGTTCCGGCCGGTCAGGCGGCTGAGCAGCTCCTCGGTCGACGGCGGCGTGATAAAGATGAAGAGCCCCTCCGGCATCCGCTTGCGGACGAAGGTCGCGCCCTGGACATCGATCTTGAGGATGATGTCCTCACCGCGGTCGAGGGCCGCCGCCACCCGCCGGCGGGAGGTCCCGTAATAGTGGTCGTAGACCTTCGCCCATTCCAGGAATTCCTTCTGCTCGATCAGGCGCAGAAATTCCGGCTCGCTGACGAAGGTGTAGCTGTGGCCGTCGACCTCCCCCGGCCGGGGCGGCCGCGTCGTGTATGAGACCGAGTATTTGAGCTCGGGCGCCATCTCGAAAAGGCGCCGCAAGACGGTATCCTTCCCCACTCCACTTGGTCCGGAGATCACGATCAAAAGCCCGATCTTGGGCTGGGTCATCTGATCACCGCATTTTAGGCAATGCCAGAACGCCGCTCAGCGAATTCCATGCCAATTCGAAGTCGTCGGGCGGAGGTGTCTGCCAGGTCATCGACTTGCCCGTTCTGGGATGTTTGAGCGTGAGGGCTTCGGCATGGAGGGCCGGCCGGGCGATCAGCGGTGACCGGCGGCCGTAGACGGCGTCACCGAGAACCGGGTGATGGATATAGGCAAGGTGGACCCGGATCTGATGCGTGCGGCCCGTGCCCAGAGTCACCTCCAGCAGCGAATGACCACCGGCAACGCCGAGCCGCCGGAACTCGCTAACGGCCTCCCGTCCGTTCCGAATCACGGCCATGCGCTGCCGGTTCTTGGGATCACGGCCGATGGGCGCTTCGATCCGTGCCGCGGGATCGGCCACCTCTCCCACGACGATCGCGCGGTATTTGCGCGTCATGATCCGCCGCTGCAGCTGGCGAGCCAGCTCGCGGTGGGCTTCGTCGTTGCGCGCCACCACCATCAATCCCGAGGTGTCGCGGTCCAACCGATGGACGATCCCCGGCCGCTCGGTGCCTCCAATCGTGGACCAGCCTGGACCGCGTCCGAGCAAGCCGTGCACCAGGGTGCCGGTCGAATGGCCTGGGCCGGGATGCACGACGAGGCCGGCCGGTTTGTCGATCACGACCAGGTCGTCGTCCTCGTAGAGCACCCGAAGATTCATGGCTTCCGGCTGCAGTCGGGTCGGAACCGGCTCCGGTAATTCCCAGCTGAGACGATCGCCCGACCGCAGACGACTGCCCGCGCGCGCGGGTCCGTCGTTGAGGTGGACGTGCCCCTCCGCGATCAATCGCTGGACCTGGCTGCGGCTCTGCCCGGCGAGCAGGCCGGCGAGGTACTGGTCCAGTCGGGGGGCGTTGATCGGGACAGTGTGCTGGAGCGTCTCGGTCAAGCGCGCTGGGACCGGCGGCTCCGCCAGAGTGTGCCCAGCAGGAGCACGGCGACGCCAACGGTGATCGCCGAGTCGGCGACGTTGAAGATCGGGTAGTGCGGCACCTGGATGAAGTCGATGACCGAACCCTTGACACCCCGATCGTAGGCGTTGGCGATGGCGCCACCGAAGACGAGTGCCAGGCCCAGCCGGGCCGACCAGTCGTCGGCCGGAAGGCGCCAGTAATAGATAAGGATGCCGATCATGACCACGGCCGAGATCAGGAGGAAGCCGGCCGTGAAGTTCTGAAATAGCCCGAAGGCGGCTCCCCGATTCCGGGTGACGGTCAGGAAGAGGATGTGGTCGACGACCTCGCGCGGACCGTAGGGGACCCCGAACCGCCGTTCGACGAAGATCTTCGTGACGCGGTCGACGATGACGACCACGGCGGCGATCACCGCCAGCAGGGCATAGCTGCGGACCCGGTTCAGCGCGCCGCCACCCGGACGACACTCACGCGCAGGTCGTTTCCTTCGATTTGCAGAGTCTCCGTCGAGGCGCCGTCGGGTGCCTCACCGCGCGCCACCGCCACCGCGAGTGTTTCCGTAGCGATGTAGTCGCGCCACCGCTCGAGCGCCTCGGCCAGGACCCCATCGCCCTGGTAGAAGAGGCGGATCCGATCCTCAACGGCGAATCCGGATTGCTTGCGCAACTCCTGGATCTTGCGGACGAGGTCGCGGGCCAGGCCTTCGAGCTTGAGCTCCTGGCTTATCTCGGTGTCGAGAGTGAGCCCGCCGCCCTCGCCCTGGTAGCGCGCCGCCTTGATGTTCAGCTCCTCCAGCAGGATGCCCTCGAGCTCGGGCTTGAGCGGCTTGTCGGCGATCGTCACGGCCCGCAGCGGCTGGCGGACCTTGATGCCGACGGTATTCCGTGCGGCGAGCCCGGTCGCGACCAGGCGCCGCACGACCGACATCTGCTGGCGGAGCTCATCGTCTCGCCAATCGGAGGCGGCCACCGGCCAGTCGCTCAGGTGCACGCTCTCGGGTTGGCCCTGCCGGCCGGCCGCAAGGTTCTGATACATGCTCTCGGAGACAAAGGGCATGAAGGGGGCCAGCAACTGGGCCACGCTTACCAGCACCTGGTAGAGCGTCTGGTACGCGCTCCGCTTGTCGGCATCGGATTCCGATTTCCAGAAGCGGCGGCGTGAACGCCGCACATACCAGGTGGAGAGATCCAGCACGAAGCCCTCCAGACGGCGCGCCGCCGTCGGCGGGTCGTACGCCTCCATTGCCTTGTCGACATCGGCGATCGTCACCGCTAGCTCCGCGAGCAGCCAGCGGTCGAGGAGGGCCCGCTCGCGCACCGGAACCGCCGCCGCCGCTGGGTCAAATCCGTCGAGCCTTGCGTAGTTGGCGAAGAAGCCGTACGTGTTCCAGAGGATCAGCAGGAACCGACGCACGACATCCTGGACCGCGGCGAGGTCGAAGCGATAGTCGTTGCCGATGGCGACTGCCGAGAAAAAGTACCAGCGGGTGGCGTCCGCTCCGAACTTGGACATGACCTCCATCGGGTCAACCGAGTTCTTCAGCGACTTGCTCATCTTGCGGCCCTGCTTGTCCAGCACGGTGCCGTTGACGATCACGTTCTTGAACGCGGGTTGCTCGAACAACATGGTGCCGATAGCCAGCAAGCTGAAGAACCAGCCGCGCGTCTGGTCGACGCCCTCGGCGATGAAATCGGCTGGGAAGCGCACCTTGAAGAGCTCCTGGTTTTCGAAGGGGTAGTGATACTGTGCGACCGGCATCGACCCTGAGTCGAACCACACATCGATCAGGTCGGTGACGCGGCGCATCACGCCGCCGCATTTCTCGCAGGGCAGCGTCACGCGGTCGATGTAGGGCCGATGCAGATCGTCCTGCAGCGTCAGGCCGAGCTCGGCCACGGAACCCACGCAGCGCCGTTCGTCGCATTGCTCGCAGACCCAGATCGGCAGCGGGGTGCCCCAGTAGCGCCAGCGCGACAGGGACCAGTCGACGAGGGTCTCGAGCCAGTTCGCCATCCGGCCGCTGCCCACGTAGGGCGGGATCCAGTTGACAAGGTTGTTGTTTCGAATCAATTCGTCCTTGACGGCGGTCGTCTTGATGAACCACGAGGTGAGCGCGTAATACAGCAGTGGCGTGCCGCACCGCCAGCAAAACGGATACGTATGCCGGATCGTCTCCGCCCGGTACATCAGGCCGCGATGGGTGAGGTCCTCGATGATCTTTGGGTCGGCCTTCTTGACGAACAGCCCGGCGAAGGGCTTGACCTCGGGCCGGAATCGACCGGACAAGTCGACCACGTGGCGAACCGGGATGCCTTTCTTCAGACTGAGCTCGAGGTCGTCGACGCCGTAGGCTGCCGCCGTGTGCACGATGCCGGTGCCATCCGCAACCGAGACGAAGTCGGCGTCGACGACGAAGAAGGCCGGCTTGTCGGGGATCAGGTAGGAATAGAGCGGCTTGTAGCGCTTGCCGAGCAGACTCTTCGCGTCGATGTCCGCCTCGACCTGGTACTCCCCCTGGAGCACGGACAGGCGCGCTTTTGCCAGGATGTAGCGCTCGTCCCCCTGCCGGACGCGCACATACGGGATATCGAGTCCCACGGCGAGCGCGACATTGCCCGGAAGCGTCCAGGGCGTCGTCGTCCAGGCGAGGAAGTAGGTCTTCGGCTCATCCTCGAGCTCGAACTTCACGTAGACGGAGGGATCTTCGACGTCGTCCTGGTATCCGAGGGCGAGCTCGTGACTGGAGAGCGGCGTCTGGTCGCGCGGACAATAGGGCACGACCTTGAAGCCCTGGTAGAGGAGTCCCTTGTCCCAGATCTGCTTCAGGATCCACCAGACACTCTCCATATAGGTGGTGTCGAGCGTCCGGTAGGCTTTGTCGAAATCCACCCAGTAGCCCATTCGCTCGGTCACCTGGGCGAACTGGTCGATGTACTTGAAGACGCTCTCTCGGCAGAGCTTGTTAAAGGCCTCGATGCCGAACTTCTCGATGTCCTGCTTGCCCGTGAATTTCAGCTGCTTCTCGACCTCGATCTCGACCGGCAGGCCATGCGTGTCCCATCCAGCCTTGCGCTCGACGTAGAAGCCGCGCATCGTCTTGTAGCGGGGGAACAGGTCCTTGAGGGCCCGTGCCAGGACGTGATGGATGCCCGGAAGATTGTTGGCGGTCGGCGGCCCCTCGTAAAAGACGAACGGCGGTTTTCCCTCGCGCCGCTCGAGGCTCTTGTGGAAGATGTCGCGCTCTTTCCAGAAGCGAAGCACCTCGACTTCCATCTCGACGAAGCCGGCGCGCGTCGACACTTCCTGGAACATGGACGCCAATTCTAATAGGGGCTCTCGTTCAGCCGAGGAACTGGCCGGCCACGTAGAGGACCGCGATCGCGATCATCGGCGAGAAATCCACGCCCAGCCCAGTGGGGATCAGGCGCCGCAACGGCCCCAGGATGGGCTCGGTCACGTCCACCAGGAATCCCATGAACAGCCCGTGGTAATCGCGGATGAACCAGGAGGCTGCGGCCCGCACGAAGATGGCAAAGATGCAGAGATAAATCAGAACCTGGGCAAACGTGTGCAGGAAATTGATGGCGTTCTGCACTGCGGGATTCAACGCGGTCCGAAGAGCGCGCGGCCCAATCGTAGCATGGTCGCGCCTTCCTCCACGGCGATCGCGTAGTCGTCCGTCATCCCCATCGACAGCACGGGTAGCGCCACGCCAAGCTGCTGACTCGTTCTGTCGCGCAGCGAGCGTAAGTGCCGGAAGACTGGCCGGACCGCCTCCGGATCCGGGACCATGGGGGCCACCGTCATCAACCCACGGAGTTGCAAATGCTGGGCCGCCATCACGGCATGCACCACCGCGCCCAGGTCCGCCGGCAGCACGCCGGTCTTTTGCGGCTCCTCCGCCACGTTGATCTCGACCAGCACATCGAGTGGTGATTGGATTCGGCGGTCGAGCGTCTCCACCAGGCCGACCCCGTCCAGGGATTGAACCATCCGGAAGCGACCATCGATGAACTTCACCTTGTTCGTTTGCAGGTGCCCAATCAAGTGCCAGTCGACATTGGCAGGGCCGATCGCCTCGATCTTCGGCAGCGCTTCCTGGACCCGGTTCTCGCCGAGGATGCGGAGCCCGGCGGCCAGCGCCTCGCGGATGCGTTCTACCGGAACGGTCTTGGTGACCGCCACCAACACGACCTCCTTGGGATCACGGCCGGCCCGCTCAGCACTGCGGGCGATGGTCTCGCGGACGGCTTCGAGGTTTTCGCCGATCGAACCTGGCATCGCTCAGGGCGCAACGACGACGGAGAGGAAGCGTCCGGGACGACCGCCGCGATGGGAAAACCAGCGGTCCTCTTCGCGCGTGCACCAACCGGCCGACAGGATTCGGCTGGGCGCGACGCCCTGGTCCTCCAGCTGGAGCCGCACGACGCCCTCCAGGTTGAGCCGGACATCGTCGCCCTCCGTCAAAAGGTAGCGATCCTCGCGGCCGTAGCGCGCCGCGAACTGCGCCGCGACCTCGCTGCCGACCTGGTAGCAGCGCGCACAGATGCCGGGTCCGATCAGGACGTCGAGCTCGTCGGGCTCGCTGCCGTACGCCAGGTGCAGCGCCTGCACCGTCTGGGTCGCGACACCGGCCAGCGCGCCGCGCCATCCGGCGTGTGCCCCGGCGACAACCCCACGGCGCGCGTCGAGGAAAAGCAGCGGAAAGCAATCGGCATGGTAGGTGACGATCGCCTGTCCGGGGACATCCGTGGCCAGGGCGTCGGTGTCAAAGACGCACTGTCCACCTTCCGGCCGCCGCCGATGGAAGGTCACGACATTGGCCCCGTGCTCCTGGACCGTCATCAGGGCGCGGTCGAGATCGAACCCCAGCTGGTCGGCGAGCCGCCCGCGCCGCTGCATCACCAGCTCCGGGTCGGTCGACCCCGTGAGCCCCATCGAGCCGAGCGCCCGGGTGCTGAACCCGTGGCGGGCCGGGAATCGGGCGATGCCAACGACGGAGGCGAGCGCTAGTGCGGCGACGCGTTCAGCCTCGCTTTTCGCGGGTGAGAAGCTGGTCGATCTCGTGTTTGACTTCCTGGAGGTCCATGAACGAGCGGTAGACGGAGGCAAAGCGAATGTACGCCACCTCATCGAGACCCCGCAGCTTGTCCATCACCAGCTCGCCGACTTCGCGCGAGGGAATCTCGACCTTGCCGCGGGTTCGCAGTTCGGCCTCGATCTCGTCGACGACGCGTTCCACCGTGCTCGGGGAGATCTCCCGCTTGGCGGTGGCCTTCATCAGGCCGGAGAACAGCTTCTGGCGGTCGAAGTCCTCGCGCCGACCGTCCTTCTTCATGACGTAGAGCGGCACCGCCTCGATCCGCTCGTAAGTGGTGAACCGCTTCGAGCACTGCAGGCATTCGCGGCGGCGGCGGATCGACTCCCCCGTATCGGAGTCACGCGAGTCGACCACCTTGAGGTCGATGTGACCACAATATGGGCACTTCATCTCAGGTCAGTATCCCACATATTGTGGTCTGGGCGTCGCCCCGACGCGAGTGGCGCTTCAGTGCCATACGAGCGTTTGAGACCTGTGAGTGAGAGGGCGAGGAGCGGGAAGGGGGCGCTCCTCGCCAGAGGTTATCGGCGACCGCGGAGAAACGCGGGGATGTCGAGGTTCGACGGGTCGAAGCCTTTGTAGACCGGGACGTCTTCGACCGGCGCCGGCCGGCTGTATTGCTCCTCGATCTCGCGGCTGGGTTCGGCCCCGACGACGAAGCCGGTCGCCACCACCGTGATCTTGACCTCGCCGGACATCTTCTCGTCGATGACCGTCCCGAAGATGATGTTGGCGTCCTTGTCGGCGGAGGCACGCACGATCTCCGCCGCCTCGTTGACCTCGTGCAAGGTGAGGTCGGTGCCGCCCGTGATGTTGAAGAGGATGCCGCGCGCCCCGTCGATCGACGTCTCCAGCAGCGGGCTGGCGACGGCGTCGCGGGCGGCATCGGCGGCGCGCGTGTCGCCACTGCCGAAGCCGATCCCCATCAGGGCCGCGCCCTGCCCGGACATGACCGCCTTGACGTCGGCAAAGTCCAGATTGATCAAGCCGGGCTGAACGATCAAGTCCGAGATGCCCTGCACGCCCTGGCGCAGCACGTCATCGGCGATCTTCAGCGCTTCCGTGAAGGGCACCTTCTTGTCGGTGACATCCAGCAGCCGCTGGTTCGGAATGATGATCAGGGTATCGACCTTCTCTCGGAGGGTGGTCGCCGACTCTTCGGCGATCGCGCGCCGCCGGGAGCCCTCGAAGGTAAACGGCTTGGTCACGACGCCAATGGTGAGCGCGCCATTGTTGCGGGCGATCTCCGCGACGACCGGCGCCGCGCCGGACCCGGTGCCGCCGCCCATGCCGGCGGTGAGGAACACCATGTCGGCGCCTTGCAACAGCTCTGACAGTTCTTGCTGGCTTTCCTCGGCCGCCTCGCGCCCGATCGTCGGGTTGCCGCCCGCGCCCAGGCCACGGGTGAGCTTCTTGCCAATGTTCATCTTGGTCTGGGCTTCGGAATGGGCGAGCGCCTGCAGGTCGGTGTTGATCGCGATGAACTCCACGCCGCGCAGCTTCGAGCGGATCATCCGGTTGACCGCGTTGCTGCCGCCGCCACCAATGCCGACCACTTTGATGCGTGCGTTCCCCTCGAGCGTCCGGTCGACATCGCGCATGGCTTCCTCCTTATCGCGCTCGAGGCGCGCCCTTACGAACCGTTCAGCCGACACCCGCGGCCCCTGGCCTCCGCCGTAATCGCCAGGAATCACGGGCCGCGAGGCGAGGCCCTTCATTCGAAGCTGATCGTCGATGTTCATATCGGCCTCCTTCCTCTAGAAGAAATCCTTGATCCAACGAACGGTCCGCGCGTACACCGCCGAAGCGCCCGCGCCAACGGGCGCGTGGCCGTTGCCGTGGTGCCGAAGTTTGGTTCCCCAGCGCAGCAGGCCCACGGCGGTTGCGTAGGCGGGCCCACTCACCTGGTCGCTCATCCCGATGGTCTGCGACGGCGACCCGATCCTGACCGGGAGGTCGAGCAGTGACTGCGCCGCCTCGGTGAACCCCAGCAGGCGGCAGCCGCCGCCGGTGAAGACGACGCCGCCGGGCAAGAAGCCGTCGTGGCCACCGCGCCGCATCTCGAGGCGCACCATTTCGAGGATCTCGCGCGCGCGGGGGGCGATGATCTCCGCCAGGTGCCGGCGCGGCACAACCTGGACCCGGTCCTGCCCAATCTGGTGCAGCTCGACCATCTCCTCGCGGGGGATACAGGCGGGGATCGCGTGGCCGTAGTTGACCTTCAACATCTCGGCCTCGGTGAGGGTGGTGCGGAGCCCGATGGCGATGTCGTTCGTGACGTGCGTCGCACCCACGGGCAGGACCGCGGTGTGCACGACACTGCCGTCGGTGAAGAGCGCGACGTCGGTTGTCCCGCCGCCGACATCGACCAGCGCCACGCCCAGGTCCAGCTCGTTGTCATTGAGGACGGCCTCGGCGGAGGCCAGCACCTGCACCACCAGGTCCTCGACGCTCATGCCCGCCTGGTGGACGCACTTGACGACGTTCTGCACCGCGGTCAGCGACCCGGTGATGATGTGGGTTTCGACTTCGAGCCGGCCGCCCGACATGCCGATCGCGTCGCGGACCCCTTCCTGACCGTCGACGATGTAGCCGCGTGGGACGACGTGGATGATTTCGCGATCGTTGGGTACAGAGACGGCACGCGCGGCGTCGATCACGCGGCTGACGTCCTCTTGACCGATCTCACGGTCGGAACGGGCGACGGCGATGACGCCGCGGCTGTTCTGGCTGAGGACGTGCGTGCCGGCCATGCCGACGAAGGCCGACTCGACCTTGTGGCCACACATCCGCTGCGCGGCATCGACCGCGTGGCTGATGCCCCGCACGGTCTTCTCCATGTTGACGACCACGCCGCGACGCAGACCTTCGGAGGTTGCCTCGCCGAATCCGACGATGTTGAGACCGCGGTCCGTCGGCTCGCCGACGACGCAGCAGATCTTGGTTGTGCCGATATCTAATGCTGTGACGTATTTAGAACGTGGCAAAAACCTTTCCTGGAACGTTGGCTGGAACTGGCGAGCCCATTATAGTGTGGTTCCGCCGTCGTGACAACACAACGGGCCGGGAGTTATCCACAGGCTGATCGTGGCCCGCTAGAGAAGATGCCTCCGAATGACGGCCAGGTTGTCGAAGATCCGGACACCGAAGGCAAC
>DASZJR010000020.1:0-6905 GCA_035947855.1 Candidatus Dormiibacterota bacterium
CCGTCGAAGATCTCGGCCTCCGGCTCGACGGGAGTCCCGTTGCGCTCGCTGAACAGCACCTCTTCAACCGCGAAGAGGGCGTCCATCAGCTTCGTGATCCCGACTTTGACCTTGATGTTGGCCACCTGGTCCGGCATCGAGGCGATCGGGGCAACCAGGGTCAGGATCTCCGCCAGCCGGAGCTCGTAGGACGTGGGGACGCGCTTCATCCCCTTGAGGTTCATCTCTTCGAGCTCCTGGAGCAGCCGGTCGATCAGTTGGATGGGGCGCCGAACCTGGTCCAGGCGCGCCTTGGATTCACGGTGCTGCTGTTCGGCGTCCCGGATATAGGCGTTGGTCTGGGCGAGCAATCCTGTCATCAACGAACCCTCATTTCATCGCGGTGGAAATGCCGTACACGCTCGCAAACCGAATCGTTCCCAGGTTTATTCCCAGAAATCGGAAAACTCTTCTGGGCCGTTGTCCGCCAACTCAGCCGTAGACTTTCCGTGACATGCCGCTGCTTCGCGTCGACCGGCTCAAACTCATGTACGGCGCCACCGAGGTATTGGGCGACCTGACGTTCCAAGTCGAGCCACGGCAGCGCCTTGGGATCGTGGGCGCCAACGGCAGCGGGAAGTCCAGCCTGCTGAAGGCGATCTCGGGCGACGTCATCCCGTCGGCCGGGTCGCTGACCCTGGCGCCGCGGACGCGCACGGCCTACCTGGCGCAGGAGCTGGAAGCCGGTCCGCACGAAAGTGTGTACGCCGACGCGCTACACAGCCGGCCGGACATCCTCAGCCTGCGCGGGCGGCTCGAGGGGCTGGAGGCCGCCATGGCGGGAGCGACCGGAGCGGAGCAGGCCGTCCTCGTCGAGGACTACGGCGAGGTCCAGCACGAGTACGAGCGGCTCGACGGCTACGCCTACGACAACCGGGTCGCCGAAGTCCTCCACGGTGTCGGTCTCACCGAAGCCGACCAGGCGCTCGCGCCCAGCGCGCTGAGCGGCGGGCAGCGCCGTCGCCTGGCGCTCGCCAAGCTTCTCCTTCAGGATGCCGACCTGCTGCTACTCGACGAACCCACCAATCACCTCGACCTCGAAGCGATCGAGTGGTTGGAGGGTTTTCTCCGTCTCTCCCGGGCCGGCATGCTGATCGTCTCCCACGACCGGCGGTTCCTCGAACACACCGCCGACGACATCCTCGAACTCCAGGCTGGATCGGGTGAGTGGTACCCCGGGAATTACCGGCAGTATGTTCGGTTGCGCCGCGAGCGCCGGGCCCTGCGGCAAAAAGAATTCGATGCCCAACAGGAATACATCGCCCGGACCGAGGAGTTCATCCGCCGTTACAAAGCCGGGCAGCGCGCCCGCGAGGCGCGCGGGCGGCAGACCAGGCTCGACCGCCTGGACCGGGTCGCGCCGCCCGCCGACGATCAGCAGATTCGGATCCGGCTGAAGGCTTCGGTGACCAGCGACCTCATCTTTCAAAGCGACGGGCTCCGACTCGGATACGGCAAGCGCGAGTTGCTGACCATGCCGGCGTTTACCATCAACGCCGGCGAGCGGGTGGCGATCGTCGGCCCGAACGGCTCCGGGAAGACCAGCCTGCTGAAGGCGCTCTTGGGCGAGCTGCGCCCGCTTTCAGGGCGCGTCAAGATGGGCCCGCGGGTCGCCATGCGCTACTACGACCAGCACCTCGCCGATCTCGATCCCAACAAGACGGTGCTGACCGAGCTGCAGGATGCCTTCGGTCTGCCGGAGGAAACGTTGCGTACCTTTCTCGGCCGCTTGCTCTTCCACGGCGATGACGCCTTCAAGACGATTCGGTCGTTGAGCGGCGGGGAGAAAAGCCGCGTGGCGCTGGCGAAATTGATGCTCGACGACGCCGGCTTGTTGCTCCTCGATGAACCCACCAACCACCTCGACATCCCGGCCCAGGAGATGCTCGAGGAGGCCTTACAGGACTTCGAAGGGACCATCGTTTTCGTCTCGCACGACCGTTACTTCATCGATGCGATCGCGACGCGGCTCTGGACCATCGGGGACGGCGCGGTGACCACGCACCTCGGCAACTACAGCGACCTCGACCGCCGCCGGCAGCGGGCGTCGCGCCCGGTCGTCGCGCCCGAGCCACGCAAATCCGGTCGTGCGATCACACCCGGCACGGCCCGCGCGACCGCGTTCCCCGGCGCTGCGGTCGACCATGTCGAAGACCGCATCGACGAGCTCGAAGCTGAGGTTCGCCGCATCGAGGAGCAGTTGGCTGACCATTCGACGTACGACGATCCGGCTCGGGTCGCGGAGCTGGCAGCGGCCCATGAGGACGCGTCCCGCCGCCTGCGAGCGCTCTACCAGGAGTGGGAGCAGGCCGCCGGCGAATAAGCCGGCATCCGAGCCGGTCGGCCCCCCGGCTCGGCCCGGTGGCGAGCGAGGACCGCCCGTACCTCGTGCCGGTGGTGTCGGTGGCGTACGCCGTGACCGTCGGCGCGGCGCTGCTCGCGTTCGACCAGCTGGCGGAATACCTACCGGGCGCCTGGTTCGAGGTCCTGGGCGCCGCCGTGCTGCTTCTCTGTGCGATGACGATCGTCGTGCTACTTCGCGCCGGCCTGCGCCGCCATCGGGAGGGTTTGCGGCGCCGCGCTCTGCTCTGGGCCGGCGGCGCGATCCTACCAGCGGTGCTGGCAACGCTGGCCATTTTCAGCCTGGTCGAGAGCGCCCAAAATGCCTCGCTGCTCAGCGGGGCGGACACCCATCTCACCCGCCCGGTGATCGATGGCCTTCCCCGGCCTCCCAGCGCCAAGCTGGTCGACGAGCGGCCGGGGCTGGCTGACACCGAAACCGTCTACCAGGACTTCACCGCCGCGAACTTGAACAGCATCGTCCCCTTTTACGAGGCGCAACTCACCAAAGACGGGTGGGCCGAGGACAAAACGTCGGCGACGGCGTCCATCGTCCGCTTCGGCAAAGGCGAATACATTCTGGCCGTGGAGCTCAATCCGCCGTCGGCTTATACGCTGACCGTCGACCACATCAACCCGAATCTGCTGCAATCGCCCTCTCCCAGTCCGACCTGACGTTGGCGTAACCGCCCGAAGCGCCCTCCGGTCTATTGGGCGTTCCGCACAAAAAGGGCCCCCGCAACTCGTCTCTCCGGCCCGATGACGCAGGCGATCGGCGCCCCTAGGATCGACCTAGTCGGATCACCACGTTCAATCGGAGGGAATTTGTCTATGGCGATCGATCAGGGTGTGCGTTCGAAGAAGGAAACAAAGGCGGATGCCCAGTCCGTCATCGACCTCGCCCACAAGCAGGGCCTTAAGATCGTCGATCTCAAGTTCATCGACTTGATCGGGACCTGGCAGCACTTCTCCATCCCGGTCCAGGAGTTGACCCGGGGCCTTTTCAGCGAGGGCATCGGCTTCGATGGCTCGAGCATCCGCGGGTTCCAGCACATCCATGAGAGCGACATGCTGCTGATTCCGGACGCGTCGACGGCGATCGTCGACCCGGTGCTGCGGGTGCCGACCCTCAGCATCAACTGCGACGTCATCGACCCGATCACGCGGGAGCCCTACTCGCGCGATCCACGCTACGTGGGCAAGAAGGCGGAGGCCTACCTGCTGACGACCGGCCTGGCGGACACCAGTTTCTTCGGGCCGGAATGTGAGTTCTACATCTTCAACAGCATGCGGTTCGACCAGAACCAGTTCTCGGGCATGTACGAGATCGATTCGATCGAAGGCGTATGGAACTCCGGCAAGAACTCCGAGCCGAACACCGCCTACCGTCCGCGTTACAAAGAAGGATATTTCCCGGTACCGCCGACCGACAAGCTGCAGGACCTTCGCTCGCAGATCGTCCTCAAGCTGATCGAGGCGGGCGTCGATATCGAGGTCCATCACCACGAGGTCGGCACCGCCGGCCAGACCGAGATCGACATGCGCTTCGACACGCTGGTGAACATGGCCGACAAAGTGATGATGTACAAGTACGTCGTCAAGAACGTCTGCGCCCAGAATGGGTTCGTCGCGACGTTCATGCCCAAGCCGCTTTTCATGGACAACGGGTCCGGAATGCACACCCACCAGAGCCTGTGGAAGAACGGCGTCCCGCTCTTTTACGACAAGGCCGGCTACGCGGGCATCAGCGAAATGTGTCGCTGGTACATCGGTGGGTTGCTGAAGCACGCGCCATCACTGCTCGCCTTCGCGGCGCCGACCACCAACTCCTATCGCCGGTTGGTGCCGGGATACGAGGCGCCCATCAACCTGATCTATTCGAAGCGCAACCGCAGCGCCTGCGTGCGAATCCCGATGTACTTCGACGATCCCAAGGCAAAGCGGCTCGAGTTCCGGACGCCGGACCCGTCGTGCAACCCGTACCTCTCCTTCGCGGCCTGCCTGATGGCCGGTCTGGACGGCGTCATCAACAAGATCGAGCCGCCCAAGCCGATCGACGAAGACCTCTACGAGCTCGAACCCGAGATGAAGCGCCAGGTGAGGAGTACGCCGGGCTCCCTGACGGAAGTCCTCGACGCGCTGGAGATCGACAACGACTACCTGACCCGCGGCGGCGTCTTCACCACGGACCTGATCGAGACCTGGATCGATTACAAGCGCGTCCGCGAGGTCGACCAGGTGGCGCTCCGGCCGCATCCGTGGGAGTTCTACCTTTACCACGACATCTAGTTCGTCCTAGTCGATTCGTTCGCGCGTTCGCCGTTGAGGCGGCTGTCACTCGCCCTGACAGCCGCCTTTAGATCTCGGAAGAGGAGCAAACGTCATGGAGGACAAATCCGTACCGCGCGATAAGCCCTGGAGACCCGGCGACTACCTGCGGCTGGGCCCGTCCTGGGACGAGTTGGAACCCGTCGAGGACTCGAAGCCTAAAGGTGTACCCGACGGCGAAGACTGAAGCGGCGTCAGGCCGCGCGGCCGCGCAGACGGTCGAGCGAACGATGGAGCGTCTCTCCGAACGTTCCATCCGCTTCCTGGATCTGCGCTTCGTCGACGTGCTCGGCACGGTAAAGAGCATCACGATCCCGGCGCAGCGGCTGCCGCATGCGGTGCGCAACGGCGAATGGTTCGACGGCTCGTCGGTGGAGGGCTTCGCGCGCGTTTTCGAGAGCGATATGTTCCTTCGCCCCGACCTCGACACCCTGACGATCGGCGAGGCAGACGGCGTGCCCGGCGCCCAGGTGATCTGCGATCTGATGACCCCTGAGGGTGAGCGGTTCGCCGGCGACCCTCGCGGCGTGCTGGCACGAGCGCTGGCCGAGGCCGCCGCGCTTGGCTTCGACTACTCGGTCGCCATGGAACTGGAGTTCTTCCTCCTCAACACGGACACCGCCACCGGCGGGGTTCGACCCGGGCGACATGATCGCGCCAGCTACTTCGACCACCCTGTCGACGTCGGCAGCGACGTTCGTCAGGAAATTGTGGGGGCGCTGGACCGCCTTGGGATCACCGTCGAGGCCAGCCATCACGAGGTCGCCGCCGGACAGTATGAACTCGACCTGGCCCTGAGCAACGCCCTCAAGAGTGCGGACCAGCTCGTGACCCTCAAGCATGCCGTCAAGGCGGTTGCGCAGCGGCGGGGATTGTTGGCGACCTTCATGCCCAAGCCGATCTTCGGTGCGGCGGGATCCGGAATGCACACCCACCAGGTCCTGACCGAGGCCGGCAAGGACACCAATGCGTTTTACGACCGCGCCGACCAGTACCAGCTGTCTCCGGTCGCCAAACACTTCATCGCCGGCCAGCTGGTCCACGCCCGGGCGCTGTGCGCGCTGGTTGCCCCACTGGTGAACTCCTACAAGCGCTTCGTCGCCGGGTTCGAAGCACCGGTCGCGATCAGCTGGGCCCAGATGAACCGATCGGCCTTGATCCGCGTGCCCCGTGCCGGCAGCGGCGATCGCGCGTCCGTCCGGATCGAGTTCCGGGCGCCGGACCCGTCGTGCAATCCCTACCTCGCCTTCGCCGCCATGCTCCACGCCGGACTCTCCGGGATCCGTCAAAAGCTGCCCTTGCCGCCACCGGTGGAAGAGAACCTCTATGCCTTCGATCCCGAGCGCCTCGCCCGTCACCAGCTCGGCCACCTCCCCGCCTCACTCGCCGAGGCCCTCAAGGACCTCCGCCAGGACGAGGTGATGCGCGATGCGCTGGGTGTCCACCTCCTCGAACGTTTCATCGAGGCCAAGGAGATGGAGTGGCAGAGCTATGAGAAGCAGGTCACCCCGTGGGAGCTCGACGCTTACCTCGAGGCTTACTAGCCGGCTCCACGGCCCACTCCTGATCGCGGTCGTCGTCGTCCTCATCACGCTGGCAGGGTTCTACGTCATCGAGGCGTTTATCGCCCCCAGTCCGCTGCTCCGCATCGTGCTTCGCAGCCTGCCGATGCTCCCGGTCGCAATCTGGACCCTCTGGTTCGATCGCTCGCGTCCACTCGAACGGCAAGCGCCCGCCATCCGGTGGGTCGGTCGCGTCTCGCTCCTGCTGCTGGTCATGGCCTTCGCGGTCGCCCTCCTGGGGATCGGCTTGAACTGGCTATACGATCCACACCGATTTATCTAGCCTAGAATGGGCGCCTGATCCGTCAGCGCGAGAGACCAAGGAGGTCGGCAAAATGGCGCACCATCTCAAAGACCTGACGATCGAACTCGACGAAAAGGTCGGTAGCGTGGCGGCCGCGGCCGAGGCGCTCGGCAAGGCCGGCGTCAACATCGAGGGGATCTGCGGGTTCGTCGTGGCCGGCAAGGGCGTTGGCCACGTTCTCGTTGAGGATCCCGCGAAGGCGCGTCAGGCACTGCAAAGTGCGGGCGCCCGCGTCACCGGCGAGCAGGACGCGCTGGTGCTGGACATCGAGGACAAGCCCGGCGCGTTGGGCAAGCTGACGCGGAAGATCGCCAATGCCGGCGTCAGCCTGA
>DASZJR010000021.1:0-20229 GCA_035947855.1 Candidatus Dormiibacterota bacterium
CGGCCTCTTGCCGACCATCCGTGACCCGCAGGCGCATACGGTCCATGCCCTCGATCGAGACCGAGGTGGCCATGACGTCGGGCGCCGGGCGCGCGAAGTCGCCACGAGGGCAGCGATAGTGACCGACGTGCCCGAAGTACACGCCGTCGAAGATGAAGGGGCTGCCGCACCGTGGACAGAACTTGGCATCGGCGCCATGGCTCAGCTCCGATTGCAGCAATGACGCGTCGTCCAGGCCGGCATAGATGACACGCGGCAAGCCGTCGCCGAGCGCGGCCACCATCGGGTCGTCGGCATTCAGCACCGCGGTCATCCCCTCGGGCCCCTGGGTGAGCGCTCGGCGAATGGGGGCGGCCGTCGTCTCCAGCTCGCCATAGCGATCGAGCTGATCCCGAAAGAGATTCGTGACGACGATCGTTCCGGGGGCGACTTCCTGGACCAGCCGAGGCAGGCTGGCCTCGTCGATCTCGAAGAGCCCGATGGTTGCCGGGAGATCCCCGGCCCAGCTCGCGCGGTTGATGACCGCCGCGGTTACGCCGAAGACCAGGTTGGCACCCGCCTGGTTAGCGACGGTCGGATGACCCTGGGCCTCGAGGATGTGCCGCAGCAGCGCGGCCGTGGTCGTCTTGCCGTTGGTCCCCGTGACCACGATGGTGCCGTCGCTCAGCGCGCGGGAGAGCCTGGTCAAGATCGACGGGTCGATCCAACGCGACACGTCGCCGGGGAGCGTCGTCCCGCCGCCGCGACGCAAGCCCCGGCTCAAGCCCGCCGTCAGCTTGCCGGCCCAGAGCGCCGCGGTCCCGCGGGGCCCCAGCCTGGCGCGTGTCACGCGGAGGCGGAGACCGGCCGGCAGACCCAGGCCGGGTATCCGATGTTGCGCACCGCCGCCAGGGCGGCCTCCGCGTCCGCCGCTCCGCTGAAGGCCCCAAACAACGCAGCGCCTGTGCCGCTCATCGTCAGTCCTGGTACGAGGTCGTGCAACAGGTTCAATGCCTCATCGAGCTGTGGAAACAGCCGCCGGCTGGCCGGCTCCAGGTCGTTGCCAAACAGACTGATGTCTCCCCCACTGGGCAGTGCCGCGACGAGCCCGGGCGTCCGGCGCGCGCTCGGCACGCTGCCGTCGACGGCCTCGTAGACCGCTCGCGTGGGAATCTCAACCGGAGGGCACACGACCAGGAAGCGCCAACTCGGCGGCACGGCCGGCAGCGGCGCGACGGTCGATCCGAGGCCGGTCGCCCGGGCGGTACCGCCCGACAACAAGAAGGGGACATCCTGCCCGATGGCCGTCGCAATCTCGATCAGCTCGCCCGGTTTGAGTTTCAGGTCATACAGAAGGTTGGCGGCCGTCAAGAAGGCGGCCGCGTCGGCGCTGCCGCCACCAAGTCCGGCGCCCATCGGGAGGCGCTTGAAGAGACGGATCGTGAAGGGCAGCGCGCGACTGACATGGCCCTCGAGCTCCCGCGCGGCCTTGAGCACGAGGTTCTCGCCGGCGATCATCGGCCCCACCACGTCGAAGACGCGACACTCCGTCCGCTCGATCCAGATCAGGTCATGCAGCGAGATAGTCTGCATCACCGAGTCGATCTCGTGATACCCGTCGGGGCGGCGGCCGGTGACGTCGAGCGTCAGGTTGAGCTTCGCGTAGGCGGGAAGGATCAGCGCCACGTCGTCACGACTCTAATTCACCCGACTATCGTCGGCTCCGCCGCGGGCCTCCCGTTGATTCGCGCCAACGGGAGGCAACCGCAGCGTCGGGACGGGCTTCAGCGAACGGCGGCGAAGGCGGGGGCCGCTAGGCGCAGCACCTGCATCCCCATGCGTTGCCACAATCGCAGAAGCAGCGGCAGCAAATGGAGAGTGGGCAGGTCATGCTGCACCACCACAGGGCACAGGCGATACAGGCTTGCGGACCCGCGAGACAGGGCCAGAAGCAGTAGTCGCAGCATCCCATGATGCAGGTGAAGTCGATGTTGCAACAAATCGAGCACCAACCGGCTTCGGCGTCGACCGCCGCGGCACCGATCGGAACGAGCGTCTCGGCGGCGGAGGCAGTAGCGCCGAACCTCCCTCGCTTGAGCAATTTGCCGTTCACCGCGGCCGCAAGCAGGGACCCCTTCAGGTCGGACGAGATCTCATAGATCATCGCTTGGCCCTGGTAGCCGTCGGCCCGCGGTGTCTCGTAGTCGTACGACGCCAGGACACGATCACCGCTCAGCCATGCCGAGGCCAGCACCTGATGCCCGTCGGCAAGTGTGTACCTCGCGGTTCCCACGTGCGTGCCCTCGAGCTGAAAGCCCGCGGCAGCCGCCGCCGCGTGGGCCGAACCGCGCTCGCGATGGACAGCCAGGGCTGCATCGCGATGCGCCCCTTGCATCTCGGTCTTGCTGGTAACGGTGCCCCAGGTCCACGGAGGGACATCAGCGGCCCCCGGGACCCTCGGGACTGGCGCCTGCCCTGCTCGGCCCGAGTTCGCCAACGCAAACTCCGGAAAAATCTGTCCCGCCCAGCCGGCCACGGCCAGGCCGGCGGCCCCGGCGACCTTCATGAAGCGCCGTCGTGACAAGAAGCCGTTTTTCATGCTCATTGGGTCACCCCCTTGAAGGCTGCCCGCCGGATGCATTCGCTCGGCGGGGCAAGAAAGCGGTGGCCGCTGCAACAGCGGCCGCAACCACGAATTGACTTGCGATCGGCCAGGGTGCGATTCCCGGCTGGGTAAGGTCACCCAGGCCAATGCCCGCGAGCAACCCAAGGAGCGCGAGGTTCCTGGCCACCACCGCCCAGGAGAGTTGGGTGCGCGCCCATCGGCCAAAGCAGCCACAATCCGGGCGCCGGCCTCGAGCCAGCGCGAGCGCGGCTCCGCTCGTCACCAGCACCAGGACCGCCGCAGCGAGCCCGATGCTGAGCTCGCCTCCCAGCCCGAGGATCAGGGCGACCCCCGCCAGCAGCTCCGCCGACGGAATCGCCACGGCGGCCACGGGCACCATAGAGTTGGGAAGAATGTCGTACGCGCGGAGCCACTTCTCTCGTTCCGTGGCGACCATCTGCAGCTTGCCGGCGCCGGCCAGCACGAGCAGCGCCCCGATCAAGATCCTGACGACGAACCCAATCAGCAACAACATCGTGGGAACCCTCCTCTCGACGACGTCGTCTCGGGCCGATCGCGCGTGAACATGCGACACCTCCTTCGGCTGGTCAGCTGCGCCACGTAATGAATGGCGTGCGTGCCGAACATAAGGTGGAAATCGAGATTGTGAAAACCCCCCGGATGGCGGGACGGTCCCGCGCCAACCGGAGGGGGCCAACCGGAGGGTGGAGTTAGAGCAGCTTGAGCCGGGCCGCCGCCGCCACCGCCTCCGCGCGGTTGCGCGCGTTCAGGTGGAACAGCAGGCTCTCCACATAGCCCTTGACGGTGTTTTCGCTGATCCGAAGGCGGCTGGCGATCATCGTATTCGAGTACCCTTCGGCCACCAGATGTAGCACTTCGCGCTCGCGTCGCGACAGCCGGATCGCGGGATCGCCATTCGGTGACGACACCACCTCAGTGGTTTCAGCGTGGATTCCTTGCACGGCGGCGGGCACGAGCCGGAGCCGCCACGCGGCGATCAGGCAGACGGCGATCATGCCCAACAGCAGGACGGAGTTCACGATTCCGGGGCCGTCGAACACATGGCCGAAGAGCGGCAGGCCGAGCCCATGGGCCACCAGGGCGGAGACCACAAAGATCCCCAGGGAAAGAATCGCGCCGGCTGCCCCGAAGTAGAAGATCGCCTCAATCGTTCCCATCGAGTAACCGCCGAGCGGCTGGCTGGCGGCGACGTGCGAGGCGTAGAGGCCCACGAACATGAAGCAGAACAGCTGGTCGATGCTCACCACTGCGAGCGTGATTCGCCGCTGCCACCGTGCGGTCGCCCGCGCCAGTGCCACCATGACCGTCGCGTTCCAGACGCTGGCGGCCGCCAGGACCGCGAGGATGAGCCCGGCCACATTCGGCGTCAACATCACGCCCGCCGCGATCACGGCGATCAGG
Organism: Candidatus Dormiibacterota bacterium; assembly: GCA_035947855.1. Lineage (GTDB taxonomy): Bacteria > Chloroflexota > Dormibacteria > CF-121 > CF-121 > CF-13. The sequence continues at coordinate 4,028 of DASZJR010000021.1, forward strand.
ATCCAGCGCAACGCCACGCCTTGGTGTAGCTTCCGCCGGACTTGTTCGGCCGTCGGAAGCGGGATGATCTCCGCAAAGTTGACGACGGACGCGGCCGCTCGCAGGACGCTCACAGAAGTCCAGTCCGGATTGCCGATGCCACCGCCTCGGCGCGGTTGCGGGCCTTCAGCCGGGTCAGCAGGCGTTCGACGCAAGCCTTGACCCGTCGCTCACTCAGCCCGAGCCGGCTGGCGATCATCGCGTTCGAGCAACCTTCGGCGAGCATGTGCAGCACATCCTGCTCCTGTCCGGAGAGGCCCGGCCGAAGCGGCCCCACGCCACTGCGGACGGTGCGCTCAATCGGGACCGCATCACCTGCCGCGTTAGCGATCACCTGGCTGACCGCAGCGAGACAGGTCCCGATCAAGATCACGATCATCGTCGAAGCGAAAATGCTCTCCGGGTCAAATGGGCCTCGCCCCAGGGCGGTGGCGGCGGCCAGGGCAACGACGACACCCGTCAAGAAAATGCCGCTCGAGAGGACGGCTCCGGCCACCCCGAAGAACGCAACCGCTTCGATCATGCCGGGCACGTACGCCGCCACCTGGCGGCTGTCCGGCGCAACGTTGTAGAGACCGAGGAAGGTGAAGCAGAAGAGCTGGTCGACGACCGTCGTGATCAGGGCGATTCGGGGCAGACCTTCATCGGGGGCGCGCATCGCAGATCCCATCACCAGGCCGTTGTAGATCACGGCCGCCAGGATCTCTGCGGTCAGGAGGTTCGGCACCCGCGGACCGAGCAGGCCAGCCAGCCCAGCGAAGGCGACCGCCACCCAGCGCAGGATCACCCCCAGCCCGAGAAGGGCCCGCATCTGCGCCGCGTTGAGGCGTGGAGTCAGGACGCCCAACGTGCCCGCCTGCCCGACCACGGCACAGTCCCTTCCTCCTTGGGTAAGTCTAGAACTTACTCGTTTCTAGGTTTGGCCCTTAGACACGCGACCGATCACGCCGGATGACCGACAGCAGGATGCCGACTTCCTCGCTGCGCAGCAGGGCCTCGACCCCGAAGTAGGTTGCGCCCGCGAGCACCACCGCGGCGAGTGTCGCCACCAGCGGTCGCAGGCCGCCCTGCACCGAGCCGCCGGCGATCAGGTAGGCCACGCCGGCCACCACCACCGCCATGGGAACCACGCCGGCGACCGCCCGGCGGGCGGTGTGAAGAATCTGGCGGCCTTCGAGTCCGCCCAGGCGGCCGCGCAACGCGCGCCCGAGCAGGATGGCGTTCAGCGTCGCCGCGATCGAGGTCCCCAGCGCCAGGCCACCCTGCGCCAGCAGATGGACCAGCACAATATTGGTTGCGAGGTTGACGCCGATCACGACCAGCGAAATCCGCAGCGGCGTGATGACGTCCTGCAGCGCGTAAAACACTCGGACCAGGAGCGCCGTCGCCGCCTGTCCAGCGAGCCCGAGGCTGAAGAACGTCAAGGCGAAGGCCGTTTGTCGCACGGAGTCCGGCCCGAACTGCCCACGCTCGAAGAGCGCGGCGGTGATCGGCACGCCGAGCAGCGCCAGGCCCACCGACGCCGGCACCAGCACAAAGATGTTCAGCCGCAGCGCCAATGAAGTGCGATGCCGGATCGAGTCGATCGCTCCCAGGGCCGCGTCTCGTGCGAGGAAGGGAAAGAGCACGAACGCCAGCGCCTGCGAGAAGGTTCCGAGTGGTAGTTGGGCCATGGTGTCCGCGTAGCGCAGCGCCGCGACACGGCCATGGGGCAGTGAGGTCCCCAGGATGGTGTCGACGAAGACGTTGACCTGGGCGGCGGCGAGGCCGAGCGCGATCGGAAACATCAGCCGGCCAACTTTTCGAACGCCCGGATCGTCGAGCCCCAGGGCTGTGGTCGGGCGCCAGCCGGTCCGCCACAACGCCGGCAGCTGGACCCCGAAATGCAGGAGCGCGCCGGCGACCACCCCGATGGCGAGCGCGGTGATGCCGTAACGGGGCGCGAAGAACGCGGCAGCCACGATGATGGCCGTGTTGTAGAAGAGCGGAGCGAGAGCCTGGGCAAAGAAGCGTTGATAGGCGGTCAGGATGCCGATGACCATGCCGCCCGCGCCCAGGAAGATCGGCTGGAGCAAGAGGATCCGGGTCAGCCCGACGATGACCTCGTGATCGTGCGGGCTGTACCCGAATGCAATCAGCGACACATAGAAGGGCGCGACGATGAAGAGGATGGCCGCGCCGACGGTGAGGATGACGATCGCCGAGTTGAGGACGCGCTGGGCAATCTCCAGCGCGCGCTGGCGCTCGCCCTTCGCCAGGTGCTCGGAGAGGACCGGGATGAACGCCGAGCTGATCGCACCGGCCAGGAGGAGATTGAAGAGCAGGTCCGGCACACCGAACGCGACCCGGTAATCATCGATCTGGTGGCTGGTCCCGAAGATATTGGCGATGACCAGCTCGCGCACCGCGCCCAGCACGCGGCTAAGGCCGTAGGCGACCAGGATCAGCGTCGCGGCTGACGCGATGCGCCGCCGCTCGCTAGAGGCGTGGCTCAGCGTGGCGAAGCCGGTTCGCGGCCCTGGCGGCCGAGGCCGCGGAGACGACGAGCAGCCGAGCGAGCGTACCGTCGTACGTGAGCGAGGTGCGCAGGAGTCGACAACGGCGTTCGGCCGATCCGGGCCGATGAAACGGCGAGGCATCTCTGAGCCACGCCTCTATGCATCGGTGGTCATTGTAGTTGTGCTCTCTCGCGTATAATCACCGCTCGCATGGCGAATACCCAATCAGCGAAGAAGCGCGTGCGCGCCTCGCTGCGGAAGCGCGACCGAAACCGCTCCACCCGCTCGGCGGTCAAGACCCTGGTGTCGCGGGCGCGGCGTCCGGCACTGCCGGAAGCGGCCAGCCTGACCAGTGAGGAAGTCCGCCGCGCCATCAGCGCGCTCGACAAGGCGGCTGAGAAGGGTGTCTTGCATGCCAACAACGCCTCTCGTCGCAAGGCCCGGCTGATGAGCGCGCTGGCCAAGCTGGCGCCGGCCGCGGGTAAGACGGTCCCCGCCAAGACTTCGGCCAAGGCCGCCGCCCCGCCGGCTAGAGCCGCGAAGAAGCCCGTCGCTAAACCGGCAAAAGCGAAGGCCTAACCTCTACCAATCGTCGTTACCTGACGGGCGTGTGCTCGTCTAACGACCCAGCATCTAATTCTGCCGCTGTCCCCTGAAGTCCGCGGACATCTTCCATAAGGGCGGCCGGCGTCCGGCAAAAGAAGAGGAAGACGGTCGCCGGTTGAGCAATCGAGAACTTCACGGGGGATGGAGCCGACCCGGTCCCGGGAATGGTCGCGATCTCCACGCCGCGTACGGCGGACCACGGCAATGTCCAGGTCGGGCGCTTCGCCATGAGCAGCCCCGTCATCCAGGTTGGCTTGGTGCTCATTCCCGACGACGACAACTCCAGGAGGATTCCCTTGCCGATGCCTCCCGGCCAGACGACCGTGCCAACATAGCGGCGGATCCCGTCCGGAGCTACCGATTGACCGCTATTCACCTGGCCCGCGAACGGGTCCGCCTGGTCAGTCCCGCCCGGAATCAGCTCTCGGACATATATCTGCATGGAGGACCTGCCCGCCTGGATGCCAAGGCCGACCCCAAGCAGCGCAACGGCGAGACCAAATAGCAGGAGTCCCAAGCTGTTGCTGAGGCGACCCGTGACCACGAGCGCGATTCCGGCGATCGCGACCCATCTCCCGTATCGCTCGAGCTGATTCCCTCGAGGCGATGAACCCCGCATGTTCACTGGCGCCCTTACAGTACAGGCTGCTCTGGAATCTGGTACCGTACCGCCGGGCTTCAAGATTCTGAGACGCTGCAACGTTCCAATGATCCGCCGGCTTCACCGGGTGGCCTGGCTCGCTGCCTTCCTCGTTGGATGCGCGCCGGCCGCTGGCACCGTGGCGTCAAGCCGCCCGGCGGCTCCCGTTATCTCAGCGGCTCCAACGTCCACGCCAGTTGCCACTCCAACTCCGCCGCCATCCTATATTCAGGTGGGACAGCGGCAGGAGTTGTCGCTCCCGCAGCCACGGGAAGAGCTGGCCTCAGCGACGCTCGATGGAACCCTGTTCGTCATCGCCGGCTTTGATGCCACGGGGCGTGATACGAACACCGTCTTTACCTACAACGGCTCATGGTCGCTCGGCCCGCCCTTGCCCGAGGCACTCGACCACCCGGCCGCCGCCGTCCTGCTCGGCCAGCTCTACGTCGCGGGCGGATTCGCAGCGGGCCGGGCGCGCGCGACCGTATATCGCTTTGCGCAGGACCACTGGGACCGCGTCGCTTCCGTCCGTCATCCGCGCGCGGCCTTTGCCCTGATCCCTCTCGGCGACCGGCTCTATGCGGTTGGCGGAAGAGATACGTCCATGAACAGTGTTCCTACGCCTGAGGTTTACGACCCGGCCCTCGGCACCTGGACCGACCTTCCCGCCTTACCCGCGGCGCGTCACCACGTCGCCGGCTTCACCTATCAGGACATGGCCTGCGTGGCCGGCGGGAAGTTCCCGTACAGCGCACGGGTTGACTGCTTCGACCCCGCGTCGCGGACCTGGCACCGGCTTCCCGATTTGCCGGCGGCGACGAGTGGCGCGGGCGCTGTCATGCTCGGCGGTCATCTTGTGGTGGTCGGCGGAGAGGGCAATGCCGTCGTTCCCTGGCTGTTCTCGCTGATCGGCGCGACGTGGCAGCGCCAGAGCATGTTTCTCCCTCGGCACGGGATACAAGTGGCGGTGCTGATGGATCGGGCCTGGGTTTGCGGCGGAGGGACCCTTTGGGACCTCCATCCGACCAGCCTTTGCACCTCGATTGGACCCGCGTCGTGAACGTGCTACCATCCGGGCGCAAAATGATCACCCCCGGCCGAAGCCTGGTCGCGCTGGCCGCGGGAATCGGCCTCTGCGGCAGCCTGACTGGCGTGGTGATGATGCATCCGATGGGACTCCTGGCCCAGGCCCCTGTGCGACCGAGCATGCCGGTCGCCGCGACGCAGCCGGATTTTGCGCCGACCGTCGACACGACGGCTGATCCAGGCGTTGTGGCGTCGCCGACGCCGGTTAACGTCTACCAGGCGACGATGGCCGGAACCTTGAGCCCCGCGGTCGCCGGCATTCCGGAACGAGTGTATGTCCCGAATAGCGCCAGCGGGACGCTCGATGTCATCGACCCGACGACGTTCAGAGTCATCGCCCACTACTACGTCGGTGCGATCCCCCATCATGTCGCGCCCGCCTGGGACCTGAGCCGGCTCTACGTCGACGATGAAGGCTCCGGCAGGCTGTCCGTGATCGACCCGCGAAGCGGAGCGCTGACCGGACGCATCGCGGTGCCGGATCCCTACAACCTCTACTTCACGCCTGACGGCACCAAAGCGATCGTCGTCGCCGAAGTCTTGCGCCGGCTGGATTTTCGCGATCCCCATACCTTTCAGTTAATCCGCAGCGTCCCCATCCCCTGGCGCGGGGTGGACCATCTCGACTTCTCGGCCGACGGCAGCTACCTGATGGCCAGCACGGAATTCGCCGGTGTGGTCGTCAAGGTGGACGCGGTGAACATGCAGATCGTCGGCTTCGTCCAGGTCGGCGGCCTGCCGGTCGACGTTCGTCTGTCGCCAGACGGCTCCGTTTTTTACGTAGCGAACCAGGGACGCGGCGGCGTCTCCGTGGTCGATCCCGTGGCGATGAAGGAGATCGCCTTCATCAAGACCGGCCGCGGCGCGCATGGCCTGGCGGTTTCCCGTGACACCACGTCCCTGTACGTAACGAACCGGCTGGCAGGCACGATTTCGGTCATCGATTTTGCCTCCCGCTCGGTTGTGGCGACCTGGCGAATTGGTGGTAGCCCCGACATGGTCCAGCTATCACCCGATGGATCGCAGCTCTGGACGACGGGCCGCTACAACGGCGTGGTCTATGTGGTCGATACGACCTCCGGCAAGCTGCTGCACACGATTCGTGTCGGTGGCCAGCCCCACGGACTCACCTACTTCCCCAATGCCGGCCGCTTCAGCCTGGGCCACAACGGGGTCTACCGATAGCGGCCCTAGGAGGCGCTCACCGCGTAGACCACGCCGATCCCCGCCACGTATAGGCTGCCGCCGGCCGCCGCCGGCGAGGGATAGTGCGGGATCGGGCCGAGCGGCAATTGAGCCCGCACGGCTCCGGTCGCCGGGTCGAGTCCATAGAGGGTGCCCTTCCAGTTGCCGCGATACGTCCCGGCATCCGACGCTACCGTCCACACGAGCCCATAGGCGAAGACAGCGGAATTCGCGTAGGGCACGGCCTCCCAAGCGAGCGTGAACGATGGCTTCGACGCGTCGATGCGGAGGGCCGCGAGGCCATCTTTGCATGGAACGAAGACCAGGCCGGCGGCGACTGCGGCGCCGCCGAACGCGCCGAGGGCCGGGCCGCCGCTTTTGCAGGCGCGGCCGTTAGACGCCTCGCCGCCGATCCCGCCGAGGTGGCTCGCTCGGAGGAGAAAACCGACCCCTTCCTTGCCGGTGATGAAGACCAGCCCGTCCGGTAGCAGCGCGGGCGACATCGACGCCTGGTCGATGTCGTACTGATTGAGATAGCGCCACTCTTTCGAGGCCCACTGGTCGATCGGGGAAAGATCGGCGTTGAGGCGAACGGCGGCGTTGGCGCCGTCGTAGACGCCATCCTGCGCCTGCACGTCGGTGTCTCCGGTCGTCACCCAGACATTTCCGTCGGGAGAGATCACCGGTCCGGGCGGAGCCCAGATCGCGCCGCGATTGTTCGAGGGGACCTGCCAGGTGAGCAAGGGTCCGGTGCCGTTCGTCGGCGCCGCCGTGACCCAGCCGTGGTATTTGCCGCAGTCGCCGGTAAAGCCGCCCCAGGAAAAGTAGACCCGGCTGTGGAAGAGGTTCAGCGAACCGCGCTGCTGTTGGTGACCGGGGTCTTCGCCCGGCGGATCGACCACGCGGTGCCACACGATGCTCCCATCAGAAAGCTTCAGTGCAAACAGCTCATGCCGGATGGGCGTGTTCAGCATCGCCACGGCGTAGACGATGCCCGCGGCCGTGTCGAGCGTCGGCGTCGAGGTGACGCCGTTGGGATCGATGTTGCCGCATTCGAGCAGGCGGAGCGGAACCGGATCGCCCAGGTGCTGACGCCAGCGGACGGCGCCGGTCGCGGCGTTCAGCGCATAGATCGTGTCCTGCTCGGTGGCCACGATCACCGAGAGACCGGCGATCAGCGGCTCGGCATACACGTCGCCGTCCACCTTTGCCGTCCAGGTGCGATGTGGAGAGGTGGCGCGTGGCGTTGCCGGGCCCACGCCGCTGCGCATCGTATCGCCCATATAGGTGGGCCAATCGGCGGGAGAAGGGTTCGCCGTCATCGCCACGGGCGGGGATCCCGTCGGGGCCGCAACGGTCGAGCCCTGGCAGGCGGTGGCCACGACGACGACGAATGAGGCGATCGCGGCGTTGGCCAACCGAGCAGCCGCCATGAGGCGTACCGTAGCAAGCCACCATTAGCGACTATTGACCCGAGCCTCCGCGTCAGACTGGTTTGAGCGACTCTAAATCGCTGCTAGCGTAGTGGGATGGCCGTCGCCGAGTACGATCCGTTCGGCTCAGGGCGTTTCCCCGTCGGTGTCCGCACCATCGAGGCATCCGATCGGATGCGGGGCCGGGTGTTTCCCTGTGAGATCTGGTATCCGGAGCAGCCCGGTACGGCGCATCCGCTGATCGTCTACTCCCACTCGAGCGGTGGCCACCGGCGGTCGGCTATCTTCCTCGCGACGCATCTCGCCAATCACGGCTACGTCGTGGCCGCCATGGATCACTCCGAGAGGGTCGCGTCGGAATTGGCGCGCCGTGAGGGCGAGATGGATACGGAGCGCGCCGCGCGGATCGATGCGGTGATCGCCAGCCGGGTGCCGGATATCCGATTCCTCCTCGACCATCTCCTCGGTGGGGCGGTCCCGGATCTCGCGCTCGACGGAGAGCGGATAGGGCTTGTCGGGCACAGCTTTGGTGGATGGACGGTGTTGGCGACCGCCGAGGTCGAGCCGCGCGTGCGGGCCGTGGTAGCGATGGTCCCGGGTGGAGGCTCGCGCCCAAGGCCGGGGATTCTTCCGTTGACCCTCACGTTCGCCTGGGGCCGCGACGTTCCCACGGTGTATCTCGCGGCCGAGCAAGACACGATGATTCCGCTGGCCAGCGTGTACGAATTGTTCGATCGGACGCCGGCATCGAAGCGATTGTTCATTCTGAGGCGGGCCGACCATCAGCACTTTATCGACGACGTCGAGGGCGAGCACGAAGCATTGCGCGCGATGTCGCTTCCTGGTGAGGCGGCGTGGATCCCGGCCGCGATGCGACCGATCGCGGAACTCGCGTCAGGCGAACAGGCTCACGTCTTCGTGCGCGGGCTTACGCTCGCCCACCTGGACGCAACCCTACGGGGGTTGGATGCCGCGCGGGGATTCCTCGACGGTGACGTCGAAGCCGAGCTCGCCAAACGCGGCGTGGAGGCGATCGCGCAACCCTAGTTGACTTTCCGCGAGGGGCTGAGAACATAGTGCGATGAGGCGCGGACTGTTCGTCCTGCTTGCTGCCGGCGTCCTCGTTGTGCTGGCCAGCACCCCGGGGGCCATGCTGGTCCGCCCGGCCCACCCCGTCGAGGCGCCGCGGACCGTCCTGGCGATCACGTCGACGACGCCGGCGCCGTCACCAACCGCGGTGTCCGCGAGCCAACTGCCTGCCGCAGCCCAACCCAACGCAGTCGCTGCGATCGTTCCCCCGACGGCGGTGACGGGACGTGTTTCCATCCCGCGCATTGGCATCCGCAACGCGCCTATCCACGACCGTGGTACGGACAGCAAGGGCGTCATGCTGATCGCCCCAGGCTATTCAGTGACCCGTTATGCCTTTTCCGCCCCATTCGGGACGGGGAACACGGTCCTCTACGGCCATGACGATATCCAGGGCAACATCTTCGGCCGCCTCTATGACCTGAAGGCTGGCGATACGATCCAGATCACCGTCGGGAGCGTGGTGCAGACCTACCGGGTGACAGGCCACCAGATCGTTCTTCCCACCGAAGTCAGCGTCCTCGCGCCAACCTCGGACGTGCGCCTGACGATCATCACCTGCTGGCCGTTCAACGTCGACACCAAGCGGTGGATCGTGACCGCGGTCGCGGGCTAACCCTCAGCCGGCGGGTCACTTTTTTGCCCTTTCGGGCAGACGCCAAACTTGACAATCGAATCGAGGGCGCTACACTCGGCGAAGACTCGGTAACGAAGAGCGAAGTTCTTGGGGGTCGGTTAGGAGGAGGGAGGACATGGGGATTCCAATTCGGCGTCGCACGCTTCGGCGGTCATTGGGGTATCTCGGGGTTGCGGCGGTGATCGCATCGGGATTTGCGATCCTCGCGGCCGGCCCGGTCGCTGCCGACACGGCGGACATCACATTCGCGTCGCCGGCAGCCGCCAACACCACCGAGCCCGGGATTGTGCCGGAGAATGCCCTCGTGGGGGGCTTCACCGACCTCGATAACGTGGGCCTGGCCAGCGCTAGCAATCAGGCCGCGACGTGTGGTGATGCTTCGGTCTATACGACGAAGATCGATTGGGGCGACAACACGACACCAACTGACGGAATCGTCTCGTGTAACACCGACACAACGCTGGATGCACAGTTCGCCGTGAAGTCGGCTGCTGGTCATACGTACAAAGACTCTGGCACCTTTACGGTCAGCCTGTCGGTCACGGACACTGCCGCCGAGGCCACCAATGACACGGACACCGCCGCGACCGTTGCGCTGACGATCGACGACGCGAGCCTTTCGGCTACCAGCGGCACCACTCTCCGGGGTGGAGGCGAGGGCGGCAACGTCGAACCCGCCACGGTCGGCGCCAGCGCGTTCTTTTCCGACAGCAACCCAGCGTTCGCGGACGCCGGGACAGTCGATCCAAGCCTGACCGCAACCATCAATTGGGGTGACGGGTCAACGTCGGCGGCAACCCGCATCTCATGGCCCGACTGCGGTGAATGCGGAAACGTCGAGGTCAGCGGTTCGCACGTTTACGATGCGAACATTCCCGCCACAAAAAAGTACCAGGTGACCATCACCCTGCACGACGATGGTGGAAAGAGCGCCACCAGCGAGGCGGGGAGTACACCGGCGATTGCCGATGCGGCCCTTACGGCCGACGCGAACAAAACGCTGACCGCGACGGCCACGACGCCGTCAACGGCCGTCGTCGGCAGCTTCAAGGATGCGGCAGGTGGCCAGGCGAAGGCCGCGGATTTCACCGCCTCGATCAACTGGGGCGACTCCGCAACGTCGGCCGGCACTGTGACACAGACCGCGACCGGAGCATTCAGCGTCAGTGGCTCACACTCCTACGCCGCCGCCGGTTCCAAGGCCATCACGGTGACGGTCACGGACGAGGAAGGCAGCACGGTGACGCTACACGCAACGGCGACGGTCTCGCCGCTCGTTCTTCCATTGACCGGTCAACCGCATCCGACCCAACCCGCGGTTCCGGTGATTCCGCTGGCATTGCTGATCCTCAGCCTGGCGAGCCTGGCCCTGGGCGGCCGGATCCTGGCCAAGATGCCGCGTTAGTCGACGCCGACACAAAAGGCCACTCCCACCGGAGTGGCCTTTCTTTTTGACTCCGGGAGGTCAGCCCGCGGTGCTGAGTACCTGCTCGAGGATGAAACCCTCGACAGCCAGCCGGGCATCGAGCTCGCCCAGCTTGATCTGTTCCTCGATGCGCAAGAGATCGTGGAACCCGCGGTCGAGATCCGCCGCCGTGTAGTCGGCGGCCTGGCGAAAGGCCTTCTCGACGACGAAGGGATGGTCGGACATCCTGGCCTGCAGGTCCGCCAGGCTACCGCCCCGGTCACGGACGGCGCGCGCCTGGAGCAGCCGGCGCCAGTGGCTCACCAGCGTGTAGAGCAGCCAGGTTGGTTCGCGCCCGGCATCCAGGAGCGACTGCAAGACGCCGGCGACCTCGCCCCGCCGTCCGCTCGCCAGCGCGTCGGTGAGCGCGAAGATTTCTTCTTCCCGACTGTCGCTGACCAGGGCGCGCACGGCCGCATCGTCGATGCGCGTCGACGGCGACGAGTAGAGGGCGAGCTTCACGATCTCCTGATCGAGCAGCCGCAGGTCCGGCTGCGACCGCTCGAGCAGCAGCCGCACCGCGCCCGGCGTGATCGTCAGGCCACGCTCCTCGGCGAGCTTGCGGACCCAGCCGGCGCGATCGGAACGCCGCGGCGGCTCATAGCGCTGGATCCGGGCGCGCTTGTCGCGCTCCATCGCGGCGACCACCTTATAGATCGGGTTACCGGGTGTCACGAGGACGTGCGTCACCAAGACCAGGTGCGTCGTATCGGGGATCCCCTCCAGGTAGGCGGCGGCGCGCTCCGGCCCCGCGCCCTTGTCGCGCTTGCCGGAGAGCAGGCCCCAGTCGCGCAGGACCAGCACCCGCAGCGCATCGATGAAGGGCAGTGTGCCGGCTTTCTCGGCAAAGCCATCGGCATTGAGAGCGTCCGCCTGGATGTCTTCGTAGTTGAATTCGAGCGTCAACCCGGTGCGCATCGGCAGCAGCAGGTCGCGCGTCGCGCGGTCGACGAGGTAGCTCTCGCTGCCGTGGATCAGGGTGATCACGCCGGCACAAACACGCGGTCGATCTTCGCCGCCATGTAGAAGTCGCTCTCCGTAAGCCCATCGATCTTGTGCGTCCAGAGATAGACGCGAACCTCACCCCACCGGACGTACAGATCCGGATGGTGGTTCTCCGCCTCGGCCACGGGACTGATGCGGTTGACGAAGTCGACCGCTTCGACCCAGTTCTTGACCTTGAACGACTTGATCAGCTTCTTGTCGTCTTCGACCTGCCAGCCCTCGAGCTGCGCCGAGAGCGGCACGATCTGCGCATGGGTCAGCGGCGGCGTGCCGCCACGGCAGGGGATGCATTTCTGATCGGCAAGATTCGCCGCCACTCAGTTCTCCCTCTGCTCGACTTTGGCGATCGTCTCGCGCTCCGCCTCGTCGGGTCCGGTTTCGAGCCAGGCATCGACGATTTCCTTCGCCAGCGCCTGCGGTGTTGACCGAAGGCTCATGGCCAGCACGTTGGCGTCATTCCACTTTCGGGCGCCCCTGGCCGTCTGCGCGTCGTTGGTGCGCTCGTCGCTGCCTACCGCGATCTTCATGCCCACGCCCAGAATAGTCCTGACCCCCACCCTGCCCTCCCCCGCAGGCGGGGGAGGGAAATCTCCGCTAAGCAACGGGGAGGGGCATTTCCGCGTTATTCCCCCGTGCTTGTGAACCGACTTAAGCGGCTGCCCGCGTGGGGCTCGTGGAAGCCGGCTGTGTTCCTGGCGGTGGCGGGCGTGCTCGCGCTGCGCAACGTCGTGGGCGTGGTGCGCTTCGCGCTGAACCGCGCGCTCGAGGGCGACTTCGCCCAGTACTACTACTTTGCCCGAATCGGCATCGACCACAGCTGGGGATCGCTCTACGACCTCACGGTCCAGCGCGAGGAATGGCGCGCGCTGGCGTCCGCCTTCTTCTATCCCGCGGTCTACACCCCGATGCTGGCCTGGTTCGTCGCGCCCTTCGGGGCGCTGCCGTTTGCGCCCGCCTACGCGCTCTGGAACGTCCTCCTGATCGCCGCGCTGCTCGTCACCTGGTGGCTGACCGTGCCACCCGCAAGTCAGCTTGTGCGCCTCGGCAACCTGGCGCTTGCCGCGGCGCTGCCCGGGGTCGCCTTCGGGTTCCTGCTCGGACAGGTCGTGATCGTAGTGGCAGCCGTGATCTCAATTTCCTGGTGGCTGGCGCGGCACAACCGGCCGATCGCGGCCGGACTGGTCCTGTCCCTCATCGCCCTCAAACCGCAGCTCGCGCTGATCGTGCCGATCGCGTTGCTGGTCGCCGGGCGTCGGCGGCTGTTCCTCGGTTGGCTGGCTGGCTCACTGGTCATGCTCATCGCCGCGCTGGCGACGCTCGGCACGACCGGCCTGGAGACCTACGCGTCTCGTCTGGTCACGACGGGCCACGATCTCGGGCCGTCGCTGGTCTACCCGCAGCTCACGCTGCCGGGGTTGTTCGGGAACGGGTGGGCAGCTGCCATCGTCGAGGGACTGGTGATCGCGCTGACGTTGGTGCTGGCGTGGCGACGCCGCGAGTCCGGCTTGGAGTTTCCGTTTTCGGCCGGACTGTGTGCCTCGATGTTGGTCGCCACCTTCCTGCACGCCCAGGACGTGGCCGTCTTGCTTCCGGCCGCATGGCTATGGCTGCGAACGACTCCACCCGCGATTGAGCGGGTGCTCGGGCTGACCGGCTTTTTGGCCGCCCTGGTGCTCACGACGCCGCTGCCATTGTTGCTGGTGCTCGCCGGCTGGCTGGCCTCGGACCGAGGCGTCGTCCTGAGCGCTAGCCGCCGATCTGGCTCATCGTCTTCGATGGCCTGACGAAGTCCGCCTGCCCGATCTTGTGGCCCTCTTCTTTCTGCCAGACCGCGGCCGCGACGAAGTCCCGAATGTCCTGGTCCGATGCGCCACCTCGCAAGAGCGCCTTGACGTCGTGCTCCTGGATCGAGAACAGGCAGGTCCGTAAGTGGCCCTCGGCCGTCAGCCGGATACGATTGCAGACTTTGCAAAACGCATCGCTGACCGACGGGATGACGCCGATCCCGCCCTGGCTGCCGTCGCGGAACTTGAATCGCGTGGCAGGCGCCGGCTTCTGATCCGACACCGGCTCGAGCGGAAACTCGCGGTCGATCGCCTCGATGATGTCCCGGCTCGCGACGACGCTCTCCATCGACCAGATGCCGTCGGCATCCAGCGGCATGAACTCGATGAATCGAACTTCGTATCCTTCGCGGCGGGCGAGGCTGGCGAAGTCCAGGATCTCGTCGTCGTTACGACCGCGCATCACGACCATGTTGAGCTTGATCGGGCTGAATCCGGCCTCGCGCGCGGCCGTCAGGCCGCGAAGCACCCGGTCGAGCGCGTCGCGGCGGGCCAGGTCTTTGAACCGATCCGAGTGCAGCGTGTCCAGGCTGACATTGAGGCGCTTGAGCCCGGCGGCCTTGAGCGCCTGGGCTTTCTCTTCGAGCAGGATGCCGTTGGTCGTCATCGCGATGTCGAGCGAGGGATCGATGGCGGCGATCATGGCCGTCAGCTCCTCGATGCCCTTGCGCACGAGCGGCTCACCGCCCGTCAGCCGAATGGTGCGCACGCCGCACTGATCGACCAGGACGCGCGTGACGCGCACGATTTCCTCGAAGCTCAGCACCTCGTCGCGTGCCAGCCAGGGCAGGCCGGCCGCCGGCATGCAATAGACGCAACGGAAGTTGCACCGGTCGGTGACCGAGATGCGCAGGTCATCAGCCACCCGCCCGAAGGTATCGCGGAGATGTAGAACAGGATTCGGGCTGGGCACCAACCTAGTATATGGGGCGTGAAATTAGGTGTCATGCCGCCGTTCACACCCATGGAGGCGAAGGTCCAGTCCGAGCTGCCCCGCGGCGATGCCTGGCAGTACGAACCGAAGTGGGACGGCTTCCGGGCGGTCGCCTTCAAGGACGGGGACGAGGTCGTGATCCACAGCCGCAACGCCAAGCCCTTGACCCGTTACTTCCCCGAGCTGGTGCCAGCGTTGCAGAAGATCAAGCCAAAGCGCGTGGTCCTCGACGGCGAGATCGTGATCTTCAGCGGCTATGGCACGGATTTCGAGGCCATGCAGCTCCGGATTCACCCCGCCGCATCCCGGGTGAACATGCTGGCACAGGATCAGCCGTCGACCTACATCGCGTTCGACCTGCTCGCCGAGGGAGACGAGAGCCTGCTGGATCGGCCGCTGAGAGAACGGCGCCAGCGGCTCGAGAAACTGCTCGGGCCCAAGCCGGCGTCGATCTACTTGAGCCCCGTGTCCCGCGATCGCGACCTCGCGATCAGCTGGCTGACGGAATATCGCGGCACCGGGCTCGACGGCATCGTCGCCAAGCGCATCGAGGGCATCTACAAACCGGGCGAGCGCGCCATGATCAAGGTCAAGGAGCAACGCACGGCGGACGTTGTCGTCGGTGGGTTTCGTTGGGGCAGCGATGGCAAGCGTGTCGGGTCGCTCTTGCTCGGCGTCTATCGTGGCAAGACGTTCGAGTTCGTCGGGCACACTTCGGGATTCGACGACGCGCAGCGGCGCGACCTGGTCGCGATGCTGGAGCCGCTGCGGGACGAAACCAGTTTTGTGGGCGGCCGGGCGCCGGGCGGACCGAGCCGCTGGTCGCAGGAGCGCGACCTTGCCTGGGAGCCATTGCGTCCCGAGCTCGTGTGCGAGGTCGCCTTCGATCGCCTGGAGAACGGTCGCTTCCGGCACGGCGTCGGCTTTGTGCGCTGGCGCCCCGACAAAAATCCGACGTCGTGCACGCTGGCCCAGCTCAAGGCCGAGGCGAAGGTCGAGCTGAAAAAGCTGTTCGCCTAGCCCAGAAAGCGCATCGTGCTAATATTGATATCAGATTATGCTATAATTTAGGGCTGACGTTCATCGATTTAACCCACCCCTGGTCGGACCACCAGGAACGAGGTCGCCGAAAGGATGACCGAAGGAGCAACGAATGATGCTTGATTTGAAGCAAGTCGATCTGAAGCAGATGCGCGACGACGTCGCAGATCGCGTCGGCCGGGCAGCCAAGGAGCTCGGAAGCGGGGCGGGAAACGCCGCCCGTGAGCTCGCCGCAACGGCGGACGCGTCATTGGGCACGCAGATCCGCAAGCAGACCAGGATGGCAGGAAACCGTCTACCCAGGCGCGGCGGACCTTCGCGGCTGGCCGTCGTCAGCGGTGCCGTCGCCGGCGCGGTCGCCGTCTACTTTCTCGACCCGCAGCACGGAAGGGCGCGGCGGGCCCAATTCATCGATTGGTCCGGAGCGCGACTTCGTCGCGGGTGGAAGGCGGTCAACGAGTTGGGAGCCCGGACTGGCGCGAACGCGTCGGCGTTGCCCCAGAGGATGGTCAGCCTGCGATCGGGTCCGCGCCCGGCCGACGACCTCACCTTGCGGGATCGCGTGGAGAGTGAAATCTTTCGTAACGGCGACCTGCCGAAGGGTCAGATCAACCTCGACGTCGAGTCGGGCGTCGTCACGATCCGCGGCCAGGTCGAGAACGCGTTCCAGATTGCGAGCGTGGAGAAGGCCGTGCTGAAA
>DASZJR010000022.1:0-2870 GCA_035947855.1 Candidatus Dormiibacterota bacterium
GTGGTGCTACTGCCGGGGCGGTCTCAGCCTCGTTGTGTTGCCCGAACAGCCGGGTCAGCCAGCGGAGCACTCGCGGCTACGGTAGAACATGCGCTCGCCGAAGTCAAATACGACCACTAGACGGCTAATCCGAGCTGGACCTGCTCCGCTGGCGGCTCGGCCCGCCACGCCCGCCGATCACCCACGCCGTAGCGTCGTTTGAGGGCGCTGACCGCCCCGATCACGGGCGCCTTGATGGCGGCCGGCGCGTACGCTCCGGGGTAGAGCTCGCGGTAACGGGCAAGCAGATGGGGATACTCCCTCGCCAGGAACTCCATGAAATGCTCCTTCGTCCCCGGCTTCAGATAGACGATGTTCGCCCAGACGAAGCAGGCGCCCGCTTCCGCCGCCGCCGCGACCGTCGCTTCCAGCTGGGCGGGCGAATCGGAAAGACCCGGCAATACCGGGGCCATGCCGACGCCGGCGTCGATGCCGGCATCGACCAGTGCCTTGAGGACCTTCAGTCGCTTGTGTGGAGGTGGCGTCCCCGGCTCGGTCTTCGCCCACACGGTCTCATCGACCGTCGGAACGCTGAAGCAGACGGTCGTCTTCGCCTTTCGGGACAACTCGAGCAGGACGTCGATGTCTCGAAACACCATCGTTCCCTTGGTGATCAGACCGACCGGCGTCTTGAAATCGCGGAAGGCCTCCAGGCATCGGCGCGTCAGCCGGTAGCTGCCTTCGATCGGCTGGTAGGGGTCGGTCGCCGTTCCGAACGCGACCGTTTCACGCTTCCAGCTGCGCCCCGACAGCTCGCGGCGGAGCAAGTCGGGCAGGTTGACCTTGACGCCCACCCTCGCGCTGAACCCCGCCCCCGGGTCGCGGTCCGCCAGCTTCGCGTGCGCCCGGGCGAAGCAGTAGACGCAACTGTGAAAACAACCCTGGTAGGGGTTCAGCGACCAGTTGAAGCCCATGTGCTGCACCCGGTTGAGCGCCGACTTCGACGTGATCTCGAAGTACTCGGTTCGTGGCATTGGGGTCCTCAATCATAGTACAAACATCTGTTCGATTGAGTCTCAGTTATCCATAATGGACGGAGCCACCCATGAACGTCCTCGTCTGCATCAAGCAGATCCCCGATCCCAACGCCCCGGGCAAGCTCGACCCTCAGACCAAGCGGTTGGTTCGCGAGGGCGTCGACCTGGTCCTCGACCCCGGCGATGAGCACGCGGTCGAAGCCGGACTCCAGATCGTCGAGAAGGATGCGGGCGAGGTCACCGTCATCTCGATGGGCCCGCCCAAGGCGATCGATGCCATTCGGCGCGCACTCGCCATGGGCGCACACCGCGGCATCCTGGTCACCGACCCGGCACTGGAAAACTCCGACGCGATCAGTACCGCCCGCGCCATCGCGGCCGCGGTCAAGGGTAAGCCGTACGACGTGATCATTTGCGGCACCGAGAGCACTGACGGCTCTTCCGGGGCGGTCCCCGCACAGCTGGCCGAGCTCCTCGGGCTCCCGCTCCTCAGCTTCGCCAAGAAGCTCGAGGTCGCCCAGGGCAAGGCCGTGATCGACCGGCAGACCGATGACGGCTACGACGTGGTGGAGGCGCCCCTCCCCGCTGTCGTGACCGTAACGGGCGGCATCAACGAGGCGCGCTATCCCGCGCTCCGGGGGATCATGCAGGCGAAGAACAAGGAAGTGAGGCAGGTCGGACTGAGCGATATCGGCCTGGACGGCCAGGCCGGCAAAGCCGCGCTGACCCAGGAGGTCGTCGACGCGACGCCGGCCGAGGCGCGCAAGGCTGGGGAAATCGTCGAGGACAAGGGCGACGGGGCCAAACGCGTCGCCGACTTCCTCAAAGAGCTGAAGGTCATCTGATGGCGGGCGTCTGGGTCTTTGCGGAAACCGTCGACGGCACGCCAAAGCCCGTCGTGCTCGAGCTGCTGACAAAAGCGCGCTCCCTCGGGGACACGACCGCCGTCGCGCTCGGCCCTGGGGCGTCGAAGTCGGTGGAAACGCTCGGGACGTACGGCGCAAAGAAGGTCTACGTCCACGAAGATGCCGCCTTTCGGGACGTCCTGGCCGCGCCGGCGGTCGAGCTGCTGGCGCGTCTGCTTGCCAGGGACAAACCCGACCTGGTCATCTTCGGCATGACCTACGACGGTCGCGACGTGGCGTCGCGCCTCAGCGCCCGGCTGGGAACGGCCCTGATCGCCAACGCTACTGACATCAGCACCAAAGACGGCGGTTGGGCGATCGTCTCGCCGATGTTCGGCGGCAGCCTGCTGGTGACAACCGTGCCGAAAGCCAAGGCGCCGACGCTGGTCTTGATCCGGCCGAAAGCGGTCACCGCGGAGCCGGCAGCCTCCGCCGATGCGCCACAGGTGGAGACGTTGACCGATCCGGTTGACACCAGCAAGCCGGTCGCGCGGGTCTTGCGGCGTGAAACCGAAAAGGCGAGCGGTCCCAAGCTCGAGGATGCCGCCATCATCGTCAGCGGCGGGCGCGGGCTCGGCGCGCCCGAGAACTTCAAGATGCTCGATGAGCTCGCCGCCGAGCTGGGTGCGGCGGTCGGCGCCAGCCGCGCGGTCGTCGACGCCGGCTGGAAACCGTACTCATTCCAGATCGGCCAGACCGGCAAGACCGTCAAGCCGACCGTATACATCGCGCTCGGCATCTCAGGCGCCATGCAGCACACGGTCGGGATGAAAGGTGCCAGGACGATCATCGCCATCAACAAGGATCCGGAGGCGCCGATCTTCAAGATGGCGGACCTTGGCGTCGTGGGCGATGTCCACAAGATCGTGCCGCAGTTGATCCAGGAAGTCCGCTCGCGCAAGGGCAAATGATGGCGAGCGACCTGAGCCTCCTTGCGGTCGAGCCGCAC
>DASZJR010000023.1:0-44205 GCA_035947855.1 Candidatus Dormiibacterota bacterium
GGACCGTTCGTGCATCCGTCGCTGATGAAAAAGGTGACGGCGATGAATCTTCAGAAGGAGAAGAAGGTGATCAAGACCTGGTCGCGAGACTCGAGCGTCTTCCCCGAAATGGTCGGGCATACGCTCGCGATTCACGACGGAAAGAAGCACGTGCCGATCTTCATCACCGAGAACATGGTCGGGCACCTGCTGGGCGAGTTCGCGCCGACCCGGCGCTTCCGCGCCCATGGGCATCACACGGAGAAGACCACCGCTCTCAAGTAAGCAATGGAAGTACAGGCAAAGGCCAAGTGGGTCAGGACATCACCGCGGAAAGTGCGACTCGTCGCACGGACGCTGCGCAACCTGCCGGTGAGTGAGGCGCTGGTCGCCTGCTCGTTCATGCCCAAGGCCGCGGCGCGGGACGTGGCCAAGGTGATCCGCTCCGCCCAGGCGAACGCGGAGAACAACTTCAACCTCGTCAAGGACGACCTCGTGATCAAGGACATCCGGGTGGAGCCGGGCCCGATGTTGAAGCGCGGTCAGCCGCGCGCCATGGGCCGCCTCTTCAGCATTTTCAAGCGCACCAGCCACATCACGGCCATCGTGGAAGACCGGCCCGGTGTGGTGAAGCGGCGCACCGCCGCCCTTCCGCGCGCACCGCAACCCGCGGGCCGGCAGGCGCCCCCGGCCGCGGCTGCCGCCGCGCGCGCGGCTGCCGCGCTAGAACCTGCCACCACCGAGTCGGACGAGCGGGTCGCTCCCGCCCGGCCGAAGAAGGCGAAGCCGGAGAGCAAGGCACCTGCGTCAAAGGCGCCCGCCGAGGGTAAGAAGACTGACGCCAAAAAGACCGACGCCAAGAAATCAGCGAGCCCCGGCGTGGAAAGGCGAGCGCAAAAGGACGACGACAAGAAGGACACCAAGGAGAAAAAGAGCAAGTAGATGGGGCACAAGGTTCACCCGAACGGGTTCCGGCTGGGCGTCTACCGTAACTGGGAGGCGAAGTGGTTCGCTCCCGACAAGGAGTACAAGCCGCTCCTGCTGGAGGACGTCCGCTTGCGGCGGATGCTGATGATCCGCCTCAAGAATGCCGGCCTGGCCCGGATCGAGACGGAGCGCTCCTCGTCGGCGCTGACCATCACGCTGCACACCGCCAAGCCCGGGATCGTGATCGGCAAGGGTGGGACCAGCGTCGACCAGCTGCGCGATGAGCTGGAGAAGATCACGGGCAAGCGCGTCCGGGTCACGATCCAGGAGATCAAGAAGCCCGAGCTTGCCGCCCAGCTGGTGGCGGAGAACGTCGCCGCCCAGCTGGAGAAGCGCATCGCCTTCCGCCGTGCCATCAAGCAGTCGCTGATGAAGACGATGCGGGCTGGCGCCCAGGGCGTGAAGATCCGGGTCAAGGGCCGGCTCGGCGGCTCGGAGATGGCGCGCGTCGAATGGAACCGCGAGGGTCGGGTGCCGCTGCATACGCTGAAGGCGGACATCGACTTCGGCCAGACCGAAGCCAAGACCACCTTCGGACGGATCGGCGTGTCGGCCTGGGTCTACACCGGCAACTTCCCGACCGAGGCGGCCGTCAAGCCGCCGACTGCGGCCGAGGAACCCGTAGAAAGTGGCGTGCCAGTGGGTCTCGCGATTGGCGAGGCGCCTAGCCCGCTGGCCGAGCTCGTACAGGTCGCGGTGCCCGTGCCGTCGGCGCCCGCCGCGCCCGCGGTGGCGCCCGCCGCCCCGGCCCCGGTGACGGCCGATGCGGCCGCCGCCGCCAAGCCGAAGCGCGCCCCCCGCGCGACCAAGCCGGCCACGGAGGCGACGACGGCCGATGCCGGCGAGAAAGCCGCACCGAAGCGGACCGCCCGCGCTCGCGCGACCACGACCGACAAAGCAGAGCCAGCAAAAGCCCCGCGCGCCCGCGCGACGAAGAAGAAGGAATAACAGATGTTGCTGCCCGCTCGCGTCAAGCATCGCAAGTTGCATCGGGGTCGCCGCACCGGCGTGGCCACCCAGGGTGCCGACCTGGCATTCGGGGAGTTCGGCCTGCAGGCGTCCGAAGCCGCCTGGATGACGAATCGCCAGATCGAGGCGGCTCGCCGCGTCATGACGCGTTTCGTACGGCGCGGCGGCCAGGTCTTCATCCGGGTCTTTCCCGACAAGTCGGTGACGAAGAAGCCGGCCGAGACCCGCATGGGCAGCGGCAAGGGTGCGCCCGAGGGATGGGTGGTCGTGATCAAGCCCGGCCGCGTTCTCTTCGAGATGGGCGGCGTCACGCCCGAGATGGCCAAGCGCGCCTTCCAACTGGCGGCCTACAAGCTGCCGATGAAGACCCGGACGCTGGGCATCAAGTCGGGCGTCAAAGCGGCCGCCGACGTGAAGATCAAGGGACCGGCGGAGCTGAAGCCGGGCGAGGGCGTCGAGGGCATTGCGGGTGCCGCGGGCGTAGCCCCAACCGCCGCCGCTGCTCCGGCGCGTGGGCCCAAGGCGGCCCCGGGTGCCGCGCCGTCGGTGAAACCTGCCCCGGGTGCCGCCCCGAAAGCTGCGCCCGGCGCTGCCCCGAAAGCGGCGGCCGCCCCCAAGGCCGCGGCCCCGGCCAAGCCGGCCAAGGGTGGTGGGAAGAAATGAAGATGAAGGATCTCCAGGCCCTTTCCATGCCTGATCTGCAGAAGAAGCTCAAGGACTCCCGCCAGGAGCTCTTCAACCTGCGCTTCCAGATGGCGACCGGCCAGTTGCAGAACCATCGCCAGATCCGACACGTGCGTCACGACCTGGCCCAGATCCTGACCGAGATCTTCCTCAAGGAGCGCACCGGCGAGCCCGCGACCGCGCCGGAGCCGGCGTCCCCCAAGCCGCGCCGGCGCAAGGCCGCCACGGAGGAGACCGTATGACCGAACCAGAGACAACGACGGAGCGGGCGATGCGCAAGACGCGCACCGGCACCGTCATCAGCGACAAGATGGACAAGACTGTCATCGTCCGGGTGCAGACGCTCAAGGAGCACCCGAAGTACAAGAAGCACATCCAGCAGGCCACCCGATTCAAGGCGCACGACGAGCAGAACCAGTGCAAGGTCGGCGACCGCGTCCGGATCATGGAGACGCGGCCGCTCTCGCACGACAAGCGCTGGCGCGTCGTCGCCATCGTGGAGAAGGCGAAATAGCCGTCGTCATGGTCCAGCAAGAGTCGCGGTTGAAGGTGGCGGACAACACGGGTGCGCGTGAGATCCTGTTGATCCGGGTGATGGGCGGCCATTACCGCAAGTACGCCTCCATCGGCGACGTCATCACGGCCGCCGTCACGGTCGCGACGCCCGGCGGCCAGGTGAAAAAGAGCGAGGTGGTCAAGGCGGTCGTCGTCCGGACCTCGCGAGAATTCCGCCGGCAGGATGGCTCCACCATTCGGTTCGACGAGAACGCGGCCGTCATCCTCGGCCCACAAAACAACCCGCGCGGTACCCGCATCTTCGGCCCGGTGGCGCGCGAGCTTCGCGACAAGAACTTCATGAAGATCGTTTCCCTGGCTCCGGAGGTCCTCTAGCATGTCTCGGCTTCATCTCGACATTCATCGCGACGACACCGTGCAGGTCATGTCCGGCAAGGACCGTGGCAAGCGCGGCGTGGTCGTGCGCACCGTGCCCCAGTCGGGGAAGATCGTCGTCAAGGGCGTCAACATCCTGAAGCGCCACACGCGCGCCGGCCAGCAAAAAGGCTCGACGACCGTCCGTCAGGGCGGCATCGTGGACTTCGAGGCGCCGCTCGACTACTCGAACGTGATGCTCGTCTGCAACAAGTGCGACAAGCCGACGCGCATCCGCAAGACGGTGCTCCCCAATGGGACAAAGGCGATCGTCTGCGTGAACTGCGGTGAGATCTACGAGCGCGTGAGGAACAAGGTATGAACGTCGCCGCCGGCTCGAAAGGCGTGAAGGCCGCTCCCAGCCCGAAGGGTCCGAGCGTCGTCTCCAGCCCGGCCGGGACGGAGCTCAGGCTGAAGCAGCGCTACCAGGAAAAGATCGTCCCGGCGCTGATCCAACGCTTCGCCTACATCAACGCCATGCAGGTGCCGCGCCTGGTCAAGGTGGTGGCGAACATCGGGATCGGAGAGTCGATCTCCAACCCCAAGGCGCTCGACGCCGCCACCGCCGATCTGAAGAAGATCACCGGCCAGCAGCCGGTGGTGCTGAAATCGCGGAAAGCGATCGCGAACTTCAAGTTGCGCGCGGGCCTGCCGATCGGCATCAAGGTGACGCTCCGGGGCGCGCGGATGTACCAGTTCGTCGACAAGCTGCTCTCGGTCGGCTTGCCCCGAATCCGCGACTTCCGCGGCCTCTCGCCGACCGGCTTCGACGGGCACGGCAACTACACGCTCGGACTGCGCGAGCAGCTGGTCTTTCCGGAGATCGAGTACGACAAGATCGATAAATTACGGGGTCTCGAGATCACCTTCGTCACCACCGCGCGCAGCGATGACGAGGCGCGCGCGCTGCTTGGCGAGCTCGGGTTCCCCTGGAGAAAGTGAGGATGAGACTGAGTGGCTAAGAAGTCGACGATCAATCGCGGAATCCGCAAACACAAGCACGCGGTCTCGCAGCACAACCGCTGCAACCTGTGCGGCCGGCCGCGCGCGTATATGCGGAAGTTCGGCATCTGCCGCATCTGCTTCCGCACACTCTCATCGCAGGGACAGGTCCCGGGCGTGAAGAAGTCGTCGTGGTGAGGAGGGAGTCAAGGGACTGATGAGCACCGATAGCATCGCCGACATGCTGACCCGGATCCGTAACGCGAATACCGCCGGGCACTCGCGCGTCGCCATCCCGGCCTCGCGCGTGGGCGTGGAGATCGCGCGCGTCCTCAAGGAAGAGGGCTACATCGCCGCCTACGACGTCGCAGCCGCGGAGCAGGGTCAGAAGCTCGACATCACGTTCAAGCCGAAGACGCCTCGCGGCAAGTCGCTCGCCGGCCTCCGACGGATCAGCAAGCCAGGCCTGCGCGTCTATGCGCGCAAGACCGAGATTCCACGGGTGCTCGGGGGGCTCGGCATCGTCATCCTGTCGACCTCACACGGCGTCATGTCGGGACAGAAGGCAACCAAAGCCGGCCTCGGCGGCGAGGTCGTGTGCTACGTTTGGTGACCCATGAGTAGGATTGGAAAACTGCCGGTCCAGATCCCCAGCGGCGTGACGGTGACGCTCACCGATCACACCGTGGTGGTCAAGAGTGGCAAGGCCGAGCTCAGCCGCGAGCTGAATCCGGCGATGAAGGTCACCGTCAAAGACGGCACCGTCGTCGTCGAGCGGCCGAGCGAATCGAAGCTGCACCGGTCGTTGCACGGGCTGACGCGGACGCTCGTCTGGAACATGATCGAGGGCGTCAGCAAGGGGTACGAGAAGCAACTCGAGCTGGTCGGTGTGGGCTATCGCGCCACCCGCCAGGGCGAGGCGCTGGTCCTCAATGTGGGGTTCTCGCACCCGGTCCGTTACCCGGTGCCCAAGGGCATCACGATCGACGTCCCCGAGCCAACCCGTATCAACATCAAGGGCGCCAACAAGGAAGAGGTCGGCCAGGTCGCGGCTGAAGTGCGGAAGATCCGTCCCCCCGAACCCTACAAGGGCAAGGGCATCCTCTACCGTGGCGAGCGTATTCGCCGCAAGGCGGGCAAGACCGGCAAGACCGCCGGTGCCGGAGCGGCGAAGTAATGCGCAGCCAGGCCGATCGCCGCAATACGCGAATCCGCCGGCACGTTCGGCTGCGGACCCACCTGGTGGGCGGTCCCACGCGCCCGCGGCTGGCCATCTTCCGCAGCTTGCACCACGTTTATGCTCAGCTGATCGATGACGCCTCGGGACGAACGCTGGCGGCCGCCTCCACGACCGATGCCGACCTGCGCAAGAGCCTGAAGTCACCCTCGGGGGCGGAAGGCGCGGCCGCCGTGGGCAAGTCGATCGCGCAGCGCGCCCGGCAGGCGGGCATCGAGACTGTCGTCTTCGATCGCGGCGGCTTTCCATATCACGGCCGGGTCAAAGCGCTGGCCGACGCCGCCCGCAGCGCCGGATTGAAGTTCTAAAGGGAAGGAATGAGTTACCAGTACGGAAGAGGCCAGTCGGAATTCACGGAGAAAGTCGTCCACCTGAACCGGGTAGCGAAGGTCGTCAAGGGTGGCCGTCGCTTCTCGTTCAGCGCCCTCGTCGTGGTCGGCGATCAGAACGGCCGCGTCGGCGCCGGGCTCGGCAAGGCCGGCGAGGTGCCCGAGGCCATCCGCAAGGCGGTGGAGTCGGCAAAGAAGCACCTCATCACTGTGCCGATGGTCGGGACCACCATCCCCCACGAGATCCGTTTGAAGAAGGGGGCTGCCAAGGTGCTGCTCAAGCCGGCGGCGCCAGGCACTGGCATTCGCTCGGGCGGCGCGATGCGCGCCGTCGTCGAGCTGTCCGGGATCAAGGACATGATCACGAAATCGCTGGGTACGAACAATCCGGTCAACACCGTCCGTGCCACGATCGCCGCGCTGCAGGCGCTGCAGACGGCCGACAGCGTCGCCCAGGCGCGTGGCAAACCCGCCGACGAGATGGAGCGGCTCAGCCGGCGCGGGAGGAAGCCGGAGCCGGTGGTGGCCGCAGCGGCCGAAGCGCCGGTGGAGGAGCCGGTCGGCTAACCATGGCGCGATTGAAGATCACCTACGTCCGCAGCGTGATCGGGCAGAAGCCCGACCAGGAACGAACCGTCCAGGCGCTGGGCTTCCGCCGTTTGAACCAGACGGTGGAGCACGAAGACAGCCCGCAATTGCGCGGCATGGTGCATAAAGTCCGGCACCTGGTCAAGGTGGAAGAGACAACGTGAAGCTCCACGAGCTCCAACCATCGCCTGGGTCGCACCACTCCCGCAAGCGGGTCGGTCGCGGGCCGGGATCCGGCCACGGCAAGACCGCGACCCGGGGCCAGAAGGGGCAGCGCGCCCGCACCTCGGTGAATCTGCCGAAGACGTTCGAGGGCGGCCAGACCCGGCTGACCATGCGGACGCCCAAGCTCCGCGGCTTTCACAACCGCTGGAAGAAACGGTTCGCGGTGCTGAACCTGACCCGGCTGAACCGCTTCGAGGAGGGCGCCGAGATTCGCCCGGAAACCCTGCTGGAGGCCGGCATCATCAAGGACGTCGGGGCCGGCATCAAGGTGCTGGGCAGCGGTGACCTTAAGCGCAAGCTGACAATCCACGCCCACCAGTTTTCGGCGGAGGCGCGCCGTAAGATCGAGGCCGCCGGCGGGACGGCCGCCGTCATCGAGGTTCCTCCGCCAATCCGCCCGAAAACGAAGCGGGCGAAGAACCAGCCCAAGCCGGTCAAGCCCGAGCCGGTCGAGAAGCCGGAAGCGGAAGACGACGCCGCGGCCGCCAAGGCCTCAAAGAAGGCCAAGGCGAAAGCCGAGCAGGGCGCGAAGGCCGAAGCGGGCGGGCCAGGCGAGCCGGGCGAGCAAGCCGAAAAAGGCGAAAAACGCGACCGAGGCGAGAAACGCGAGCGAGGCGAGAAAGGCCAGGCGACCCGTGCCGCCGGTTCGGAGGATTCCCCGAAACCCGATAAGGGTAAAAAGAAGAGCTAGGCATGTTAGAAGCGATCGGTAACGCACTCCGAATTCCCGAGCTGCGCCGCAAGATCCTCTTCACGCTCGGACTCTTCCTCGTGTTCCGGATCCTGGCGCACATCGCCGTGCCCGGCGCCGACAAGGCCGCCCTCGACAAGCTCTTCAATACCAACGCCTTCCTCGGTCTGCTCGACCTGTTTTCGGGAGGCGGGCTGTCGACCTTCTCCATCATCGCGATGGGCGTCAACCCGTATATCAACGCCTCGATCATCATGCAGCTCATGACAGTCGTCTCCACCCGGATGAAGGAGCTCAGCAAGGAAGGGGAGTTCGGCCGGCGCAAGATCACCCGCTGGACCCGCTGGCTCACCGTCGCCCTTGGCCTGCTTCAGGCCTGGGGCCTGACGTTGGTCTTCAGCCGCCAGGGCGTCCTGTCCAACCTCAGCTGGCTGGGCATCGTGGAGATCATGATCACACTGACGGCCGGCACCGTGATGCTGATGTGGTTCGGTGAGCTGATCACCGAGTATGGAATCGGCAACGGCATCTCGTTGGTGATCTTCGCCGGCATCGTGGGGCGAATCCCGAACACCATCTACAACCTGCTGACCGGCGGCGGCTCCGCGAACCTGGCGCCGATGCTGCTCTTCGCCGCCCTGGCGATCGTGGTCACCGCCTTCATCATCGAAGTGCAGCAGGCCCAACGGAAGATCCCGATACAGTCGGCGCAGCGCGTGGTGGGCCGCAAGATCTACCAGGGGCGAAGCTCCCACCTGCCGCTCCGTGTCAACCAGGCGGGCGTCATCCCGATCATCTTCGCGATCTCGATCATGTTCTTCCCGGTCATCATCGGGAACTTCCTGGCGACGGCTCCCGATCCGTGGGGGACGATCTCGCGGGTGCTGCGCACCTACTGGGTGCCCACCGGTCCCAACATCCCCACCGACATCCTCTATAACTTCGTCTACTTCGTGCTCATCTTTGGCTTCACCTACTTCTACACCGCGGTCACCTTCGACCCGGTGGACACGGCCGACTACCTGAAGAAGCACGCCGCGTTCATCCCCGGGATCCGACCGGGCGTGGCCACGGCGCAGTACCTCGACCGCACCATGACGCGGATCACGTTTGCCGGCGCCCTCTTCCTCGGTGGGGTGACCGTGCTGATTCCGCTCCTGGCCACGGCACTGACCCGAATACCAACGCAGAACATGTACCTCGGAGGGACCGCGATCCTGATCGTGGTCGGCGTTGCGCTCGACACCATGAAACAGATCGAGACGCAGCTGATCATGCGTCAGTACAAGGGGTTCATAAAGTAGCGACCTCAGGTCGCGAACTGTCCCGATGAATCTGATTCTTTTTGGCGCGCCGGGCGCGGGCAAAGGCACCCAGACGGGGTCCCTGATCGAGACTTACCACATCCCGGCGATCGCGACCGGCGACATGCTGCGCGAGCAGCGGCGGGCCGGGTCGGCGCTTGGCGAGCAGGTCAAGGGCTACATGGACCGTGGCGAGCTGGTGCCCGACGCCCTGATGATCGACATCATCAAGACGCGCCTCAAGAGGCCCGACGCGGAGAACGGCTTCATCCTTGATGGCTTTCCGCGGACGGTCGCCCAGGCGGAGGCCCTTGACGCCATGCTCGACCAGCTCGGGCGGCGGGTCGACGCCGTGATCTACCTGCGGGTGAGCCGCCAGGTGTTGATCGACCGGCTGTCGCACCGTTACAGCTGCAAGACGTGCCATGCGGTCTACACCTTCACGCCGCAACAGGCCCGCGAGCTGCCGCGCTGCACGCTCGACGGCGGCGAGCTCTACCAGCGGCCGGACGACCGCACCGAGATCGTGGCGCACCGCATCGACGTCTTCCTCACGCACACCGCGCCCTTGATCGATTACTACACGGCCCAACACAAACTGGAGAACATCGACGGCCAGATGTCGGTCGAGGCCGTGCGCTCGGACATCACCCGCCGGCTCAGCGCGCTTCGCAAGGGGGCCGGCTCGCGATGATCATCTACAAGTCGCCGGCCGAGATCGAGTTGATGCGGGAGGCGGGCGCCATCCTGGGCGAGGCCCTCGCCCACCTGCAGACGATGGCGCGGCCCGGCGTCACCCTGCTGGAGCTGGACCGCGAGGCGGATCGCTTCATCCGGGCGCGCGACTGTATCCCCGGGTTCATCGGCTACCAGGGATACCAGCACGCCATCTGCACCTCTGTGAATAACCACGTCGTCCATGGCATCCCCTCCAACCGCAAGCTCCGCGAGGGCGACCTTCTGAGCCTGGACGCGGGCCTGATCCACCGGGGCTTCTGGGCGGATGCCGGCCTCACCGTCGGCATCGGCAAGATCTCGGCCGAGGCGCAGCGGCTGATGGACGTCACGCGAGAGTCCCTGAGCATCGGGATCGAGCAGGCCCGGGTCGGCAACAGGATCGGTGATATCAGTGCCGCCGTGCAGCGGCACGTCGAGCAGGCCGGCTTCTCCGTCGTCCGGTCGTTCGTCGGGCACGGCATCGGCCGAGATATGCACGAGGACCCCCAGGTCCCCAACTTCGGCGTCGCCGGCACGGGGCCCCTCCTCAAGCCGGGGATGGTGCTGGCGATCGAGCCGATGGTGAACGCCGGCGGGCCCGATGTGGCGCTTCTGAATGATGGCTGGACGGTGGTCACGGTCGACGGGCTCTGGTCCGCCTACTTTGAACACTCGGTGGCGATCACCGCGGACGGGCCCGAGATCCTGACGGTCTCGAAGAAGGCCCTCTCGGCGCGCCCATGAGGGATTGCCAGTGGCGGGGCCGTTTAGCCAGGCTGAGCTTGTGGTAAGCTATTCGTTCGTGCGCCGGAAATCCGGCGATCTCGTCACGGGTATTCGCTGATGACGGGGATTGTCGTCGGAAGAGTGGTGGAGCCGATGCCCAACGCGCTCTACCGTGTCGAACTCGAGACCGGCCACAGGATCGTGGCACACGTGGCGCCGGCCGCGCGGCTTCGGTTTCTCCGGGTGATCCCGGGTGACCGCGTCCGCGTCGAGGTGTCGCCGCTCGATCCGGGGCGCGGACGAATCGTCAGAAAGGCAGAGTGAGGAAATGAAAGTCCGGGCATCGGTCAAGAAAATATGTGCGAAGTGCAAGGTCATCAAGCGCGGCGGCCAGGTGCGGGTCATCTGCGTGACGCCGAAACACAACCAGAGGCAGGGATAAGAAGGTAGATGGCTCGAATTGCCGGCGTTGATATTCCCCGCGAGAAGCGCGTCGAAATCGCCCTTACCTACATCTTCGGGGTGGGACCGCACACCGCGCGCCGCGTCTTGACGATCGCCAACGTGGATCCGAACATGCGCGTCAAGAACCTGAACGACGAGCAGATCGGCCGCCTCCGCGACGTTCTCGACAAGGAAGCCAAGGTTGAAGGCGAGCTTCGCCGCGAGATCGCGCTCAATATCAAGCGCCTGATGGAGATCGGGACCTATCGCGGCCTGCGCCACCGGCGCGGCCTGCCCGTCCGCGGGCAGCGGACCCGCACCAACGCCCGTACCCGCCGCGGCCCGCGCAAGACGGTCGGTGTGCGCAAGAAGGCCGAGGCGAAGAAGTAACAGCCATGCCCAAGAAGAAAGTCGTTCGCACCCGCCGCCGCGAGAAGAAGCACGTCACGGTGGGCCAGGCACACATCCAGTCGACCTTCAACAACACTGTTGTGTCGCTGACCGACGCCCAGGGCAACGTGCTCGCCTGGGGCAGCGCCGGCAGCCAGGGCTTCAAGGGATCGCGCAAGAGCACGCCCTTCGCCGCCCAGATCACCGCCGAAGCGACGGCGCGGCGCGCGATGGAGCACGGCCTCAAGCAGATCGAGATCTTCGTCAAGGGACCGGGAGCCGGCCGCGAGGCCGCCATCCGTTCGCTGCAGGCGGCGGGTCTCGAAGTCACGGCGATCACGGACGTCACCCCCATCCCGCACAACGGCTGCCGCCCACCGAAGCGGAGGCGAGTCTAAGTGGCCCGCTACGAAGGCCCGGTCTGCCGTCACTGCCGCCGCGAGGGCGTCAAGCTCTTCCTCAAGGGAGAGAAGTGCTTCACGAAGTGCACCCTCGACCGGCGGGCGATGCCGCCCGGCATGCACACCCAGGTCCGTCGCCGGAAGGTGTCCGACTATGGGATCCAGTTACGGGCCAAGCAGCGCGCGCGCCGGATCTACTTCCTGCTCGAGGGTCAGTTCCGGCTCTACTTCGACCGCGCGGCAAAGATGGCCGGCGTCACCGGCCTCAACCTGCTTCGCCTCCTCGAGACGCGGCTGGACAACGTCGTTTACCGGGTCGGCTTTGCCGCCTCGCGCCGTGACGCCCGGCAGCTCGTCTCCCACTGCCACGTCACCGTCAACGGCCGGCTCGTCAACATCCCCTCGTATGCCGTGCGCATTGGCGACGTGATCGCGATCAAGGAAAAGAGCAAGGAGGTCGATCGCATCAAGAATGCCCTCGACGCCGGCGAGCAGCGGCCCGTCGTCCCCTGGCTGAGCCTCGACAAAGACAACATGACCGCGAAAGTCACCGCGCAACCCGGACGCGATGACATGGACCAGACCATCCAGGAGCAGCTGATCGTCGAGTTTTATTCGCGCTAGCGAACCCATTCATACAAGGAGAACCATGATCGATATCGCCCAACCCCAAGTCAAAAGCATCGAGAACTCCGCCACCTATGGAAAGTTCGAGATCGAGCCGCTCGAGCCCGGCTTCGGCACCACGCTCGGCAACGCGCTGCGCCGCGTCCTGCTCTCCACGCTGAAGGGCGCCGCCGTCACCTCGGTCTCGATCGAGGGTGTGGCGCACGAGTTTTCCTCGATCCCTTACGTCAAGGAAGACGTGACCGAGATCATCCTCAACCTCAAGGGGCTGAACCTGATCTCCTACAGCGACGACCCCGTCCGCCTCACGCTGGACGTGACCGGCCCCCGCGAGGTGAAGGCCTCCGACATCCAGGCGCCGAGTGACGTCGAGATCGTCAACCCCGAGCTCTACATCTGCACGCTCGACAGCAACAAGGGCCGGCTCCGTATGGAGCTCACGGTCGAGCGCGGCAAGGGCTATGTGCCCGCCGAGCGGAACAAGAAGGAAGGCCAGCCGATCGGCGTGATTCCGATCGATGCCATCTTCAGCCCGGTGGTGAAAGCCAACTTCCTGATCGAGAAGACCCGCGTGGGCCAGGAGACCGACTGGGACAAGCTGATCCTCGAGGTCTGGACCGACGGGACGATCGTCCCGGACCAGGCCATCAGCGAGGCGGCCAAGCAGTTCACCTCTCACCTGGGCCTCTTTACCCGCTTCACCGAGCGGATCAAGGACGCCGACGTGCCGCAGCAGAAAGGAAATGACGTCTCCTCGCGCCTGGCGGACACGCCGATCGAGGACCTCGATCTTTCCGTTCGCGCGCTCAACTGCCTGAAAGCCAATGAGATCACCAAGATTGGCCAGCTGGTAGCGCTGCGCGAGGAGGACTTGCTGAGCCTGCGCAACTTCGGCCGCAAGTCCCTGGACGAGATCAAGGAAAAATTGGTGCAGCGCGGCTTCCTGACGCCGGAAGAGCTGACCAAGGTCCTGGTCTAAGAGGACGGCGACGAGTGCGGCATCAGAAGGCGGGACGCAAGTTCAGCCGGAGCACGGCGCATCGCAAGGCGATGAGCCGCAACCTGGTCACGTCCCTGCTCGACCACGGCCGAATCGAAACGACCGAGGCCAAGGGTAAGGAGCTGCGCCGCTGGGTCGAGACCGTCATCACCAAGGCCAAAAACGACAACGTCGCCGCTCGCCGGGCGGTGGACGCGATCGTGGAAGACCGGGAGGTCACCGAGCGGCTCTTCACCAAGCTGATGCCGCGCATGAAGGAGCGCCCGGGAGGCTATACCCGTGTGCTGAAGATTGGCCCACGCCAGGGTGACGGCGCGCCGATGGTCCTGGTGGAACTCGTCGACCGATGAACGTGAAGCTCACCGTCGAGTACGAAGGCACCCGCTACCACGGGTGGCAGGCGCAGCCGGGCGCCCCGACCATCGAAGCGGCGTTGCGGGAAGCGATCCAGTCCCTCACCGGCGAATCACCGCTGCTGACGGCTGCCGGCCGCACCGACGCCGGCGTGCACGCGCTCGGTCAGGTGGTCAACTTCCGCCTCGAGCGCGCGTTTCCGGTTGAACAATTGCCTGGCGCGCTCAATGCCCGCCTGGCGCCGGACATCGCGGTCCGGCGTGCCGAAGCCGTCGATGACGGCTTCAACGCCCGCTACTCGGCCCGGGTCCGCCTCTACGCCTACCGGATCCGTCAGGCGCTCCCTCGGGGCGCCTATCAGCGTCAGTACGCCTGGGGCCTGCATGACACGCTGGACGTCGCCGCCATGCAGTCGGCCGGAGACCGCCTCTCCGGCAGGCACGACTTCCGCGCCTTCGGCCGGAGCCCGCGACCCGGCGGCCACACCGTGCGCCACATCCACGGGGTCAAGGTGAGCGGCGCCGGCGACTGGGTCACCATCGCGGTCGCGGCCGATGCCTTTCTCTACGGCATGGTGCGCCGCATCGCCGGCGCGCTGGTCGACGTCGGTCGCCGGCGCCAGCCAGTGGAATGGATCGATGCCCTACTGGGCGGGTCGACGACCGGATTGCGCCTCGCGCCAGCCCAGGGGTTGGTGCAGGTTGCCGTGGAGTACTAGCGCGATGCCAGTAACAGGAAAGACCTACAGCGCCAAACCATCCGAGATCACGGCCGGCTGGTACATCGTGGATGCCAATGGGCAAACGCTGGGCCGGCTTGCCGCCAACGTGGCGAAGGTGCTGCGCGGCAAGCACAAGCCGATGTACACCCCACATCTCAACACGGGCGACCACGTCATCGTCGTCAACGTCAAGGGAATCAGGGTGACCGGCAAGAAGCCGACCGACAAGATCTACACCTCGTACACGGGCTACCCCGGCGGCCTTCGCAAGCGCGCCTATGGCGACATGGTCGTCAAGCATCCGACCTATCCTTTCCGGCACGCGGTGTCCGGGATGCTGCAGCATGGGACGCTGGGCAAGGAACAGCTTCGCCGCTTGAAGGTTTACGTCGGGGACGCGCATCCGCACAAGGCGCAGCAGCCGGTGCCAATCCGCTTTGGAAGTAAAGGAGACATAGAAGTCATTGGCCGATAACGCCACCTACTACTACGGCACCGGACGGCGCAAGAATGCGGTCGCGCGAGTTCGCCTCTATCCCGGTGAGGGCACGATCATGGTGAACAACAAGCCACCGCTCCAGTACTTCGGCCGGCGGATGCTGGAGATGGTCGTCGTCGAGCCCCTCAAGCTCACCGAGACCAGCAAGCGTTTCAACGTCAGCGCCATGGTCGATGGCGGCGGCATGTCCGGCCAGGCCGGCGCGGTGCAGCACGGCATCGCCCGTGCCTTGTGCGTCGCTGACCTGGCGATGCGGCCCGTGTTGAAGAAGCACGGCATGCTGACCCGCGACCCGCGCATGAAGGAACGGAAGAAGCCCGGCCTCAAGCGCGCCCGCAAAGCCCCGCAGTACACCAAGCGCTAACCGGACGCGGCCGGCCGCGTTTGCGCCGGTCTACCTGGAATCTGCCTGCTCGGCCGTGACCTCGACGTGGCTCCGCAGCCGGCCGATCGGACTCGCGATCACGATGACGACGGGCAGCAGCGCCACGCCGGCGGCGATCAGGAAGGTGGGGACGAAGCCGATGCGATCAGCGAGCAACCCGCCCGCGAAATTGGCCAGCGGCCCGACGCCCCAAAAGACCGTGCGGAAGGTGGCGTTCATGCGTCCCTGAAGGTGGGAGGGCGTCAACGATTGCCTTAGGCTGACCTGCTGGATGTCCATCACGGTGATCGCGACGCCGGCGACGACGTTCGCGAAACAGAGCCAGGCAACCGGGGGTAGGAAGACCGCGAGCGGAACCATGGCGAGACCGACCGGCGAGCCGCTCACCCCAGCCAGGATCGCGCGTCCAAGCCCCAGCGTCGCCACCAGCCGGCTGGACACAAATGAGCCGACCAAGGCGCCAACCCCGAAGGCGGCAAAGACGATGCCGGCTTCGGCCGGAGTCAGGTGAAGCTGGCGGTAGAAAAAGACGAGGTATATCGGAATGGCGAGTTGCTCCGCGGCCGAAAGGGTTGTCATCATGGCCAGCAGGCTGCGCAGGAGCGGGTGGTGAAAGACGAGGCGAATACCCTCGCGGAGCTCCGCCATCACGCTGGCTTCCGCGCCGACCTTCCTCGGCAGCGGTTCGGGTTCGCGGATCCAGAGGAGAGTGAGGACCGACACCACGTAGGAGAGGGCGTTGATGCCCATCGTGCGCGCCGCGCCGATCACCTGCACCAGGACGCCGCCAAGGCCCGGCCCGGCCAGCTGGGCAATGGAGAAGCTGGTGTTCAGCTTGTTGTTGCCTTCCACGATGTCCGCCTGGCCGACGAGCGAGGGCAGGTAGGCGAGGTAGGCGATGTCGAAAAGGACGTTCCCGATTCCCATGCCCAGCGCGACCACGAAGAGCTGGGCGAGCGTCAGGCCGTTGAGCAGAAAGGCCAGCGGGATCGAGGCCAGCGCGATCGCTCGCCCGGCATCGGCGATGATCATCAGGGGCCGGCGTCGAACACGGTCGGCGAGGACGCCAGTGAAGAGCGTGAGGACGAGGAAGGGAAGCCGTTGGGTCCCAACGAGCAGCCCGATGACCAGCGCGCTGGTGTGGAACTGCAGGATGGCGAGCGTTGGCAAGGCGAGCACGCTGATCTCGCCGCCGATCACGCTGATGGTCTGGCCCGCCCAGAGCTTCAGGAAGTCGGGGTGACGCCAGAGCCGGCTGCCTCCCAGCATTGCCGGCACAGGCTAGCAGCCGCCGACGACGCCTACGGTCTGATTTGGGCTACGCCCGACCTCGACGTCGCGACATCCACCAGCCAACCGCGGCGACGAGGATGACCAGCACGACCACGCCGGCGATGATCTTGTTCGTGGTGATCGCCGTCGAGATCAGGGGCACGATGAGAGCGGCGGCCATACGTAAATCCATAGGTTGAGTCTAAAGGGTAGGCCCGCAACCCGGCCGGCATAACGAAGCGGCAGCTTGGGGGATACTAGTCAGCGCTAGTGGACGTCATCCTCCGCGACATCCTCGTCTTCCTCCAGAGCGGTAACATCTGGCGGCACGTCCTCGACGTGATCGACATCGGCCTGGTGGCCTTCTTCCTCTACCGGCTCTTCCTGCTGGTTCGGGGTACCCAGGCGGTTCAGCTGATGTTCGGGGTGCTCCTCCTCGCCCTGATCGGCCTGCTCGCGAACCTGCTCGATCTGCGGCTGCTGTCCTGGATCTTCCGCAACGCGGCCCCCGCCATCCTGGTCGGCATCATCGTGCTCTTCCAGCCGGAGATCCGTCGAGCGCTCGACCAGTTCGGGCGGATCGGTTTCATCGGCCGCCCGCTGGCGCACTATAACCTGCAGATCTTCAATCGGATGATCGACGAGGTGATCCGGGCCACCACCAAGTTGACGCAGCGTTTCACCGGAGCGCTGATCGTCTTCGAGAAAGAGACAGGGTTGGAGAACTACGCGAACAGCGGTATCCGGATCAACGGCGAGCTCACCGCGGAATTCCTGGAGGCGATCTTCTTCCCGAACTCACCGCTCCACGATGGTGCCGTCATCGTCCGGGGAAACCAGATCCTGGCCGCCGGCTGCGTCCTGCCCCTGGCGGAGGAAGGGACGGTCCGCGAACGGATGGGAACCCGGCACCGCGCCGGGCTCGGCCTCTCGATGCAGACCGACGCCGTCGTCCTGATCCTCAGCGAGGAGCTCGGCCAGATCGCCGTGGCGCACGAGGGAAAGCTGCTGCGCAACCTCGACCCCGACCGGCTGCGGCAGGTGCTCACCTCGCTACTGCAGCCGCGCACCGAACTGCATCGCCCGCCGCTTCCCGTTTGGCGTCGGTAGCGCCAGGCCGGGTAAGATAACCATCCTGCTCGCCAACCTCCGACTCAAGCTGCTGGCGATCGCATTTGCTGTCGCGCTCTGGAGTGTGGTCGCCTACGCCCAGAACCCGACGCAGAGCCATCCCTACAGCGTCCGGATGGACACGCCGGTGGTGCCTAGCGGGCTCGTGCTCGTTGGCGATCTGCCGTTGGTGACCTTCACCGCGATCGGGACCACCGACCACATGCGCTCGTTCGACGCGCAGCTACATGCCAACCCGGGCATGCTGCACATTACGGGGAATTTTTCCGGAGTCAAAGTCGGAAAGAACGACGTCCCTATTCGCGTCAATAATTCCGATCCGACCATCACCATCGTCGCCCCCAGCTCGGTATCCGTCACGATCGATGACCTGGGGACGAGCACGTTGCCGGTTTCGATCGAGCGGGTCAAGACGCTGGTACCCGGGTACCACGAGCAGACCGCCGCCACCACCGTGACACCGCCGAGCGTCCGGGTCGACGGGCCGAAGAGCCAGTTGGCGGGCATCCAGGCCGTGGTTCTGATCGAAATGGACTCGGTCAACGCCCCCGGCTTCACGCAGCCGTTCTCGGTCGTCCTCTGGGATCAGAACAAGAAACCCGTGACAAAATCGATGACCGTGAGCCCGGCCAACGTGACGGTGAAAATGGTCGTCCAGGCCGACGCTATCACCGTTGACAAGGGCGTCGGGTTCACGCTCACCGGGCAGCCAGCGACCGGATACCGGCTGACCGGCGTTCAGGTCGCGCCCCAAGTCGTGCAAGCGACCGGCCTCGCCAACATCCTGGCCGGGCTCGCGCTGCTCGCCACTGACCCCATCGACCTCACCGCGGCCAAGGCCGACATCGTCCGGACGGTCAACATCCGGCCGCCCGACGGGGTCACGGTGAATCAGAAGACGGTCCAGGTCCATGTCTTTATCGCCCCGATCGCCGGAGCCTCGCCTAGCACCAGCCCGTAACTTTGGGGCGACACGCCCGTTTAACCAAAACAGCGAACTGAGTTCGCTCGTTTGAGCGTGTCCAGAGTGGGAACATAGGAGGCCGGGGTATGTGCGGGATTATTGGCTACCTGGGCGAGCGCTCGGCCGCGCCCATCATCATGGAAAGCCTCAAGCGGCTCGAGTACCGTGGCTATGATTCCGCCGGGGTCGCTATTTTCAACGAGGCGGATGGCCAGACCTCGGTGGTGAAGAGCGCGGCCAAGGTCGACACGCTGGTCGAGCGCCTCACCGAGGAGATGCCCCAGGGCCGGCTTGGCATCGGCCACACCCGCTGGGCGACGCACGGCCGCCCCACCGTCATCAACGCCCACCCCCACACCGACTGCCACAAGCAGATCATGGTGATCCACAACGGCATCATCGAGAACTTTGCCGAGCTGCGGAAGGACCTTCAGGCCAAGGGCCATGTCTTCATCTCCGAGACCGACACCGAGGTCGTCCCCCACCTGATCGAGGAGTTCGACAAGGGCGACCTGGTGGCGGCCGTCCGTGAAGCCCTGGCAAAACTGCGGGGCGCCTACGCGATGGCGATCTTCTCCCAGCGCGACCCCGACCTGTTGATCGGCGCCCGGCTCAATGCCCCTCTGGTGGTCGGGATCGGTGACAAGGAATGGTTCGTCGCCTCCGACATCACCGCCGTCATCCCCTATACGAAGAAGGTCCTGCTGCTCGGCGAGGGTGAGATGGTGTCGATCACCAAGCTGGGGCCCGAGGTGAGCACCATCGGCGGTGCCGCCGTCAAGCCCAAAGTGATCGAGGTCAAGTGGGATATCAGCCAGGCGCAGAAGAGCGGCTTCCCGCACTTCATGGCCAAGGAGATCAACGAGGCGCCCGAGGCAGTCTCCAACGCGCTGCGGGGCCGGCTGAGCGACGAAGGGGAGGTCACGTTCGAGGAATTCGGAGTGACCGATCGCCAGCTGCTCAAGGTACACGCCATCAAGATGGTGGCGGCCGGCACGTCGTACTATGCCGCCCTGCTCGGCAAGTACATCATCGAGGACCTGGCGCGCATCCCGGTCGAAGTCGAGCCCGCCTCGGAATTCCGCTACCGCCAGCCGATCATCGACCAGGACACGCTGGTGATCGGCGTCTCCCAGTCTGGCGAGACCGCCGACACGCTGGCCGCCATCCGCGAGGCGAGGCAGCGGAAAGCGAAGGTGGTCTCCATCACCAACGTCGTCGGCAGCTCGATGGCCCTGGAAAGCGACGGCGTCATCTACTTGCACGCCGGACCGGAGATTGGCGTGGCGTCGACCAAGACCTTCATCGCCCATCTCACCTCGCTGTACTTGCTGGGGATCCGGCTGGCGGCGGTCCGCCACCGGCTGGCGCCCGAGCGTCTGCGCGAGCTGGCCGCGGAGCTGAAGGCCCTGCCCACCGCGGTCCAGCAGGTCCTCGACCGCGCTGAGGCGTTCCAGGCGCTCGCCCGCAAATACTCCGGCTACCGCAACTTCATGTACATCGGCCGGGGGATCAACTACCCGATTGCCCTCGAAGGCGCCCTCAAGCTCAAGGAGATTTCGTACCTGCACGCCGAGGGCTATGCGGCCGGCGAGCTGAAGCATGGGCCGATCGCGCTGCTCGATCAGAATTTCCCCGTCTTCGCCATCGCCACCCAGGCGGCGACGCTCGAGAAGATGGTCAGTAACATCCAGGAGGTCATCGCCAGGGACGCGCCGGTGCTGGCATTGATCACGGACGGCGATCGCACGCTCGCCGAGGTGCAGCTCGACCGTATCGAGGTGCCGGCGGTTTCCGAGTTCCTGTCGCCCATCCCCAATGTCGTCGCGCTGCAGCTCTTCGCCTATTTCGTCGCGACCGAGCGCGGCTGCAACGTCGACCAGCCCCGCAACCTGGCCAAGAGCGTCACCGTAGAGTAGGAGCGTGACGCCTCGGGTCGGCGTAGACGTCGCGGCGATTCCGCGCATTGCGGAGGCCCAGAAGCGGTTCGGGGATCGGTTCCTGCGCAAGTTCCTCACCGACCGGGAGATCGACTATTGCGGCGGCAGCGCAGAGCGCTGGGCGGGCCGCTGGGCGGCGAAGGAAGCGATTGGCAAGGCGATGCCAACCGGCGTCTTGCGTCCTCGCATGCGCGATGTCGAGATTCTTCCCAGCGATGACGGGCGGCCCCATGTGAGCGTGGCTGCCGCAACCACGCTGACCGGACGCAGCGTGGACGTCAGCATCGCCCACGATGGTCACTTCGCGGTTGCGGTGGCCGTCATTCCGGAGGCCGAGGCGATTCGGCCACGCGGCGCGCTCCCTGATGGGTTCCGGCTCCCCGCCCGACCGCGTGATGGGCACAAGGGGACCTTTGGAACGGTCGTCGTGCTGGCCGGGTCGCAGGGCTATACCGGCGCCGCCTACCTGGCGAGCATGGGCGCGGCGCGATCCGGTGCCGGCATCGTCCGCCTGCTGGTCGCCCAGTCGATCTATCCCATCCTCGCTCAGAAGTGCACCGAAGTCATCGTCGGACCGGTCCCGGAGATCGCTCCCGGGGTCGTCGGGCACGCCTCGCTCAGCGGGATCCTTCGCGGCTTCGCGGGGGCGGACGCCGGCGTGATCGGGCCCGGGCTGGGACGCGATGCATCAACCCGGCGCCTCGTGGAGGATCTCGTTCCGCGCGTGGCGGCGCCCCTGGTGCTCGACGCCGACGCCCTCAACCTGCTTGCCGAGCACCGCACGATCCTACCGCGCCTGTCGCCGCAGATCGTCCTCACCCCGCACCCGGCGGAATTCGGGCGCCTATCCGGCCTGGAGACATCGGCGGTGCAGCAGGACCGGCGTGGGATCGCATCGCGCTTTGCCAAGGTGTGGAACAAGGTAGTGGTGCTCAAGGGCGCCGGCACCGTCATCGCCGCCCCGGACGGCCGCGTCACCCTGAACCCGATCGCGACGCCCGCGCTGGCCTCGGGCGGCACCGGCGATGTCCTCGCCGGGCTCATCGGCGGACTGATGGGCCAGAAGCTGCCGCCCTTCGAGGCGGCCGTCACCGGCGTGCACCTGCACAGTCTTGCGGGGTTGGACCTCGAGGCATCACTGGGTTTGGCCGGCGTGCTCGCGTCCGACCTGCTGCCACAGCTTCCGCGCGTGATGGAGCGGTTGCGCTGACCGAACACGGCGCGACGAAGTGGGCTGACGTCGATCCGTCGGCGATCGCTCACAACACCGGTCTCGTCAAGCAGCTCGTCGGTGAGAAGACGGCCGTGATGGCGGTGGTCAAGGCCGACGGCTACGGGCACGGCGCGGTGCCCACGGCCCGGGCGGCGCTGCAGGGCGGCGCCACCTGGCTGGCCGTGTCGTCGGTGCCGGAGGGGATCGAGCTGCGCAAGGCCGGCATCGTCGCGCCGATCCTCAACCTCGGCTACACGCCGCCATCCGCGCTCTCGGCGGCGATCGCCGCGAAGCTGGCGCTGACCGTCTACGACCGCGACGGGCTCGCGCTGCTCAAGACTGCCGCGACCGAGATCAACGTTCACGTCAAGGTCGACACCGGGATGCACCGCCTGGGCGCCGCGCCCGCGGAGGCCGTCAAGCTCGCCGCCGAGGTCGATGCCGATGCGAACCTGCGGCTGGAGGGCTTCTGGACGCATTTTGCCGACGCGGACCAGGATCCCGCCTTTACGAGGGAGCAGCTGCACGTGTTTCTCGACGCGCGCTCCGCCCTGATCCGGGCCGGTGTCACCGGATTTCTCAGCCATGCCGCCAACTCGGCGGGACTCCTTCGTTTTCCCGAGGCGCGACTGGACCTGGTGCGCGCGGGCCTCATCATCTATGGTGTTCGGCCGGTCGCGAGCTGGGCCGACCTGCCCGGGTTACGCCCGGCACTGCGCTGGCAAACGATCGTGACCAACGTCGTCGCGGTGCCGATTGGCGAGAGCGTCGGCTACGGGCGCAAGTTCATTGCCCGCGAGCCGGCGCTGGTGGCGACCATCGCGGTCGGCTATGCGGATGGCCTCCACCGTCGGGCGTCGGCTGGCGGTCGCGCGATCGTCCGGGGCGTCGCCGTCCCGATCGCCGGCACGATCAGCATGGACCAGGCCGCCATCGACGTCCGAACCGTCCCCCACGTCGCGGTTGGTGACGTCGTGACGCTGATCGGCGAAGAGGGCGGCGCCGCCTTGAGCGCGGACGATCTCGCCGAGGCGTCGGGAACGATCTCCTACGAAGTCCTGTGTGCGATCTCGGGCCGGGTCCCGCGCCGATACCTATAATCTATGCAGCCCTAGCGGAGCGGAATGCGCTGAGAAAGTCGGTTCGCCGGCTGACGCTGGAACCTGATCAGGTGATACCTGCGGAGGAAAAGGGCTCGAGCATTCCGCGACGGCCGGGACAGTGCACATGGGAGTAGCCGAGCAACGACGTGAGCGACTGGCGCGCATGCGCCTCTATGTGATCACCGGTGATCACGGTGGCGAGGTCGAGACCGCACGCATCGTCGAGGCGGCACTCGAGGGCGGCGCCAACGTCATTCAGCTCCGGAAGACGACCATGCCGATGCTGGAGCAGTACCGGCTGGCGCTCGCGCTTCGGATCCTGACGAGGGAGCACGAGGCGCTCCTGATCATCAACGATCACGCTGACCTGGCCATCGCCGCCGACGCGGATGGGGTTCACCTCGGGCAGGACGATCTCCCCCCGGACGCGGTGCGCGCCCTGCCCGGCTTCGACGGACGATTGATCGGCCGCTCGACGCACAGCCTCGCCCAGGCCCAGCTCGCCGTTCATGAAGGCGTCGATTACGTTGCCGTCGGGCCTGTCTATCCAACGCCCACCAAGGAGGGCCGGCCCGCCGTCGGTACCGCGCTCGTGTCACGGGTCGCCGGGGTGATGGACCGGCCGTTCGTAGCGGTCGGCGGCATCGACCACGACAACGCGGCCAGCGTGGTGGGGGCTGGCGCCCGGGCCATCGCCGTCGTCCGCGCGGTCTATGACGCGCCGGATCCGGCGGAGGCCGCCCGCCGGCTGCACGAGTTGATCGTCACGAGGCTGGAGGTGGCGCACCGGTGAGTCAGGTCACGGTCACGCTCAACGGCAAGCCCCGGACGGTCGCCGACGGCGTCAGCCTCCTCGACCTCCTCAAGCAGCTCGACGTGCAGCCCTCCCGGGTCGTGGTCGAGCACAACCGGGAGATCCGGCGGCGCGACGATTTCGAGAAAACCCAGGTCCACGATGGCGATGAGCTGGAGCTCGTGTACTTCGTGGGCGGCGGATCACCCGCCGACGACGCCTTGGTGGTCGGTGGCCGCCCGCTGCGCTCGCGGCTGATCCACGGGACCGGGAAGTTCGCCTCGAATGATGTCCTCGCGCGTTGCCTCGAGGCAGCGCAACCGGACATGATCACGGTCGCGATCCGCCGCCTGAACCTCGAGGGCGGCCGCTCTGAGCTCGAGGGGATCGACCTGCGCCGCTTCACGCTCCTCCCGAACACCGCGGGCGCGACCACCGCCGAGGGCGCCGTCCGCCTCGCGCGGCTGGCGCGCGCCGCCGGGTTCTCCGACTTCATCAAGGTCGAGGTGGTCGGCGACGAAGACACGCTGCTTCCGGATCCGCAAGCGACC
This sequence comes from Candidatus Dormiibacterota bacterium, assembly GCA_035947855.1. Classification (GTDB taxonomy): domain Bacteria; phylum Chloroflexota; class Dormibacteria; order CF-121; family CF-121; genus CF-13. The sequence goes on from DASZJR010000023.1 coordinate 24,097, forward strand.
CTCGAGGCGACCCGCCAGCTGGTCAAAGAAGGCTTCATCGTGATGGCCTACACGAGCGACGACGTGGTGCAGGCGATTCGGCTCTATGAGGCCGGTGCGGCCGCCGTCATGCCGGGCGCCGCCCCGATCGGCACGACGCTCGGGCTGCAAAATCTTTTGAACCTGGAGCTGATCGTGAGCAAGGTGAAGGTGCCGGTCATCGTCGACGCCGGTCTCGGGGTTCCCTCTGAGGCGGCGCGCTGCCTGGAGGCCGGCGCCGCCGCGGTCCTCGTGAACACCGCGATCGCTCGGGCGCAGAATCCACCCGAGATGGCGCGCGCCTTCGCCGAGGCGGTCGTGGCCGGCCGGCGGGCCTTCAAGGCGGGCCGGGCCCACATCGGCCTGAAGGCCGTCGCCAGCAGCCCCGTCGAGGGTCTCCCCGTATAGCCCAGATCCGCCGGTCCGAACTTGCATCTCGAGCGCGGATGCGAGCGATCCGTGCGTTGGCTCCTGCGCGCCTCGCTCACGCACCGACGGGTGCGCTCGCTCCGGTGCTCGTCGCCGCCTTCGGCTCATCTCGCCCCGCATCTCGATCTGCCGCGTCCGGCCGGCGGATCTGGGCTTGACCCATCCGGTCGCGCGCCGGCCGCGGACGCTTGCGGACGTAGGCGAGCGCGGCCTCCTGCGGTCGATCGGTCGCTACCTGGATCCGCCATCACGAGGGCTGTTGGTCGCGGCGCCAGCGGATGATGCCGCGGTGTGGCGTGGCGATCGATTCGTGGTCGCGACCACCGACACCATGGTCGAGGAGATCGATTTCCGCCCGCAATGGCCGGGCTTCGATTTCCGCACCCTGGGCCGGCGGCTGGTCTCGATCAACCTCAGCGACCTGGCGGCGATGGGCGCGGAGCCGAGGTATGCGCTTATTGCCTTGACGCTGCGCGGCACCTTGCCGGTTGCCGACGTCCGCCGTCTCTACCTGGGTGTCGCCGAACAAGCGCGACGCTTCAGCTGCGCGATCGCCGGCGGCGACCTGAGCGGGACGCTGGGCCTGCTCACCCTCACGGCGACGCTGATCGGCCGGCTCGATTCGGCGCGGTCGATGCTTAGGCGACAAGGGGCACGGCCCGGCTGGCTGCTCGCGGTCACCGGCGCCCTAGGTGGCGCCGCCGCCGGGCTGCGTCTGCTCGAATCCGGGCGTGGGCCCGCGACCCGGGACGAGCGTGCCTGGGTCTCGGCCCAGCTCGATCCGGCGCCCCGCGTCGTCGCAGGCCGCGTCCTCGTCGACGCGGGCATCCGCGTCGGTGGTGACATCAGCGACGGCCTCTATCGCGAGGTCGAGCGAATCGTCGAACCAGCGCACCTCGGCGCCACGATCGACATCGAGCGCCTGCCGCTGGCGCGCGGATTGCATCGGAAAGATTGGGCACTGGCCGCCAAAGACTCGGAAGACTTCGAGCTGATCTGCGCGGCCCCGGCCGCACGCATCGCCGCCGCCGGCCGCGTCCTCGAGCGCATCGACCTGCCCTTGACCGTGGTCGGCGAGATTGACGCCAGGCCGGGCATTCGGCTTCGCAACGGCACCCGTCTCGAAAGCGTCGAAGGAGCCGGCTACGAACACTTTCGTTGAGACGGCATCGGTGGAGGAGACCCGCGACCTCGGCCGCCGCCTCGGACAGGTGCTCGAGGCTGGAGACGTCATCGCCCTCGAAGGCGACCTCGGCGCGGGAAAGACGGAGCTGGTGAAGGGAATCGCGGAGGCGCTTGGCGTCACGAGCGGCGTGCACAGTCCGACCTTCGTCTTGCACCACCGCTACCAGGGCCGCCTGCCCATCGAGCATTACGACCTCTATCGTCTGCAGGGGATGGGCTGGGTGGACACGGGTCTCGACGAACCGGCGCCCGACGCGGTGACCCTCATCGAGTGGCCGGATCGCGCTGACGTGCTCGACGACTGGGCGACGGTCCGCATCGGTCTGACAAGCAAAACGGAAACGCGGCGCCGTCTAACTCTCCTGCGTGGGCCCGAACGGATCCGGGCGGTGTTCGATGCGCCTGGCGATTGACACCTCCGGCGTCGACCAGGCGCTGGTCGTCCTCGACGGGCGCCGGCTGCTGGCGTCCGACGACTGGGTGAGGGATCGGGCGGATCCGCCGGTGCTGGTGCGCCTGGACGCCGTTGTGAGACGGGCCGGCGGCACGCCTGACGACCTCGACGCCGTGGTGGCCGCGCGCGGCCCCGGGTCGTTCACGGGCCTGCGAGTCGGCCTCTCGCTGGCGGCCGGGCTGGCGTACGCCCGGCATATCCCGCTGTACGTCGCCGACAGCCTACCCATCCTCGCCCGCCGGGCCAGCGGCGATCCGGCCACCGTCGCACTGCGCGACGCGGGACGGCGCGAGGTCTACGCCTGGCGCGACGGGGAGGCGGCTCGGCGCCTGCCTGTGGATGAGCTTGCTGGTTGGTTGCCCGCCGCCGCCCGGATCATGGTCGAGCCCGCCGGCAGCCTGGCTGGCTGGGTGCCGGGCCTGGCTCATCTCGAGGTGCCCCCGGCCGAACGGCGGCCACTGAGCGCGGCGCTGCTCGACTCCGCCAATTGGACCTTCGATTCTCAAAAACCGCTGCGATATGATGAGGTGCAGGCGCTCTACGTTCAGCCCGCGGCCGCGGAGGAGCGCAGAAGGAAGGCCCCATGATGCAGTTGAAGTCCCGAACGCTCGTCGACGCTATGCGCGAGGAGGACATCCCCGAGGTGCAGGCGATCGAGCGCCAGATCTTTCCGACCCCCTGGCCGCGCAATGCCTATTACCGCGAGCTCCATCACAATCGCTCCGCCTACTATCTCGTCTTGCGCCGCGACGAGGAGATCGTCGGCTATGCCGGTCTCTGGAAGATGAGCGACGAGGCGCATATCACCACCGTCGGCGTGCGCGCCAATCAACAGGGCAAGGGGTACGGCCATGCCCTGATGGCGGCGCTGATCCAGCGTGCCTACCAATTGGGCTCGCGCTGGCTCACCCTCGAGGTGCGGCCGTCCAACGACGTCGCCGTCCGCCTCTACGAGAAGTTCGGCTTCAAGGTCATCGGTCGCCGGCGGGGCTATTACACCGACAACAACGAGGATGCCATTGTGATGTGGTCGGACTCCATCCAGGCGCCGGGCTTCAAGAAGCGGTTCAACGAGATCCTGCAAACGCTCGAGATCGAAGGGCTCGACACCAGCACACCGCAGTAGCGCTCACGAACCGGCGCATCCTGGCGATCGAGACCTCCTGCGATGAAACCGCCGCGGCGGTGATCGCCAGCGGGCCGCGGCTGCTCTCGAATGTCGTTCGTTCCCAGGATGCCCTGCACGCACCTTTTGGTGGTGTCGTGCCGGAGATCGCGGCACGCGCGCATCTCCAGACGCTGGTCCCGGTCATCGAGCGGGCGCTGGAGAACGCGGCCACGCGCTGGGAGCAGGTCGACGCCGTGGCGGTGACGAAGGGCCCTGGGCTGATCGGCTGCCTGCTGGTCGGGGTCAACCTCGCCCAGGCGATTGCCTGGGCCCGCAAGCTGCCGGTGATCGGTGTCAGCCATCTCGCCGCCCACGTCTTCGCCGCACAGCTCGAGGAGCCGGAGGTCCGCCCCCCCGTACTCGGGCTCGTCGTCTCCGGAGGTCATAGTGACCTGATCCGCTGGCAGCAGGACGGCAACATCACGGTGATCGGTCGGACGATCGATGACGCGGCGGGGGAGGCCTTCGACAAGGGCGCGCGCATCCTCGGCCTGCCGTTTCCCGGCGGTCCCGCGATCGACGCGCTGGCGGCCCAGGGCGATCCGCGCGCGGTCCGCTTCCCAAGACCGCGGGCCCCCGGCCTCGACTTCAGCTTCAGCGGCGTCAAGACCGCGCTGCTCTACGAGGTTCGCAAACGGACGTCGATCTCCAGCCAGGACCGCGCCGATCTGGCCGCGAGCTACCAGGAGGCGATCGTCGATGCCCTGCTGCAACGGGTCGAGGCCGCCCAGGCCGCCGACCCCGCGCCGACGATCGTGCTGGGTGGCGGCGTCGCGCGCAACCGGCGACTCCGTGAGGCCGCGCAGGCACGTCTGGGGAAGACTGCGCATCTCGTCATCCCCGCGCCGGAGCTCTGCACCGACAACGCGGCGATGATCGGCGCCGCGGCATTGATCGAGTGGGACCGGCGAGGCCCGGATCCGGCGCCGTTCGACGCCGATCCAAGCCTCGGCTTTACGTAACCTTCGTTGACGCCAACGCATTGTCGTGGTATCGAATAGAAAACGTCTACCGCAGAGGAGGGAATCATGCGCAAGCGTCTTCTTGCTGTTGTCGTCGCGCTCGTCGCCCTGGTTTTCGGTACGACCGCCGTCAGCGCGTCGTCCAATGAGAATGATTCGCCGGGGCATTACTACCTGGCGCTCGGCGACTCGCTCGCCTATGGCTTCCAGGAAGCCAAGTTCAATGCCGAAGTCGCCGCCGGCCATGTCGACGCCGCCACCTTCAACACCGGCTATGTCGATGACTTTGCGGCGAAATTGCGGACGGTTCAGGATCGGATTTCGACTGTCAACCTCGGTTGTCCCGGCGAGACCACGGCCTCGTATTTCGTGGGCTGTGCCTGGCATGCGAGCTTGGGTTTGCCATTGCATAACACGTACGTCGGATCGCAGGAAGCCGCTGCGCTCGCGTTTCTCAAGCGCCATCGTCACCAGGTGGGCGTGATCACACTGGACAACGGCGCGAACGACACCACGCCCTGCCTCACCAGCCCGGATCCGGCTTGCTTCCCCAACGCATTGGCGCAGGTGGCGACGAATCTCAACTCGGCGCTGCGAGAGCTGCGGCACGCCGCCCCGCATGCTGAGATCATCGTCATGCAGTACTACGATCCGTTCGCTCTGATTGCTCCCACCAGCCTCGCCACCACGCAAGCGCTCAACAACGCGATCGGAACTGCTGCCGCTGCGAACGGGGCGAAGGTAGCTGACGCCTTTACGCCTTTTAACCTGGCCCCGCCGCAGCCAGCGACACTCTGCGCCCTGACGCTGTTCTGCACGGCGCTGCACGACATCCACGCCAGCGATGCCGGCTACGCCGTGATCGCCCAGCAGTTCTGGCTGGTCTCAGGGTTCCAGTCCGAGGAGGACAACTAACCAGCTGCAGCGGCCCGCCTTTCCCTCCCCGCTTGTGGGGGAGGGGAAGGTAGGGTTGGGGTCCGGCTCTTGTTGGGCCGCTCCAATTGAGCTATCATTAGCACTCGGGCTCACTGAGTGCTAATGTTTACCGTCACTATCTAAGGAGGGTTTTATGAAGCTACGTCCACTGGGCGATCGCGTCGTAATCAAGCCCGTCGAGCGGGAAGAGAAGACCAAGAGTGGGATCGTGCTCCCGGACACCGCCAAGGAGAAGCCGCAGGAAGGCATGATCGAGGCCGTCGGCAACGGCCGCTTCATCGAGACGACCGGCAAGCGCGAGCCGCTGGATGTCAAAGTCGGCGACCGCGTGGTCTACGCCAAGTACGCCGGCAGCGAGATCAAGCTCGACGAGATCGAGTACCTGATCCTGTCCGAGAAGGACATCCTGGCCGTCGTCGCCAACGGCAAGAGCTAAACCACTCGACCACGAACGGCCAGCCTTCGGGGCTGGCCTTTTTCATGCCCAGCGACTACGTCGTCTTCGGCTTGGGGATCATGGGCAAGGCCAGCATGGCCTCGGTCACCTGCGCGTACTGCTCCTGGCTGCGCCAGTCGTAGTGCGGGTTGCGCCAGCGGACGTAGCCTCGATAGTCGACGAGGAACAGTGACCGCTGGGCCACGCCGCGCTCCTCGTTGAGGACGCCGTAGCGGCGTGCGACGGACTTGTCCCAATCCGCGAGGATCGGAAACGGAAGGTCGCCCAGGCTCTTGGCATAGGCCTTATGCGCCCAGATGTGATCCACGCTTAGCCCGAGTATTTCGGTCTCGGCCTTGACGAACTGCGGGTAATCCCCTCGCAAGGAGGTGAGCTCATTCGTTCACCCGGGGCTGAAGTCGAAAACGTAGAAGGCCAGCAGCACATGCTTCTTGCCTTTGAACGACGAGAGGGCGACCGGGTCACCGTCGGGCGTCCCCGGCAGGGTGAACTCGGGCGCGAGGTCCCCGACTCCGGGCATGGTCGGCGTGGTGATCGACATCGACTTATTGTAGTTCGGTGGTTTTTCGCGATCGGGTCGATGCTGGTGAGCAGTTGGCGGCCGCACTCCGCCACTACCGCGACCAGGACCGCACGGTCGTCCTCGGCATTCCACGCGGCGGCGTAGTCGTCGCCAAGGCAATCGCGGTCGATCTCCATCTGCCGCTGGGGATCTGCCCGGTTCGAAAGCTCGGCGCGCCGGGCAACCCCGAGCTCGCCGTCGGTGCCGTCGATGATGATGCGGTGCTGGTCTTCGATCGCCGGCTGAGCCAGCACCTCGGGCTCACCGAGGACGACCTATTCCAGGCGGCTGCCCACCAGCGCGAGGAACTGCGCGCCTGGCTGGCGGCGCTGGGCGCGGGGGCGATGCCGTCGCTCGAGGGCCGAACCGTGATTCTGACCGACGACGGCGTCGCCACCGGGTACACGGCGCAGGCGGGGATACAGACCGTTCGCCGCCGTGGCGCTCAGCGGGTGGTGCTGGCGGTCCCGGTCGCGCCGCCGGACACCGCCGCCTGGCTCGATCCGCTGGTCGAAGAATTCGTCTGTTTGGCCACTCCGGAGCCGTTCTACGCCGTCGGGAACTTCTTCGAGGAATGGCCACAGGTCACCGACGACGAGGTTAGAGCACTGCTGCTGGCTGGTAACACGTTGTAGCGGGGGTTTTACACGGGCAAGGACAGCCTCCCATCGCCGGTTACAGCGGTGTGAAGCTCTTCGCCAAGGGCAAAGGGGAGCCGGCTGCCCAGTCCAAGGCCCCGGCGTTCAGCCCCATCGATCGAGTTGGGCTGCTCGGACTTCTCGATCAGGTGGTCAACAACGGCCAATCTGGCGTCCTGGAGCTTCGAGAGCCCCGTGGGGAGTGGGTCTATGCCTTTCAGTCCGGCGCGCTGACCCATGCCCGCGGGGGCCGTGTTCGTGGCGCCCGGCAGGCCTTCGACCTGCTCTGGGAGTTCCAGAGCGGCGAGTTCACGTTCACCCCGGGCGTCAATCCCACCCTCGCCGGCAACCTCTATATCGATAAGGGCCGCCTGCTGGACTTGCTGCGACGCAGTCAGGCGGTGCTCCAGGGCCCCTCGGCGCCCTACATCCCGCCGGATCAGCAGCGGCCGATCGCGCCCGTCTACCGGACCTACTCGCAGCCGGTGCCAGGCCAGGTGCCACCGTGGCCACAGCAGGGCCCGCCACCCGGCCAGTATCCCGGCGCACCTGTCCAGGGAGCCCCTCAGGGCTGGCCGCCGGCTCCGCAGCCCGGAATGCCGCAAGCCCCCTCGTGGGGCGCTGGCGGCTACCCTCAGCAACCCGGTTATCCCGCCGGCCCCTACCAGCAGCAGGGTGCCCAGTACCCGGGCCCGCCGCCACAGGGCCAGCCGTATCCCCAGCAGCAGGGCTATCCCGGCCAGGCCCAGCCGGGCTACCCGGCGTATCCCCAGCAGGGGATGCCTCAACAGCAGCAACAAATGCCGCAGCAGCAAATGCCTCAGCAGCAAATGCCTCAGCAGCAAATGCCCCAGCAGCCGATGCCGCAGCAGCCGATGCCCCAGCAGGCGATGTCGCCACAGGGGCCTCCGCCGCCGGCTGCGCCTGCGGCGCCGACTCGGCCGCTGACACCGCAGAGCTTTTCGGTGCCGCCGATGGCGATTCCCAAGAAACGAGACGCTATCCCCTCGTACCAGCCGCCGGCCGCGCCGATGCCGGCGCCCGCCGCTCCCGAGCCTGCCAGGACAGCCCCCAAGGACGACCTGGCGTCATTGCGCGCCAGCCTGGTCGCGCAAGCGCCGGCCGTAGCGCCCGCTCCGAGCGCGCCGACCTGGGGTGTCCGAACGGGTGATGGCACCGTGGCACCACCGCCGGCCGCCGCGGGCCCAAAACGAAAGGGCAAGGAGAAAACCGCCAGGACGAAGGGCGATTCGAAGCTCATGGCGAACATCAAGGTGCAACTGATTACGTTCCTTCTCTGGGCGTGCGAGCGTAAGTACTCGCCGGACGACCACTGGACGCTGAAGGACGCATTCGAGGTCTCGACGATGGAGCTGCGCGATCAGTTCATCAGCACCTTCTCGGAGTCGTTCAAGGCGTCACGGCAAAAGAGAAACGCCGAGGACGACGACGACACGGACAACATGGCCGCCGGCCGGATGCGCGGCCGCGGTCGCCGCCACTAGCGCGGCTCCGCCGCGGGCCGATGCACCCGCTGGTTAGTTTCCGCGCTAACTGTGCCCGGTAGACTTGACTGTGTATTGACTGTGTCTTCTTCGCCTGCCGCGGAGCGGGCGATCGATCTCTTAGCCGGGCTGAACCCTCCGCAACGCGCGGCCGTGACCGCCGACGACGGGCCGCTGTTGATCTTCGCCGGCGCGGGTAGCGGCAAGACGCGCGTGCTCACCCACCGGATCGCCTGGCTGATCCAGCAGGGGCGCGCCGAGCCGGGCGAGATTCTGGCCGTGACGTTTACCAACAAGGCGGCGCGCGAGATGCGCGGCCGGGTCGAGAATCTTCTGAACCTGGCGGCGGGTGCGATCTGGATGGGAACGTTTCATGCCATCGGCGTTCGGATCCTGCGCCGCGACGGGGGCGCCGATGGCATCGATCGCCATTTCGTCATCTACGACGAGGGCGATCGGCTGTCCGTCGTCAAGCGGGTCATGACCGAGCTGCGGCTCGATGAGAAGCGCTATCCGCCGGGTGGGATGGTGGCGCTGATCTCCCGCGCTAAAGACGAGGTCGTCAATGGAGAGGACCAGTTGAAGGCGGCAGGCACCCACAACGAGGAGCTGGCGGCGCGGATCCGGCTCCGCTATGACGCCTTCCTCGAACAGAACAACGCGCTCGACTTCGACGATCTGCTGATGCGAACCGTTTGGCTTTTCGATCGGCACCCGGAGGTGCTCGAGAAGTACCAGAAGCGCTTCAAGTATGTGATGGTCGATGAGTACCAGGACACCAACCGGGCGCAGTACTTGATGGTCAGGCATCTCGCCGGTCAGCACCACAATCTCGCCGTCGTGGGGGACGATGACCAGTCGATCTACAAGTTCCGCGGCGCCGACGTGCGCAACATCCTGTCTTTCGAGCAGGACTATCCGGATGCCCAGATCGTCAAGCTGGAACAGAATTACCGATCGACGCAGGTCATTCTCGACGCCGCCTTCCATGTCATCAAAGCCAATCCCAACCGGGCTGCGAAGCGGTTGTGGACCGAGCGACCGGGTGGGGCCAAGCTCGTCGTGGCGCAGACCTACGACGAGCAGGAGGAGGCGCAGGCGGTCGCGCGCGAGGCGCTACGCCTGGTCGCGGAAGGCGACTATCGCCTTGGTGACATCGCCGTGCTCTACCGCACCAACGCGCAGTCCCGCGCGCTGGAAGAAGTCCTGCTCCGGCGGGGCGTTCCTTACCGGCTCATCGGCGGCCTCCGCTTCTACGAGCGGCGCGAGGTCAAGGATGTGATGGCCTACCTGCGCCTGATCGCCAACCCGCAGGATACGCTCAGCTTCTCGCGGATCATCAACGTTCCGCGCCGAAAACTCGGCGAGAAATCGCTGGCGCAGCTTGGCTACTGGGCCGACGCTCACGGCACGACGGCATGGGACGCGCTCACTCGCCTCGACGAGATGTCGGAGCTTGCCCCGGCCGCTCGCGGCGCCCTGGCCGATTTTCGCGACCTCATCGACGAGGTTCGCGCCGCTTCCCAGGAGCGCCGGCTCGTGGAGACGATTGACCTTCTGCTGCTACGGACTGGGTACGAGCGTTATGCCAAGGAGACGGGAACCGACGGCGACGAGCGCTGGGCGAACGTCCTCGAGCTGCGTGGGCTGGCCTCGGAGTACGATGGGCTGCCCCCCGGCGAGGGATTGCAGGCGTTCCTCGAGGAGACCGCACTGATGAGTGACGTCGACACGATGGACGAACGCGCGCAGGGCATGACCCTGATCACGCTGCATATGGTCAAAGGCCTCGAGTTTCCGGTGGTCTTCATGCTGGGCATGGAAGAGGGGCTCTTCCCCCACAGCCGGAGCCTCGACTCGCCCGAAGAACTCGAAGAAGAGCGGCGCCTCGCGTATGTTGGCATGACCCGCGCGAAGGACCGCCTCTACCTGTTTCACGCCTTCCGGCGACATCTGTTCGGCAGCGCCAACCTGAACCTGCCGTCCCGCTTTCTCAAGGACATTCCGCCGAACCTCGTCGACGGAACGGCGGGCATTCCGCAGGGCGTTCCCGAGCGCGGGATCGCACCCGCCCGCGCCATCGAGGCGGCGCGTCCATCGGCGCCGCTCGAGCTTGTGCAGCGCTACCAGCCGGGTGACCATGTCGAGCACCGCTCGTGGGGCCGCGGCACCGTGCTGAAGAGCACGATGACCCGTACCGATGAGGAGATCATCGTGAAGTTCGACCGGGTCGGGATGAAGATCCTCGCCGTCAGCCTGGCGCCCATCGCCAGGCTGTGAGCAAGCCGCCGCAAACGCCTCAAACGCTCGCACCGCACGTTCCGCGCGGCTCGCGTGGGCCGGCGGGCACGCAGGCGCGGGCCCGTGTGTTGGAGCTGCGCACACTCATCGAGCGCGCGAACCGGCAGTACTACCAGCTCGACCAGCCCGAGATCACCGATGCGGAGTACGACGCACTTTTCCGCGAGCTCGTCGAGTTGGAAACGCAGTACCCGGAATTGATCACGCCGGACTCACCCACGCAGCGGGTTGGAGGGCCGCCTTCGGACGCTTTTGCGAAGGTCACGCACCGGACGCCGATGCTCAGCCTTTCCAACGCTTTCGACCGCGATGAGGTCCGGGAGTTCGACAAGCGAGTTCGCCGGGCACTGGGCGACGTCACGGTGGAGTACGTCACCGAGCTGAAGATCGATGGGCTGGCGATGAGCCTGCTGTACGAAGACGGCCGCTACAAGATCGGGGCCACCCGCGGCGACGGCTACGTCGGCGAGGACGTGACGCCGAATGTGAAGACGATTACCAGCGTTCCGCTTGCGGTGACGATCCCGGCCGAGTTTCCCAGGGCGTTCGAAGTTCGTGGCGAGGTGTACATGCCGAAGCGGAGCTTTCAACGGCTCAACGCCGAGCTGGCCGCGGAAGGCAAGCCGCTCTTCGCCAACCCACGCAACGCCGCCGCCGGAGCCGTCCGCCAGCTCGATCCGCGCATCACGGCGCGCCGCCGCCTCGACACCTTCATCTACGCGCTCGACCCGCCCGGCGGCGCCAAGAGCCAGGAGCAGATCCTGATGCGCCTCGCGGAGATGGGCTTCCACGTCAACGAGAACCGCCGGCTCCATGCCCAAGTCGATGCAGTGATCGCCTTCCTCGACGAGTGGCAGGAGAAACGGCATGGGCTCGATTACGAGATCGATGGAATCGTGATCAAGGTCAACGACCTCGGCCAGCAGGCGGAGCTTGGCTTCGTGTCGCGCAGCCCTCGCTGGGCCCTCGCTTTCAAGTTTCCGCCGGAGCAGGCGGAGACAATTGTCGAGGAGATCAAGGTGTACGTCGGACGAACCGGCGCAATTACGCCGGTCGCCTGGTTGACGCCGGTGCAGATCGGAGGGGTCACTGTCAGCCGCGCCACCTTGCACAACGAGGACGAAGTGGCGCGCAAGGACGTGCGGCCGGGCGACCGGGTCATCATCCAGCGCGCGGGCGACGTCATCCCCGAAGTCGTGCGCGTGCTGAAGGAGAAGCGCCCCAAGTCGAGCCGGCCCTGGCACATGCCGAAGAAATGCCCCGAATGCGCCACGGACCTGGTGCGCGAGCCCGGTGAGGCGGCCACGCGTTGCATCAATCCAACCTGCCCCGCCCAGGTCCTGGAACACCTACGGCACTTCGTCGGCTCGCTCGACATCGAGGGCCTGGGCTACGCCACCCTCCAGCAACTGATCGATCGGAAGCTGGTCAAGGATCCCGCCGACCTCTATCACCTCACGAAGGAGCAGCTGCTCACCCTCGACGGATTTGCCGAGAAGTCGGCGCAGAACCTCCTCGACCGGATCGCCGCCAGCCGATCGACGACGTTGCTCCGCTTTCTCACCGGGCTCGGCATCGGTCATGTTGGCTGGACGATGGCCGGCTTGCTGGCCGACCATTTTGGAGCCCTCGACCGTCTGCAATCCGCCAGCATCGAGGACCTCCGAGCGATCGGCGGCGTCGGCCCGACCGTTGCCGAAGACGTCTACGACTACTTCCAGCGGCCCGAGTCTGCGCGGCTGATCGAGCGCCTGCTCGCGGCGGGCATCGACATCAAGAAGCCAGAGCGACACGAAGGCCGGCTCACCGGCAAGACCTTCGTTCTTACCGGCAGCCTGAGTTCGCTCACCCGCGGGCAGGCCGAGGAGCGGATCAAGAGCCTGGGGGGAGCAATCGGCTCGAGCGTGTCGAAGAAGACCGACTACCTGGTCGTTGGCGCCGACCCCGGTTCGAAGCTGGAGAAGGCACAACGGCTCAAGATTCCCATCCTCGACGAGGCCGCCTTCCTCGAGCTCCTCGGCTCCTGACAACCTAGGCACGGTCACTCGCGGATACAGGGGGTCGCAGATAACGCTCAGTGAACGCTATCAGAATTTGTAACGAGTCGTGACAGGTCCTTAACCTTTCTTTGGGGGGGCGCGACGCATATTGCGGGTATGTCGATCCCACCCGTCTTCGCCATGCCCGGCGGTCGCGCCGTCGGGCGCCTGAAGAGGGTCGGCGCCCGAGGGCTGCTCGCCTTGCTGACGGCCGCCGTCGTCGTGTTGGTTTCGGTTCTCGGGGCGCTCCTGCCGGATGCCACCTTGCCGCTCACCTGGTATGTGCCGGTGCTCGACAGCGCCATGGTGGTCATGCTCGCCGTCGTCCTCGTTCTCTCATCGACCGACGTGGTCATCCGCCGCCACGGCCGGTCGCTCCCCCTGGCGTTCGCCAGCGTCGTGCTCGCCGTGTTGTGGCTGCAGCACATGCTGACCTTCCCCGGCATCGCCCCGTTCGCCATGCCCTTCGTCACCAGCCAGACTTCGCCCCTCCTCTTCCACGTCGCGCACATGGGCACACCGGTGCTCCTCGCCTGGATCCTCTTCCACCGGACGGCTCCGCTAGCCCAACCACGGCGGTCGCTGGTCAGGGCCGTTGCCCTGGCGTTGGGTGTGAGCCTCGCGGCCGTCGCCATCACCGCGGGCCTCGCTCTCATGCTTCCCGCGCTGATCATCGACGGGCGTTTCACCGGATTCAACACGCTGCTTCAAGCCGGACCGTTTCTTGCCATCGCCTTTGTCGCTGTCGCGTACCGTCGCGCCCGCGGCCCGGACCGCCGCATCGAGACGAGTGTGATCGGCGGTTTGATCTTCGTCGGCATCGACAGCATGGTCTTCCTCTTCATGCAGGCTCAGTACGACGGATTCTGGTACGTCGGGCACGCCTTGACGGTGCTGCCCTGCGCCGCCCTCCTAGTTGGCACCGTCGGTCTCTCCGCCGCCGCCCGCCGCGACGCCGAGGTCCAATTGCGGGTCGTCGAACGGCTCAAAGAGTCGCAGCAGCGGCTCCAGGTCATCATCGACACCTCACCGAGTGCCGTGATCACGGCGGAGGAACACGGCCTGATCACCGGCTGGAACCGCAAGGCCGAGGAAATCTTCGGCTGGTCGCACGATGAAGCCGTTGGGCGGACGCTGACCGGCACCATCATTCCTCGTCGCTACCGCGATGCCCACCAGCGCGGGCTGTCACGTTACCTCGAAACGGGCGAAGGCCGCGTCATCGACAAGACCGTCGAACTGGCGGCCCTGCATCGCGACGGCCACGAATTTCCGGTCGAGGTGTCCGTATCCGCCACATCCCGCGCCGGTTCAAAAGTCGACTTCGTCGCATTCGTTACCGACATCAGTCAGCGGCGCATGGCCGAGCGGCTTCGAGGCGTGCAGTTCGCCGTGACGCGTCCGCTCGCGAACGCGGCAACCTGGTCCGAGGCCGCACCGCAAGTGCTGCGGGGCATTTGCGAATCGCTCGGCTGGGCCGCGGGCGAGTTCTGGAGGGTGGACCACCAGGCGAACGTCCTTCGCTGGGAGGCTGGCTGGTATCGACCGTCGAGAGACTTCGGTGCTTTCCAGGCGGCCGGCGTGGACCTGACGTTCGCTCGAGGCGTGGGTCTCTTAGGGAAGGTCTGGCGGACCGGCCGCGCCGCGTCGGTCGACGATGTCGCGGCGGGGGATTCACCACGCGCCTGGCAGGCCAGCCGGGCAGGGCTTCACGCGAAGTTCGCCTTCGCCGTTACCAACGGACGGAAGGTGATCGGTGTCGTTGCGCTCTTCAGCCCCGAACGCCGCTCGCTTGACCGGGCGATGTTACGGGTGATGGTCGACATCGGCAGCCAGATCGGCCAGTTCATCGAGCGGCGGCGGGCCGAGGAAGAATTGCGACGCAGCGGCGAGCGGATCCGAGCCATCCTCGACAACGTGGCCGACGGCATCATCACGGTGGACGAGCGCCTGATGATCCGCTCCTACAACCCGGCCGCCGCGCGGCTCTTCGGCCACCCCGCCGACGAGGTGATCGGCAAGGATTTCGCTCGTTTGATCGCCGAAGCCAACCGTCCCGAGGTCAAGCCCCAGCTCCGTTCGTATTTGCGGGCGCAGCAAGGGCTTTTCGAGATGGGGAGCCACGAGACCTTCGGCCTTCGAAAGGATGGCACGACGTTCCCGATGGAGTTCAATGTCGGTTGGCTCGGGCCGCAGCGGCTGGTCCTTGGCAGCCTGCGGGACGTCTCCGAGCGTAAAGCCGAGACCGAGGCGCTCCAGTACCAGGCGCTGCACGATCCGCTTACGGGCCTGCCCAATCGAACGTTCCTCCGCGAGCGGCTGGAAGAAACGATCCGCGCCGGCGAGCGCGAGATGAAACCGTGTGCCGTGTTGGTCATGGACCTCGATGGGTTCAAGAGCGTGAACGACAGCCTCGGCCACGAAGCGGGTGACCGGCTGCTGCAGCAGGTGAGCCAGCGGATGAAGGGAGTCCTGCGGAAGGCGGACACCATCGCCCGTTATGGTGGTGACGAGTTTGCGATCGTCCCCTGGGGCGCAACGGATGTCCCCCGGGCGGTGCTGATCGCGGAAAAAATCCTGCAGGCGGTCGGCAAGCCCTTTACGATCGACGACCAGCCCGTCATGGTGAACATGAGCATCGGGATCGCCATCTTCCCGCAACATGCAGACGATGCCGACGCGCTGATCCGCCGAGCAGATGTCGCGATGTACGCGGCCAAGCGGGCCCGCAGTGGCTTCAGCGTCTATTCGGTCGACCAGGAGGGCGGTGAGAATGGCGCACGCCTGCCATTGATCGGCAAATTGCGCTACGCGATCGACCAGTTCGAGCTCGTGCTGCACTATCAGCCGATCGTCTCCACCGCGAACGGGTACCCGTCGAAGGTCGAGGCGCTCGTCCGTTGGGGACATCCAAGCCATGGGTTGCTACCCCCGGATGATTTCATTCCCTCTGCGGAGCAGACCAACCTGATCAAGCCGCTGACCGCCTGGGTGCTCAACGAGGCGCTGGGCCAGGTGCACGCCTGGTCGAAAGCCGGCATCGACGTCGGGGTGTCGGTCAATCTCTCCGCGCGAAACCTGCTCGATGACGAGCTGCCCGACGCCGTGGCCCAGCTGTTGACCACGTGGCAGGTGGAACCCGCGAAGCTCAGCCTGGAAATCACCGAGAGTTCGATCATCGCGGCCGAGGCCGAGCACACGCTGCAGCGATTGCACGCGACCGGGGTCCAGATCTCGGTCGATGACTTCGGCACCGGCTACTCGTCGCTGACGTATTTGAAACGTCTGCCGGTGCAGGAGATCAAGATCGATAAGTCGTTCGTCATCGACATGGCGACGAACCGGGACGGCGCCGCCATCGTGCGCTCGACGATCGATCTCGGGCACAACCTCGGACTGAAAGTCGTGGCGGAAGGTGTCGAGGATGGGGACACTGAGGCGCTGCTCCGCGAGTACGGTTGTGACTTCCTCCAGGGCTACCACATCGCCCGCCCGGCGGCCGCCGGCCTGCTCGGGCCGTGGCTGAGGGCCCGTGCGGCTCTGAACGGCGCGCTGAGCGCCTAGGTTTTAGTACCCTCAGTTCAGGACAGGAACGCGGTGCTGACCCTCAACCGGCGGCTCAACACATACGCGATGGGGCACCCGTGGCGGTTCGCGGCCGCCGGCTTCTTGTTCATCGTCCTGATGGCATTCGTAGTCCTGCTAGTGTTTCACCGATCGTTCTTCGTTGGCCTTTTTGCGGCAGGCGGAGCGGGGCTCGGGACGGCGGTGGCCTGGTCCAATCGGCGCAAGGGCCGGCCGATGCCGACCTTCCAGAAGTTGTCGATCGTCGCCGGCATGCTCGTCGGCTTTTACGTCCTCGGATTGCTACTCCAAGTGACCGGCTTGCTTCGGTAACCTATAGGTCTTGCCCGAGCCCGAGTCTGAGCTTTCGTCACGCGAAGTCGAGCACGTCGCCCGCCTGGCGCGACTGGGGATCACGCCAGAAGAAGTCGTCCGCTACCGGGATCAACTGCGCCAGATCCTGACCGCAATCGACGCCCTGAAACGGGCCGATACCTCGAAGGTGCCGGCGACGGCGCACCCGCTCGAGGAACGCAATGTGATGCGCGAGGATGTCCGCGAGCCCTCGCTACCGGCCGAGGCGGCGTTGAAAAATGCGCCGAGCCGCGAAGGGCCGTACTTCAAGGTCAAGGCGATCCAGGAATGACGCTCTTTCAGCGTACGATCCGCGAGCTCCACCAGCTGCTCGTCGACCAAGAGATCTCGTCGGCCGAGTTGACCGAGTCGGTGCTCGGCCAGATCACGGCCGTGGGCGAGAAGACGAAGGCCTACTTGGTCGTCACGCGGGAGCTGGCACTTCGCCAGGCGCGGGCCGCCGATGAACGGCTCCGCGCCAAGCGTGACATCAGGCCACTGACCGGCATCCCGATCGCGCTGAAAGACGTCCTCTGCGTGCAAGACGTCGTCTCCACCGCGGGGTCGAAGATCCTCAAAGGATTTTCGCCGCCCTACAGCGCGACCGTGGTCGAGCGGCTCGAGGCCGAGGGGGCCGTCTTTTTGGGCAAGACGAACTGCGACGAGTTCGCGATGGGCTCCTCGAACGAGAACTCGGGCTATTGGCCGGTGCACAATCCCTGGGCGCTCGACCGGGTTCCGGGTGGCTCGAGCGGTGGGTCGGCCGCGGCGGTCGCGTCGGGTGAAGCCATCGGGGCGCTCGGCAGCGACACCGGCGGCTCGATCCGGCAGCCGGCGGCGCTGACCGGGATCGTCGGCTTCAAGCCGACCTACGGGCGGGTCAGCCGTTACGGCCTGATCGCCTTTGCCTCGTCACTCGACCAGATCGGCCCGATGACCCGCGACGTCGCCGACAGCGCCGTCATGCTGCAGGCAATCGCGGGACACGATCCTCGCGACTCCACCAGCTCGATGCGCCCCGTGCCCGACTACCTGGCGACTCTTGGCAACGGCGTCAAGGGCATGCGCCTGGGGGTGCCGAAGGAATACTTCGTGGCCGGGATGGAGCCGGCGGTCGAGCAGGCGATCCACGACGCGATCCGTCTCCTCGAGCAACAGGGGGCGTCGATCGAGGAAGTCAGCCTGCCCCACAGTGACGTCGCCCTGCCCGCCTACTACATCATCGCGCCGGCGGAGGCCAGCTCGAATCTCGCCCGCTACGACGGGGTCCGCTACGGATACCAGGCGGAAGGCGCGAAAAATCTGATCGAGGAGTACATGCTCACGCGTCAGCAGGGATTCGGCCCTGAGGTCAAACGCCGGATCGTGCTCGGGACTTACGCGCTCAGCTCCGGCTACTACGACGCCTACTACCTGCAGGCCCAAAAGGTCCGCACCCTGATCATCGAGGACTTCAAAGCCGCCTTCCAGAAGGTCGACGCGCTGCTAGGGGCCACGTCCCCAACCGTCGCGTTCCCTCTTGGCGCGAAGACGCAGGATCCGGTGGCCATGTACCTCAACGACATCATCACGATCCCGGCGAACCTCGGAAACGTCTGTGGCATCTCGGTGCCCTGCGGCCTCGCCGACGGCCTGCCGATCGGCCTACAGGTGATCGCTCCCGGATTCCGGGAAGACATTGCGCTCCAGGTCGCCTATGCTTTTGAGGCGGCCTCCGAGTTCCGCAAACTGCAGTCTCCACTGATGCGGTCGGCCGTGGCATGAGCGCCATCGCCACCCGATACGAGGTTGTCGTCGGCCTGGAAGTCCACGCCCAGGTGCTGACCCAGAGCAAGATGTTCTGCGGCTGCTCGACCGACTACCTGACCACGCCGCCCAATGCGAACACCTGCCCGGTCTGCCTCGGGCTCCCCGGCTCGCTCCCCGTGATCAACCGGCGCGCGGTCGAGGCGACGATCCGCACCGCGCTCGCCTTGAATTGCGAGATTCCCGAGTTCTCCAAGTTCGACCGCAAGAACTACTTCTATCCCGACCTGCCCAAGGGCTACCAGATCTCGCAATATGACCTGCCGTTCAGCCGCAACGGTCACCTCGACTTCGACGTGAAAGGCGAGACGCGGCGTGCCGGCATCACCCGCGTCCACCTCGAGGAGGACACGGGTAAGCTGCAGCATGCCGGTGCGATCGAGGAGTCGCAGTCCTCGCTCGTCGACTTCAACCGCGCCGGGGTGCCCTTGATGGAGATCGTCTCGGAGCCCGATCTGCGGAGCGCCGACGAGGCGCGCGAGTACGTGATGCGCTTGCGCACGATCCTGCAGTACATCGGCGTCAACAACGGCGACATGGAGTCGGGGCAACTTCGCTGCGACGCGAACGTGTCGCTGCGGCCGGTCGGCCGGGCGGAGTTCGGTACCAAGGTCGAGGTCAAGAACATGAACTCCTTCCGGGCGATTCATCGCGCGATCGAGTACGAGATCGAGCGGCAAACCCAGGTGCTCGAAACCGGCGGCCGGCTGGTCCAGGAGACGCGCGGCTGGAACGATGCCCGGGGACTAACCGTCTCGCAGCGCACCAAGGAGTTCGCCGAAGACTATCGCTACTTTCCCGAGCCGGACCTGCCGCCGCTCGAAGTCAGCCGCGCGTGGGTGGCGGAGATCCGGTCGAGCCTCCCCGAGCTGCCGGCGGCACGGCGGGAACGGTTCATGACCGCCTACGGCCTGACGCCCTACGATGCCTCGTTGTTGACCTCGTCGAAGCCGATGGCTGCCTTCTTCGAGGAAACCGTCCGGCTGGGTGCTCCCGCCAAGGCGGTGGCGAACTGGATCCTCAGCGACTTCAGCCGGCTGCTCAACGCCGACCACAAGGAAATCGAAGAATCGTCAGTCAAGCCCACCCATCTCCAGCAGTTGATCCAGCTGATCGACTCGGGCGTCATCAGCGGCAAGATGGCGAAGGAGACCTTCGAGGTGATGTACCGCGCGCCTGACCCAGCGCCGGCGTTGGCGGCACTGAAGGGCTCGAGCCAGATCAGCGGTGAGGCCGAGCTGGAGGCCATCGCCGAGCAGGTCATCGCCGAAAACGCTCAGTCCGTCGCGGACTTCAAGGCGGGCAAGCAACAGGCCTTGAAGTTCCTCATCGGCCAGGGGATGAAGATCTCCAAAGGCCGGGCTAACCCGCAGCGGCTCGAGGCCTCGCTCCGAGAGAAGATCAAATAGTGCAACTGACGGTTGGCGAGCTCGCCCATGGCGGGGCGGCGGTAGCGCGCATCGATGGCCGGGTCGTGTTCGTCGAGGGGGCCATCCCCGGCGAGACGGTCGAGGCCGAGGTCACGCACCGGCGCAAGGACTTCTGGCGCGCCCAGGCCACCGCGGTGCTGGACCCCGCAGCCGCGCGCGTCGAGCCACCCTGTCCGTACTTCAAGGCGGGATGCGGCGGGTGTCAGCTGCAATACCTCGCCTATCCTGAGCAGCTCGCCCAGAAACGCCAGGTGCTGCATCGCCAGCTCGAGCGCGCCCACCTCGAATTTCCGATCGGTCG
>DASZJR010000024.1:0-12846 GCA_035947855.1 Candidatus Dormiibacterota bacterium
CTGGCGAGCCCATTATAGTGTGGTTCCGCCGTCGTGACAACACAACGGGCCGGGAGTTATCCACAGGCTGATCGTGGCCCGCTAGAGAAGATGCCTCCGAATGACGGCCAGGTTGTCGAAGATCCGGACACCGAAGGCAACGATGGCGGCGAAATACAGCTCGACGCCCAGCTTGTCGCCCAGGTAGGTCAGCGCGCCCGCGGCCAGTGAGTTGACCAGCAACCCTGAGATGAACACCTTGTTCTCGAAGTTTCCATTGAGCCAGGCCTTGACCGCCCCCAGCACGGAGTCGAGCGCCGCCAGGATCATCACCGCGGTGTAGCGCGCGTAGCCCGCCGGGATTTGCACCGGGGCATTGAGCCCGAGAACGATGCCAACGGTGCCGAAGACGAACACCGCGGCCACCAGCCAGAGCGCCTCGCGCGATCCGCTCGCCGGTAACCTCATTTGTGCGCTCGCATCTGCACCGCGGGCGCGTGCGGATTCTCGAGGTTGATGTACTGAATCGGCGCCGAAATGAGATCGATCCGGCTGCTCAGCGCTCGCAACGCGGCGAGCTTGGGCTCGAGGCTGGCGCGATCATCGGCGGTGACCATCTGGCCAAAGATGATCGTCCATCCGCGATCGGTTTGCGCGGTGAGCACCTCGCGGCCGTCCAGCTGGAACGAGGTGACGGAGATCTTGAAGGCCGCGGGAAAACCGGCGCGCAGCTGAACCAGCATGGGCAGCAGCGCGCTGTCGAGCGCGCGCTGGCCGTCGTTCGCCGGCCCGAAGCCGGGCCGGTTGACGACCGTCAGGCTGCCGGCCTCGGCGGCCGGATCGAGCACCTCACCCAGGTCGTTCAGGTAATAGGTCGTTTCGCCGATCTGGAGAACCGCGGACGGCGTCCATTCGGTGACCCTGACCGAGACCCGGTCCGGCAGGGCCAGGCTGACGCTGGCCGCGCGCACCCACGGCAGCGCCTGCAGACGCTTTGCTAGATCGGTCTGGTTGAGCAGGAAGATGCTGCGCTCGGCCGGCAGATTCAGTGCGCCCGTCACCTGCGCGACCGTCAGATGTTTCGTGCCCACCACCTCCACGTGCCGCGGGCGAAAGGCGGGCTGAGCCAGCAGGAAGAGCAGCGCGAAGACCTCGCCAGCGAGCACGGCGATCTGCGCCGCGGCCCAGATCCATCCGCGTCCCGTCCCCACGCGCGTGGCCGGTGCCGGCACCGTACCGCGACGGCGCTTCGCAATGGTCCCTACCGTCATTCGTTCGTCCCGCTCTCGAGGAGCTTCGTGTCGATCGCGGTTTGCGAGCGCTGCTTGTCGCTGAAGCGCTCGATCGCCAGGTCCACGAGCCGCTCGATCAATTTCGGATACGACAGTCCCGAAGCCTCCCAGAGCTTTGGGTACATGCTGATGCGGGTGAAGCCCGGAATCGTATTTAGCTCGTTCACCAGGACACGGCCGGTCTTGCGCTCCATGAAGAAGTCGACGCGCGCCATTCCCGCGGCGTCGACGGCCTGGAAGGCCTGCAACGCCATGCCGCGAACGTTCTCCGCAACGCCGGACTCGATCGCAGCCGGGATCAGCAGCCGCGATCCTTCGTCCAGGTATTTCGCGTCGTAGTCGTAGAACTCGTGGGCCGGGACGATTTCACCGACGACGGAGGCCTGTGGCTCATCATTGCCGAGCACGCTGACCTCCAGTTCACGAGCATCGACCGCCCGCTCGACCAACAACTTGCGATCGAAGTTGGCGGCGAGGCGCAGGCCGCCGACCAGCTCGGCGCGGTCGTGAGCCTTTGTCGTGCCGACGCTCGACCCCGAGTTGGCGAACTTCGAGAAGCACGGATAGCCCAGGCGCTCCTCGACCAGGGCGATGAAAGCGTTCGGGTCCTGCTCGTACTGCCGTCGGGTGATGGGGAGATAGTCGACGATCGGCAAGCCGGCAGCGGCAAAGGCGCGCTTCATGTAGATCTTGTCGAGCCCAAGCGCCGAACCGAGCACACCGGCGCCCACATACGCGATGTTGGCCAGCTCGAGCACGCCCTGGATGGTCCCGTCCTCGCCGTTGAGGCCGTGAAACACCGGGAAGACCGCGTCGAGCGCCGGCAGCGTGGGCGGCGCTCCGGCCCCGTCCTGCGCCGGCACGAGCGATCGTTGTGTCGGGTCGGGCGGCAGGTAGACGTACTCGCTGGCCGCGTCCTCACTCACGAGCCGCGTGAGCGACCCACCCACCAGCCAGCGCCCGTTCTTGTCGATGTAGAGCGGTACCGCCTCGAACCGCTGCGGATCCATCGCGGAAATGATCGACTGGGCGGACAGGATGGAGACCTCGTGCTCGGTCGACCGTCCACCGAAGAGGACTCCGATCCGCAGCCGGCTCATCGGCTCGGCGTCCGGCCGATGACGCGGACCTCCGGTTCGAGCTCGATGCCGAACCGTTCGAAGACGCGATTCCGCATCTCGGCCATTAAGGCTAGCACGTCATCCGCGCTGGCTCCCCCCAGGTTGACGATGAAGTTCGCGTGCTTTTCTGAGATCTGCGCGCCGCCGATACGGCGCCCCTTGAGACCGCAGGCATCGATGAGGCGGCCGGCGGCGTCGTCCGGTGGATTCTTGAACGTGCTCCCCAGGCTGCGCTTCTCGATCGGCTGGGTCTGGCGCCGGTGCTGTTGGACCTCCTTGATTCGCTCGCGGATGCGGGAGGGGTCGCCCTCCCCGGTCTCGAACGTCGCCGAACGGACGATCCATCCGGGCTTCTCCGATTTCAAGATCGAGTCGCGATAGCTGAAGCGGCAGTCGGCCGCGGAGAGCGTGTGCAGCCGGCCCTCCGGATCGATGACGTCGGTGCTGAGGAGTCCGTCTTTCACCTCGCGTCCGAAGGCGCCCGCATTGCCCACCACCGATCCGCCGACTGTGCCGGGCACGCCCGCGCCGAACTCGAGGCCGGTCCGTCCGGCCTTCGCGGTTTCTGAGGCCAGCTTTGGCATCAGGTACCCGGCGGATGCCGTAACCCGGCTTCCCTCGAACGTCAGGCGCGACGTGCCGAGCTTGATCGTCAATCCGGGCAGCTCGTCGGCGGCGAAGAGCGTGTTGGTGGCCGCTCCGATCACCAGGTAGGGCATGTGCTCGCTGGTCAGACCGCCGATCAATTCAGGAAGGGTGGCATCGTCGTCGAGCCCCAGGAAATAGCGGGCGCGCCCGCCGATTCCATACCAGCTGTGCGGGCCGAGCGGCTCGTGCTCGCGCACGCCCGGAATCGCCGCCAACCAGGCGTCAGGCAACCGGTGAGCGCTCCAGCACCTCGGCGGTTTTCGCGATGACATCATCGAAACCGCGCACCGACATATAGACGATCACGTCCCCGGGGCGCGCGGCCGATGCCAGCTTGTAGGCGGCGGAGCGGGCCGAATCCGCCGTGACGACTTCGTCCACCCCGCGGATCACCCTGGCCAGGTCTTGCGAGCTCACGGTGTGCGCGAGGTGGCGCTCGCGGGCGGGCTCGATCGGCCCGATCACGACCAGCGTGCACCCCTGGAAGGCGTCGGCGTAGGCGTCCAACAGGCTCCTGGTGCGCGAGTAGGTGTGCGGCACGAAGCAGGCCAGCACCCGTCCTGGGTGAAAGCGCTCCTGCGCCGCCTTCAGCGTGGCGCGCACCTTCGCGGGGTTGTGCGCATAGTCGTCGACCAGCGTGACGCCCCGCACCTGGCCACGGACTTCGAAGCGGCGGCTGACGCCCTGGAATTTTCCGATCGCCTCCACCGCTGCGGCGACGGGCACGCCGATCCGGACAGCAGCCGCGAGCGCCGCCAGCGCATTCGCGGCGTTGTGCTCTCCCGGCAGCCTGGTGGTGACGACGGCCAGGACCTTTGCCTCGTGCCAGGCGGTGAAGCGCATCCCATCGCCTTCGATCTGCACGTCGCGGCCATGCCAGTCGGCCCCGCCGCGGAGACCGTAGGTCTCGACGTTGGCGCGCGTCCGGCTGAGCAGCCGGCGGACGGTCGGATCGTCCGAGTTGGCGATCAGCCGGTCCTCCGGTCCGAGATATTCGAGCAGCTGACGAAAGACCGCTTCGTAAGACCCCGGATCCGGAAAGACGTCGGGGTGGTCCCAATCGATGTTGGTGAGCACCGCCAGTTGGGGGGCGAAGTGCAGGAACTTGGGGCGCGGATCGAAGACCGCCGAAGTGTACTCGTCGCCCTCGAAAACGAACTCGCGCCCGCTGCCCCAGGCCGCCGCCGAGCCGAGGTCGCGCGCCGTCATGCCGAGGCGGAACCCGGGATTGCGCCCCGCGCTGCGAAGAATCCAGGCGATCAGGCTGGCCGTGGTCGTCTTCCCGGCCGAGCCCGCCACGACGATGCGAAAACGGTCAGCGGTCAGCTCGCCCCAGTACTCGGCCTCGCTGACGAGGCGGATATGGTGCCGCTTGACCGCCTCTGTTTCCGGATTGCCGTCGCGCACCTGGTTGCCCTGGACGACGAGATCCGGCTTCCCCCAGCGCGTGATATTGGCGGCCGCATGCCCATCGACCCACTTGATCCCGGCCTGCGTCAGGATGTCGGTCGTCGGCGGATAGGCATCTTCGTCGGACCCGGTAACGTCGTTGCCGAGCTGTTTGGCGACGAGCGCCAGCCCCGAGACCGCATAGCCGCAGATGCCGATGAAATGGATCCGCATCAGTGGTGCCGCGCCACCTCTTCGAGGAGCCTGACAACCTCTTCGGCGGCGTACGGCCGCCCCAATCCTCGCATGGCCTCGACCATCTTGCGATATCGGGCCGGATCATCGATGACGGAGGTGACGACCCCGCGGAGACGCCCTTCCGCCTCTTCGTCGGGAATCACGATCGCGGCCCCCGCCGACTCGTAGGGTCTGACGTTCATTCGCTGGTGGCCCCCGGCGTACGGATAGGGGATCAGGATCATCGGTACGCCGATCGCGCTCACCTCGCTCAG
This sequence comes from Candidatus Dormiibacterota bacterium, assembly GCA_035947855.1. Lineage (GTDB taxonomy): Bacteria > Chloroflexota > Dormibacteria > CF-121 > CF-121 > CF-13. The sequence goes on from DASZJR010000024.1 coordinate 4,942, forward strand.
GGTGCTGGCGCCGGCCCGGCTGATGACCAGGTCCGCGGCCCGGATCCGGTCGGCCAGGTCGTTGGCAAAGGCGAAGGGCTGGTAGCGTGCCGCCAGCGTTGGGGGAAGCTTGGCCTTGACCGCCTGCATGGCGCCGATCTCGCGTGCGCCCGTTTGGTGCGAGATCCCGACGCCGGGGCGATCCAGCAGCCAGGGGAGCGCGTCCGCGACCGCCTGGTTGAGCCGATGGGCACCCTGGCTGCCACCCAGCACCAGGAGGGTCTGCGGCTGCTGCGGGAAATTCTCTTTTCGACGCCAGAACTCCGTCCGGACCGGCGTGCCGGTGACGACCGTCTTCGCCGCCGGGAGGAAGCGCGAGGATTCCGGATAGGCAGTGGCGACCTTCCCGGCGAACCGGGCGAGCGCCCGCGTGGCGCGCCCGGGCATCAGGTTCTGTTCCTGCAGGACGATCGGCACGCGGGCCAGGCCGGCCGCCATGATGAGCGGGACACTGACGTACCCGCCCGTGCCGAGCACGACGTCGGGCTTGAACCGGTCCAGGAGCCGCCAGGACTGCCAGAGCGCGGCCCCCAGCAGCGCCGGAAGTGTCCAGTTGCGCCAAACCTGCTCCGTGTAGAGCGGCGCGGCCGGGATGGCAACAAAGGGCATGCCATGACTCGCGACCGTTTTCGCTTCGATCCCCTCGCGGCGCCCCGCGAACAGGATGGTGGCGTCAGGATCTTTCCGCGACAGCGCCTGCGCGACGGCGATCGCCGGGAACAAGTGTCCGCCCGTGCCGCCGCCCGAGATCAATACTCGCATGCCGTATCCATCCCACCTTCTCGCTCTGGGTCGAAACGTTCATCAGTATGCCGACCGCCAGCAGGGTGATCGCCAGCGAGGAGCCCCCGTAGCTGATGAAGGGTAACGGAATCCCGGTCGTGGGCAAGGTCACGGTGACGGCCGCGATGTTGATCAGCGCCTGGAAGGCGATCCAGGTCGTCACCCCGCAGGCGAGTAAGGAGCCGAAGGCATCCGGGGCCTTGAGTGCCACGCGGTAGCCCCGATAGGTGAAGAGCCCGAACAGCGCGAGCACCATCGTAGTCCCGATCAGGCCGGTCTCCTCGCCCACGATGGCGAAGATGAAGTCGGTGTGCGCGAACGGCAGCCATTGATATTTCTGAATGCTGTGCCCGAGCCCGAGCCCGGTCACGCCCCCGGAGCCGAGCGCGACCACCGACTGGATCGCCTGAAAGCCGGTGTTGAGCGGATCGGACCACGGGTCGACAAAGGCCAGGATGCGATGCAGCCGGTAGGGCTCCATGCGAATGAAGACATAGAGGCAGAGGCCCACGATCAGCAGCAGCAAGAGGAGGTGACGCTTTTTCCCGCCGGCCACCAGGAACTGGGAGAGCAGGATGCCGGCGACGATCATGGTGGTGCCCAGGTCTCGTTCGAGAATGACGAGTAGGGTCACGAGTGCCAGCAGCGCGAGGAAGGGGACGACGCCGTCTTCGAGCGAACCGATCCGCTCCCGATGGCGCTCCAACCAGAGGGCCATGAAGACGATGCTGGCGACCTTGGCCAGCTCGGCCGGCTGCATCTGCATTGGCCCCAGCCGCAGCCAACGCCGGGCGCCGTTGACCTCGATGCCGAAATGCGGCAGCAGCACGACCACCATCAGGACGACGGTCACGCCCGCCAGCGGCCAGGCGAGCGGTCGCAGCCGGTGGTAGTCGATGTGGGCCGCGGCCCACAGCAGAATGACGCCGAGTGCGAGCCAGAGCAGCTGCCGCTCGAAGTAATAGGCCGCGTTGTGGAACCAGAGCCAACCCTGCACCTCGGAGGCGGAGAAGACCATCACCAGCCCGAAGGCCGTCAGTGCGAGGACGGCGAGCACGAGCGCGCGGTCACCGCGACGCCAGAGACGGGTGGAGGCCAGTGTCCGGCGCGCGGCCGGCAGCTCGAGCGCGGCCCGCGCCCTCACCGGCTCAGCTCCGCGAGCACGGTCGCCTTGAAGCGCCGGCCCCGGTCCTCGTAGTCGCGGAACATGTCGTAGCTGGTAAAGGCCGGCGACAGCAGGACGACCGACCCGGGCGGCGCCAGCGCGGCGGCCTTGCGCACGGCATCGGCCAGGTCCTCCGCGCGCTCGACCTTGTTCAGGCCGGCGTCGCGCGCCCGGCGGGCCAGCTCCTCGCCCGTCTCCCCCATGGTCACCAGTGCGGCGACCCGGCCGGCGATTGCCCGGGCCAGCGGCTCGATCTCGATGCCTTTGTTGCGGCCGCCGGCGATCAGGATGATGGGCTCGCTGAAGGCCGCGAGTGCCTTGTAGGTCGAGTCCGGGTTGGTCGCCTTCGAGTCGTTGTACCAACGGACGCCGTTGAAGGAGCCGATCGGCTCCAGCCGATGCTCGACGGCTTTGAATTGCCGCACGGCAGCGGCCAGCCGCTCGGGCGCGACACCGGCCGCGTCGCCGGCGCCGACAGCCGCCATCACGTTACTGAGGTTGTGGTCGCCGGGGAGCGGGACCTCGGCGGCCGGCAGCACCCGACGTTTTACTCCCGCGTGCGCGATGGTGACCCAGCCATCCACCAGGGTGACGCCCCGGTCAACGGGTTGATGAAGACCGAACGCCAGCACCTGGCCCTTCGTCTGTGTCCGCATTCCGGCACAGGCTGGGTCATCGACGTTGAGCACCGCGTGGTCCTCTGGCTCCATGAAGGCAATCGCGCGTGCTTTGATCTCGACGTAGCGCGCGAACGACTTGTGGCGGTCGAGATGATCGGGCGTCACGTTCAGCACCACGCCAATGTGCAACCGCGGCGTGGTGATCGACTCCAGCTGAAAGCTGCTCAGCTCCAGCACGACCCAATCGTCCGGGCGGAGTTGGTCGATGCGGTCGAGTACGGGCTCGCCGATGTTGCCGCCCCGCATCACCCGCAGCCCGCCGGCACGGAGGACCTCCGCAGTGAGCGCCGTGGTGGTCGTCTTGCCGTTGGTTCCCGTGATCCCGGCGATGCGGGCGGGACATGAGCGGAAGAAGAGGTCGATCTCGCTGGTCACTTCGATGCCGCGCCGGCGGGCGGTCTCGACCAGCGGCTCATCCCACGGCACACCGGGGCTCACCACCAGGAGGTCTGTGCCGTTGAGATCCTCTATGCCGTAACCGCCCAGACGGGCCTGGATCCCTGCCCCCTCGAGCTCGGCGCGCAGCTCCGGGGTGTCGGCGCGATCGACCACTCGGACCGATCCTCCGCGACCGGTAATAAAGGATGCGGCCGCCCGTCCGCTGCGGCCGTAGCCGAGGACCAGCGCGTGCCGGCCCTTCACGCCGCGGCCCCGGGCCGCGCTAGCGCCAGCGCAAGCACGGCGGCGACCAACGACCCGGTCCAGAACCAGACGGCGATCGGCATCTCGCGCCATCCGGAGACGATGAAGTGGTTGTGCAGCGGCGACATCTTGATGATTCGCTTGCCGGTCATCTTGAAGCTCGCGACCTGCGCGATGACCGAGACGGTCTCGACGACGAAGACGAAGGCCAGCAGCGGCAGATACCAGAGGAAGCCGGTGGCGATCGCCGCCGCGACCATGGCCGTCCCCAGCGCCAGGCTCCCCGTGTCACCCATGAAGACGCGCGCCGGAAACAAGTTGTAGAACAGGAAACCGGTCAGGACGCCCGCCAGGAGGGCCGGCATCAGACCCGCACTGGGTCGATGTTGCAAGACGGCGATGATTGCCAGCGCGCCGAAGGTGATCGCGCCCGCTCCCGCGGCCAGGCCATCGCTGCCATCCGTCAGGTTGAAGGCGTTGGAGCCGGCTGCCACGGCCAGCGCCGTGACGACGACGATGATCCAGCCACCGAGCGGGTGCCGTCCATCGAAGGGGACGAGCTGGCTGGTCAGCCCCCAGCGCAGGGCGAGATAGCCGAGCAGCGCGCCCGTCGCCAGCTGGATCACGATCTTCTGCCGGGCCTTCAGCCCGAGGTTGCGCCCGCCGCGGATGGCGGCGAAGTCATCGATGAAACCGAGGGCCCCGCCCAACACCAGCGCGGTGAGCACGAAGCCACCGGCCAGCGAGCGGTCGGCAATCAGGTAAAGCACGAGCGCGACCAGCACGAACACCAGGCCGCCCGCGGTCGGCGTCCCGGCCTTCCCGTGGTGGGCGGCCGGGCCTTCCTCGCGGATTTGCTGGCCCATCCGTGCCCGGGCCAACTGGCCGATCGCCGCTGGGAAAACGAGGGCGCTCACGACGAGGGCCGCGACAAAGACGATCAATGGCCTCATGGCGCCTCACGAATCTGCTCGACGACGCGCTCCAGACGCATGCCACGGGAGCCCTTGACGAGCACCTGGGTTTGCGCGGTGAGCAAGGGGGTCAACGAGGCCACCGCCTGCTCGGCGCTCTCGACGACGAAGGCGCGATCGGTGGGCAAGCCTGCCCGGCGCGCGGCCTGCACCACGCGAGGGGCGTATTCCCCGACCGCGATCAGGACGTCGGCGGTCCTGCCGGCAAGCGAACCAATTTCCTCGTGGGCGCGCTCCGCATGGTCACCCAACTCCAGCATGTCTCCCAGCACCGCCACTTTCAGTGAGCCCTTGGGCGCCAGGCTCAGCACCTCGAGCGCCGCGAGCATCGATCCGGGGCTGGCGTTGTAGGAGTCGTCGATCACGGTGGCGCCGTTGCGTCCGGACACGATGTTCATCCGCCGCGCCGGTGGCGCGAAGCCGTGCAGCGCCGACGCGATTGCCGGCGCGTCGAAATCGAATTCCAACGCGACGGCGGCGGCGGCGAGCGCATTCGAGATGCTGTGGTGGCCGGGCAGGCGGAGATAGACCTCCGCTTTCCCCCGCGGCGTGAGCAGCATGAAGGTGCTGCCCTCGAGGCCATGGAGCCGGATCTTCTCGGCGCGAACGGTGGCGTCGTTTGACACGCCGAAGAGCGTGAAGCGGCGTGCCACCGCCGACATGGCGCGAACCCGCGGGTCGTCAGCATTGAGGACCGCCAGCCCGCCGGGAGCGAGTCCTTCGACCAGCTCGCGCTTGGCCGCCGCCACACCCTCGATCGAACCCAGGAAACCAACGTGCGCCAGGCCGACGTTGAGGACGACGCCGATCGTGGGCGGGGCCACGCGGGTCAACTCGCGGATCTCGCCCGCGCGGGACATCGCATACTCGACGACCAGCGCGCGGTCGCGCGGATCCATCTGGAAGATCGTCATCGGGATGCCGGTGTAGGTATTCAGGTTGCCTTCGCTCTTGTGCACCCGGAGCCGTCGCCCGAGCACGTGCGCGATCAGGTCTTTGGTCGTCGTCTTGCCGGCACTGCCGGTGATCGCGACGATCGGGTGTGGCTGACGGGCGAGCCGGTCGGCCGTGATGTCGAAGAGCGCCTGGCGGGTGTCCTCCACCTGGATCACGGCCGCGCCTTCGACGCCCTGCGGTGGCCGCTCGCAGAGAATCCCGGCGGCACCGCGTTCGATCGCTTGGGGAATGAAGACGTGCCCGTCGTGCTGCTCGCCGCGCAAGGCAACGAACAGGCCGCCTGGTTTCACCTCCCTCGAATCGACAAAGAGCTGGGTGAAGGTGACATCGTGCGGACCGCTGAGCAGCCGACCGCGGGTCGCGTTCACCACGTCCTTCACAGACATGCCCACAGCATCACTATTCTCGCTGTCGCCTCCACCGCCGCCTCACGGGGCGATCTGCCACTGGGTGATCAGGGCGCTGGCGACCGTTTTCCAGATGGGGGCCGCGACATACGCACCCTCGAAGAGAACCTTCGGCTTGCGGACGATCACCAGCATGATGAACTGCGGGTGATCGACCGGCACGAAGCCGACGAAGGAGCCGATGGTCGCGTCCGGAAGATATTTCCCGTTTTCCGGGATGCTGGCGGTGCCGGTCTTGCCGGCGATCCGGTTCTTGAAGCCGTCGATCCGCGCGGCAAAACCGGAGCCCTTCTCGACAACGCCCACCATCATCTGCTGCATCTCCTGCGCGGCCTTCGCGCTGATCACCTGGCGGACGATGCGGGGCTGAACCGGATGGCGCGTCCCGTTCGCGTCGATCACCTGGTCCACGACGTGCGGCCAGACGAGGTTGCCGCCGGTGGCGACTACGTTGACGGCGGCCAGCATCTCGATGGGCGTGGTGTCGATTCCCTGGCCGAAGGAGGCGGTCGCGAGCTCGATCGGCTTCCACTTTGCGAGATCACGAAGCGGCTCGGCCGTCTCCGCCGCGACGTCGACGCCGGTCGCGGCGCCGATGCCGAAGCGTTGCAGGTACTGGTAGAAAGGGGCGGCCCCCTCCAGTTGCTGGGCCTTGACCGCGCCCACGTTGAGCGAGTTCTCGAGGACCTGGGTCATGGTGACGTTCCCGTGGGCCCGGTTGTCCCAGTTGCGGATCGCGACGCCGCCCACCACCGCCACGCCCGTCTCATTGAACCGCGTGTCCGGCGTGATGGCATGGTCGTCGAGCGCGCCGCCCAACGTCACGACCTTCATCACCGATCCCGGCTCGTAAAGATTCGAGACGATCGGGTCGATGAATTGTGCCGTTGGCGTCGTCGCAAACTGGTTCGCGTTGTAGCTGGGCACATCAGCCCAGGCGACGATGCGGCCGGTGGCCGGCTCCATGATGACCAGCGAGCCGCTTTCGGCCTGATATTTCTGTACGCCGTCGGCCAGCGCTCGCTCGGCGACCACCTGGATCGTGCTGTCGAGCGAGAGCTGTAACGTCATGCCGTTCACCGGCTCGCGGCGCTGGCGATCGCTGAGGACGATCGGCTGGTTCGCCAGGTCGCGCACCGTCGCCTCGAAACCCGCCTGGCCGGCGAGGGTCTTGTCGTAATACCCCTCGATGCCGTAGTTACCGGTTCCAGCGTCGTTGGCGAAACCCAACAGGTTGGCGGCGAGGCTTGTCCCGGCGACGCCGCCGTCGACATAGGATCGCTGGGTCTCGGCGACCTTCCCGATTCCGGGGAGGCGCAGCGCGTCCAGCTGCTTGGCGACCGAGGCCGGAACGCGCCGGGCCAGGTAGACGAACTGCCGCGCCGACGCGAGCTTGACCTCGATATCGGCAGGGGTGAGCTGGAGCACCGGTGCCAGCTTGGCGGCGATATCGTTGCGCTCGGCGCCCGTGATCTGGTCCGGCGACGCGAAGATCGAATAGACCGGCGTGTTGGTGACCAAAAGGGCGCCGTTCCGGTCGAGGATGTTGCCTCGCGAGGCGGCCAGGGTGATGGTGTCGTCGTGGTAGGTGGCTGCCAGCCGAGCCAAGTCCGAGTGGCGCCAGACCTGCCAGTAGGCGAGCCGGCCCAGCAGGACCAGGTAGGCGCAGAGCACCAGCGCCATCAATGTAAGGATGCGGCTGCGCGGCTCGAGTTCCTGGGTGCCCCTCACGGCCGCCGTCCGGTTAGTGCGCTGGTTGGGAAGTCAGCGGCCGCCCGATCACCGCACCCAACACGGCCAGCACGCCGTCCCAAACGCCGGGACGGCCCGAGTTCGCGGGACGCGGGCCGAGCGCGATCGGCGAGCCGGTGCCGTGAACGTATTGCCAGCGGCTCGGATGGGAGAGACCGAGTTGCTGCGCCGCGGTGGCGACCCGGTTGGCGGCGCGGTCGCCGGCGAGCTGGGCCAGGAGCTGGTCGTGCTCGCCGCTGAGGCGCGCCTGCTCCTGCTTCAGCGTCGCGATTTGGTAGCTCGCCTGGGTGGCGGCCGCCGACTGCGCGACCAGCAGCAGGGCGGCCGCGATCAATGACACCGCGCCGACCAGGGGCGAGATGGAAGGCCGGCCGCGACTCCGGCGCGCGCGCGAAGGGGGAAACGCGCGCGCCGGAGGGGTCGGATCGGGCCGGCGGGGCCGCAATACTAGTAGATGCCCAGGAGGGAGGGATTCCACCATGCGGCCGCTCAGGTATTGACTTGTG